>CAZSNA010000017.1:0-50958 GCA_964607825.1 uncultured Fibrobacteraceae bacterium | reverse complement strand
AAGGTGTTTCCGCCATGCCGCCAGAAGCCTTGATTTTTTCGGTCGCATCGGTCATAAGTAGTTTCCTGTCATTGGCCCGGGAGACATCGTGGACCGCGCCCGATCCCTGCTCAAACCGATCCTGCTCTGGCTGACGGCCGGCTGCCTGGTCTATGCCGCAGCCGGATTGCTGCTCGGCTGGGATGATTTCCGGTCAGGTCTCGCACGCTTCCCGATCGCGGATGCTCCCCTGCTCATCGGGCTCTCCCTGGCCAACTACCTCCTCAGATTCGGCCGCTGGAGCCTGTACCTTAGCCGTCTCTCCATAGAAGTGCCCCGCCGCGAGTCCTGGGCCCTCTTCTTCGCCGTGTTCGCCATGGTGGTCACGCCGGGCAAGCTGGGCGAGGTCTACAAGGCCCTGCACCTGCGGGACACGCGCGGCACGCCCCTGTCCGCGGGACTCTCGGTGCTGGCCGCCGAGCGCCTGACCGACGTGATGTCCGTCCTGCTGCTCGCCGCCGCCGGGCTGCTCTGGTGGGACGGCCCTTTCGCCGGGACCGGCACCCGGGTCGCGGCCGTCGCCATGGCCGTCCTGTCCCTGGCCTCCCTGCGCTCGGGACGTCTGCAGGCGGCGCTGGTGAACCGTCTCGCCCGGGCGCCCCGCCTGCGCGACCACGCCGACAGCGTGCGCGACGCCCTGCACTGGCTGCCGCGCCTGACCAGCGGTCCGCCGGCCGCCGGCGCCCTGGCGCTGAGCGTGTTGGCCTGGGGGTGCGAGTGCGTCAGCCTGTGGGTGATCTGTCGGGGACTCGGCCACGACATCGGCCTGGGACCGGCGGTCTTCGTCTACGCGGCCGGCACCCTGGCCGGCTCGCTGGCCTTCCTGCCCGGCGGGCTGGGCGGCACCGAGGCGACCCTGGTCGTCCTGCTGACCGCCCTGGACCTCCCCCGGGGCGCGGCCCTCTCGGTGGCGCTGATCGTGCGGCTGTTCACCCTCTGGCTGGCGGTGCTGATCGGGGTGGTGGTCTTCGCCGGCGCGCGACGCGTGCTCTTTCCGCCCCCGCCCTCCGGTACGAGATGACGCGCCCGCTCCCCGGCGGGAACGGGCGCGCCACGATGTCCCGATGCGATCGGCTCAGCGGCTGATGCGATCCATGGTGAATATGATCGCGGCGGCCGTGGAGATGGTGCCCAGGATGATCGGATAGACCGTCCGGAAGAAACCGCCCGTGGACCGCTTGACCTCGACGGTGTCGCCCGGATAGATGAGCGGATTGCCCGCGAGCTCTCCCCCCTCCACCCACAGCTTGGCGTCGATCAGCTGCGACTCGTAGCGGTTGTCGCCGGCGTCGTGGATCCACCAGATCTTGGCGAGGTCGGCGGTCTCGTGGGGCGAGCCGGCCAGCATCAGCACGGTCATCAGACGGGTGGGCTCGGGAATGGCGTAGGTGCCGGGCGTGAGCACGGCGCCGTAGACCTGCACGCCGGAATCCGGCGCCGCGGCCACGACCTCCTCCCCGGGCACGATCACGGTGTCGCCGGCCCGCAGGTAGACCTGGGGCGGCGTATCGCCGGCGCCGGTGACGAGGCCGGAAAGATCGTATGTCCGCGTGGTCGTCTCGTTGCCCGAGACGGAGATCACCCGCACCATCGCCAGGTTGGCCCCGCGATCCACGCCCCCCGCCTCGCGCAGGACGTCCCAGAGGGTCGGCGAGGCGTCGAAGGTGTAGCTGCCCGGCGCGACCACGGCCCCGAGCACGTAGATGCGCAGGGCGTTGTACTCGGTCACGGTCAGGGAGACGTCCACGATGTCGTGGTTGAACAGGCGCAGCTTCTGGCGCAGCAGCGCCTCCGCGTCGCTCAGGGTCAGCCCGGCCATCTCCACCTCGCCCACCAGGGGGATCACGGCGGTGCCGTCGGGACGGATCAGCAGGCTGCGGTCGAGCGAGGGCTGCTGCAGGACGTTGAGCTGGACCACGTCGCCCACGCCGAGACGGTACTCCTCCTGGGGCGGGTCGGTCTGGGCGTAGGCCGCGCCCGCGGCCAGGATCAGGATCGCCAGCACGGCGGGTGCGATACGGTCGCGCATCATCTCTCCCCCTCCGACGGCGCGTCTCAGACGCGGGCCGCCTGGGTCTGGTACCACTCGACGGTGCGGGCCAGGCCCGCCTCGAAATCCACCTGGGGCTCATAGGCGAGCAGCTCGCGGGCGCGCGAGATGTCGGCCATGGAATGCGGCACGTCGCCGGCGCGCACGGGCCCGTGACGGGGCTCGATGTCGACGCCGAGGCTCTTCTGGATGGCCGCATAGAGCTCGTTCAGGGTGAACCGGTCGCCGCAGGCGAGATTCACCGTGACGCCGCCCGGATCGGGCGCCTCCGCAGCCAGCAGGTTACCATGGATCACATTGTCGATGTACGTGAAGTCGCGCGAGAAGCTGCCGTCGCCGTTGATGGTCGGCGCCTCGCCGGCCAGCAGCTGGGTGATGAACAGGGGGATCACCGCGGCGTACTGGCTCTTGGGGTCCTGCCGGGGACCGAAGACGTTGAAGTAGCGCAGGCCGACGCAGCTGATCCCGTAGAGATCGTTGAAGACCTTCAGGTACAGCTCCCCCACGTACTTCTGCACCGCGTAGGGCGACATGGGATTGCTCGGCATGGTCTCGACCTTGGGCAGGGACTCCGAGTCGCCGTAGGCGGAGCTGCTGGCCGCGTAGACCAGACGCTTCACGCCGGCGTCGCGGGCGGCGACCAGGAGGTTCAGGGTGCCGTCGATGTTGTGCCGATTCGACGTGACCGGGTCGTCGACGCTGCGCGGCACCGAGGCCAGGGCGGCCTGGTGGAACACCGTGTCGACTCCGGCGCAGGCGTCGGCCACCGCGTCGGGATCCGTGAGGCAGCCCTCCACGAAGCGGATCCGCTCGATGAAGCCGTCCATGTTCCCGCGCTTGCCGGTGGACAGGTTGTCCAGGATCACGACCTCGACGCCCCGCTCCACGAGCGCGTTCGCCAGATGAGAGCCGATGAACCCAGCGCCTCCGGTGACCAGTGCCTTCTTCATTGTTCCCTCCTTGACGCCCGTCGTCCGGGCGTTCCTATGCCGCCTAGAGACGGACGAGCTTCCCGCTCTTGTGTCCTTTGAGTGCGTTGCGCGTATCGACGACGACCGGGCCCGCCGAGAGCAGCGCCGCATGATCGACGCCCTTGTGCGGCGTCACCACGACGGCGCAATCGTATCCGCCCAGGGCCTCGGGCGTCCAGTCCTCGAGCTTCTGCAGTGTGTCGAAGCCGTGCAGGGCCGGCACGTGGGGGTCGTACCACCAGACCTCGGCCCCGCGCTGGGTCAGCAGCTCCATGATATCCAGGGCCGGCGATTCGCGCACGTCGTCGATATCCGGCTTGTAGGCCACGCCGACCACCAGGATCCGGCTGCCCTTCACCGCGCGCTCCACGTCGTTGAGGGCGTCGCCCACCAGCTTGACCACGTGCTTCGGCATGGCGCCGTTGACCTGTCCCGCCAGATCGATGAAGCGCGCCTCCATGCCCACCTGCTTGGCCTTCCACGAGAAGTAGAACGGGTCGATGGGGATGCAGTGTCCGCCGAGGCCGGGCCCCGGATAGAAGGGCATGAAGCCGAAGGGCTTGGTGCCGGCGGCCTCGATGACCTCCCAGACGTCGATGTCCATGGAGTCGCAGAGCAGGGCGATCTCGTTCACCAGCCCGATGTTCACGCTGCGGAAGGTGTTCTCCAGCAGCTTGACGGTCTCGGCCACGCGAGCCGTGGAGACAGGGACCACGGTGTCCATGACCTGCTCGTAGAGGCAGGCCGCGGCCTTCGTGCAGCTCTCGGTCACGCCGCCGACGACCTTGGGGATGTTCTTGGTCTGGTAGACCGGATTGCCCGGATCCACCCGCTCGGGCGAGAAGGCCAGGTGGAAATCCTTGCCCACCTCGAGGTCGTTGACGGCCAGGCGCGGCAGGATGACTTCCTCACAGGTGCCGGGATAGGTCGTGCTCTCGAGGATCACGAGCATGCCCGCGTGCAGGTGCGGCGCGATGGCGTCGACCGCGGAGCGGATGTAGCTCATGTCCGGATCCTGCGTCTTGCCCAGGGGCGTGGGGACGCAGATGTTCACGCAGTCGCAGTCGGCGAGCCCGGAGGTGTCGGAGGTGGCCTCGAAGCGGCCCGACTCGACGGCGGCCGCGACCTCGGCCGAAGGTACGTCGATGATGTAGCTCTCGCCCCTGTTGAGCTGCGCCACCTTGTCTTCCACCAGGTCGATCCCCAGCACCGAGAAGCCCGCCTTGGCGTACTCCATGGCCAGGGGCAGCCCCACGTAGCCGAGGCCGATCACGGCCAGGCGCGCCTCGCGTTTCGTCAACTTGTCGCAGATCTCCATATCGCTCTCTTGTTCGGTTGCGTGACGACGTTTCTGTTCGAACTCGACAGACGTTCTTGTTCTGCAAGGAGAATGCCAGACGCCGGCCCCGCTCAATGCAGGCCGAGCTCGTCGGCGGAATCCTCGCGCAGCGCCTTCAGCTCCTGGCGCAACTCCCTTATTTCGCGAATGTTACGCACTACGCGCCTTATCACGACCCCCACGACGAGCAACAGCACGCCCTGGCAGACGATTTCCACCCAGTTGGACAGGTCCCGACCGTGCGCCGAAAAGAGCTGATGCAGGGTCCGCGCGAAGAGCAGCAGGAACACGGCGAAAACGGCCTGGACGGCCGTCACCACCACGCGCTGGTAGACCTCCTCGCGGGCCCGCATGTACTGGCGCAGGGCGAAGGCCGCCCCGTCGCCGCTCCGGAAGCGCGAGCGGAAGGGCGAATCGTCGCTGGGCTTACGGGATTTCCTCGTAATCAGCATCGCTGATGTCCTGCCGGCTCAGGTCCTCCGCTCTGTCGCGGCCCCGCTCGCGGCGAGCCGCGTCCGTGCCGGGCGCGCTGCGCACATCGGGCTTGGGGCGGGGGCGGCGGAGCAGGGTGCGCGCCGCGAATCGCCACAGCCACCAGATAGCCACGAGCAGGAGTATCTTCGTCCACATGGCGCCGGAATCGAGTGGGAAAAGAAGTGGTACGCCCGACAGGATTCGAACCTGTGGCCTCTTGCTCCGGAGGCAAGCGCTCTATCCAGCTGAGCTACGGGCGCACCTGAGTCGTAATCGATGCGGCAGCAAGTATGTGTGCTGCCCCACGGGGGGTCAACCGCCTTTTCCAAGATCGCTGCGCCGAGGGCCCGTCGCCAGCCCGGTCCGGGCTTCGGACAGCAGATCGCGGGCGTAGGCGCGCCTGGCGTCCCCGTCCCCGTCCCGGCTCCGCCCGTCGCTCTCGCCCAGCAACCGGGCGGTCTCCTCGATGCGGGCGTCGGCGTCCAGGGCGTCGACGCTCAGGTAGGTGCGGCCGTCGCGGACCGACTTGCTGGCGCGCCAGTGCGTGTCCCCGTGCACGGCCATCGTCGCCAGGTGGGTGATGCAGATCACCTGGCCGCGGGCGGCCAGCCGGCCGAGCAGACGCGCCACGGGGCCGGCCTTGTCCATGCCCAGGCCTGCGTCGATCTCGTCGAAGAGCTGCAGCGGGGGGTCCGCCTCCCCGCCCCGCAGGGCGGTCAGACCGAGATGGATGCGCGAGGTCTCGCCGCCCGAGGCGATCTCGGACACCCGGCCCGCCCGCTCGCCGCGGTTGGTGCGGACCATGAGGTCGATCTCGTCGGCCCCGTCGCGCCGTACGTCGCAGGGCTCGCCGTCCAGGATCGGATCGTCGGCTTCGCCGCGTCGGGCCGCGACCGAGAAGGACAGCTCGAGGTCCGGCAGCGCCAGGGGCCGGATGACCTCCTCCGCCAGCCGGCTCACGCCGCCCGCGCCCTCGCGCCGCAGCCGCCGCAGCGTCTCGGCCGACTGCTGCAGATGCGTCGCCGTCGCCTCGAGCCGGCTCTCGAGCTCGGCCAGGTCGTCCTCGGCGCTCGCCTGGCGGTCGATGCGCTCCTCCAGGAGCTCCAGATAGATCAGCAGATCGGGGATGTCGCGTCTGTACTTGCGTCGGATCTCGGCGTAGAGGGCCTTGCGCTCCTCGAGGGCGTCGAGGTCGCCGGGGTCGAGTTCGGCCGCGTCGAGGAAACGTTCCACCTCGGTCTCGGCTTCGGCGGCGGCGGCCTCGCCCTCGCGCAGCAGGGACAGGGCCGTGTCGAGCCGCGCGCTCTTGCCCTCGAGCCGCGCCAGAGCCCTCAGGGCGCGGCCCAGGGCCGAACGCAGATCCCCCTCCCCGCCCGCCAGGGCCTGCAGGGTCTCCGCCGCGCCCTCCCGCAGCTCGGCGGCATGGCGTTTCAGGGCCAGGGATTCGTCCAGCCCCGGCTCCTCGTCGGGATCCAGGGCCGCGGCGCGCAGCTCGTCGCGCTGATAGGTCCACAGTTCGATCTGCTCCCGGTGGGCGTCGACCTCGCGACGTCGCGCCGCCAGGTCCCCGAGCGCCTCGCGCCACGCGTCATGGGCCGCGGCGACCTCTGAGCGGGCCTCGCCCGCTTCGACCAGCTCGTCGAGCAGATCCCGCACGAAGGCCGGCCGGCCGAGCTCCCGCTGCTGGTCCTGGCTCTGCACGGCCAGCAGGCGGGGGCCGATGGCCTGCAGCAGGGGCAGCGAGGCGAGTCGGCCGTTGATCAGAACGCGGTTGCGCCCTTCGCGGCGGATCTCCCGCCGCAGCAGCAGCAGGCCGTCCTCGCCCGGCTCCACACCCGCCTCCGCCAGGTCGGCGCACAGGGCGTCGCGACCGGCGAGATCGAAGAGGCCCTCCACCCAGGCGGTCTCCTCGCCGCCGCGCACCAGGTCCTTGGGAACGGACTCGCCCGTCAACAGGGCGACGGCGCCGGCGATCATCGACTTGCCCGCGCCGGTCTCCCCCGTCAGGACGGTCAGGCCCGGCGGCACCTCCAGGGAGAGGTCGTCCACCAGCCCGAGCCGTCGGATGCGCAGGGCGGCGAGCATGTCAGCTCGAGGGCTCGCGCCGGTTGATGGCGCCCCACTGGAGCTTGCGACGCATGGCCTGGAAGAAGTCGCTGCTGGGGAACTTGACCAGATGGACCGGATGCTCGGCCCGTCCATAGATCACCTTGTCGCCGCCGTGCAGGGGCACGGCCTCCTGGCCGTCGGCGGTCAACGTGGCGCCCTGGCCCGCGTCGCGCAGCGTGAGCTCCACGGTCTTGTCCATGGGCACGAGCAGGGGGCGGATGGCCAGGCTGTGGGGGCAGATGGGGTTGACGACCATGGCGTTGATGCCGGGATGCACGATGGGCCCCCCGGCCGACAGGTTGTAGGCGGTCGAGCCGGTGGGCGTGCTGATTATGAGGCCGTCGCCGAGGAAGCGTCCCAGGGGCACGTCGTCCAGACGCACCTCCATGTGCAGGGCCCGGGGCAACGAACCCATGTTGACGACGATGTCGTTCAGGGCCGTGCAGCTATCCACGACCTCGCCGTCGCGGAGCACGTCGCCGTGGACACGGGCGCGCGGGGAGGACAGCCACTCGCCCCGGAACAGCTGGTCGAGGGCCGCGTCGAGCTCGGACAGGGGCACGTCGGTCAGGTAGCCGAGCGCGCCGAGGTTGATGCCCAGCAGGGGGGTGTCGGCCGTGCCGACGGCGCGGGCGGCGCGCAGCATGGTGCCGTCGCCGCCGAAGGTGATGATCACGTCGCAGCGGCGGACCAGGTCCTCGTCATCGAGCCGGAGCGTGTCCGGGGGCACCAGGGACGCCAGCTCCGCCTGGGCCGCGATGGCCAGACCTTCCGCCGCGCATCGCTCGAGCACGCGTGCGAGCGCCGCACCGATCTCGCGCTTGTCCGGATTCCCGAAGAGTCCGATGGTCTCGATGGACATGTGCGCCCTCCGCTCGCGCTCAGCCCGCGGTGTCGGCGATGAAGCGGCCCCCGGCGCGGATCCGCTCGAGGATGCGGGTCGCGACGGCCTCGGCGTCCAGCCCCAGCTGCTCCAGCAGCGAGGCGCGCGTGGCGTGCTCCACGAACCCGTCCGGGATGCCGATGGACAGGACTGGCGTCAGCGGCCCGTCCAGATTGGCGTGCGCCCATTCCATCACGGCCCCGCCGAGTCCGCCGGCCCGGGCGTTCTCCTCGAGCACGATCACGTGCTCGTGATCGGTGAAGGCCGTCCGCAGCGCGTCGGCGTCCAGGGGCTTCACGAAACGCAGGTTGACGACGCCGGCCTCGACGCCCGCATCGGCCAGCCGCTCGGCCGCGGCCGCCGCCGGCGCGACCATGCTGCCGAGCGCCAGCAGACAGACGTCCCCGCCGCGGCGCAGCCATTCGGCGCGACCGATCTCCAGCGGCTCCACCTCGGCGGGCAGAGGCACGCCGAGCCCGGCGCCGCGGGGATAGCGCAGGGCCGTGGGCCCGTCCTCGCGGGCCATGGCCGTGGCCAGCATGCGTCGCAGTTCCTGTTCGTCCTTGGGCGCCATGATCACCAGCTCGGGCACCACGCGCAGGTAGGAGAGGTCGAAGACGCCGTGGTGAGTCGGTCCGTCCTCCCCCACCACGCCGCCGCGATCGACGGCGAAGACCACCGGCAGCTTCTGCAGGGCCACGTCGTGGATCACCTGGTCGTAGGCGCGCTGCAGGAAACTGGAGTAGATGGCCACCACCGGCTTCAGTCCGTCGCAGGCCAGGCCCGCGGCGAAGGTGACCGCGTGGGCCTCTGCGATGCCCACGTCGAAGAAGCGGTCCGGATGCGCGTCGCGGAACTTGTCGAGTCCCGTGCCCTCGGGCATGGCGGCCGTGATGGCCACCACGCGTTCGTCCTGCGCGGCCGCCTCGACCAGCGCGTCGCCGAAGACGGCGGTGTAGCTGGGCGTGCCGCCGGCGCTGGACTGGACGCCCATCTCGCGATCGAACTTGCCCACGCCGTGGTAGCGCGCCTGCTCCCGCTCGGCGAAGGCGTAGCCCTTGCCCTTGCTGGTCACCGTATGGATGAGGACCGGCCCCTTGAGCTTGCGCACCGAGTCGAGGGTCCGCATCAGCAGGGGCAGGTCGTGCCCGTCGATGGGGCCGAAGTACTTGAAGCCCAGCTCCTCGAAGAGGATGGTTGGCACCACGATCTGCTTGAGGCCCTCCTTGATGCGGCCGGCGAGCTTCTGGGCCTTCAGCCCCTTGGGCAGCTTGCCGAGTATGCGCCACATGTCGGCCTCGAAACGGGTGTAGAGCTGCCCCGACGTGATCCGCGTGAGGTACTTGGCGATGGCGCCCACGTTGGGCGAGATGCTCATCTCGTTGTCGTTGAGCACCACGATCAGGTCGGTCTGCAGCTGGCCCGCGTTGTTCAGGCCCTCGTAGGCCAGGCCGCCGGTCAGGGCGCCGTCGCCGATCACGGCGATCACGGCGTGGTCCTCCCCCTTGAGATCGCGCGCCTCGGCGAGGCCCAGGGCCGCGCTGATCGACGTGCTCGCGTGCCCCACGCCGAAAGCGTCGTGTTCGCTCTCGCTGCGTTTGGGGAACCCGCTCACGCCGTTGCGCTGGCGGAGGGTGCCGAAACTGTCGCGGCGGCCGGTCAGCAGCTTGTGGCCGTAGGCCTGATGGCCCACGTCCCAGACGATCTTGTCCTTCGGCGAGCGGAACAGGGCGTGCAGGGCCACGGTCAACTCCACGGCGCCGAGGTTGGCGCCGAGGTGTCCGCCTGTGGTGGACACGGTGGAGATGATCTCGTCGCGCAGCTCGCCGCAGAGGCGCAGGAGCTGGGCCTCCGTGAGACCGGCGAGATCCCCGGGACCGGACAGATTCTGCAGGATGGAGGTCATGACACGTCCTGTTCGAGGCACGAATCGGGAACGCAGCTTTGCGCTCCGCAGTCATCAAAGGTAATCCGGACGGCTCGACGTTGGCAACCGCAAAGCGATGTCGACTCAGCGATCACGCTCCCACAGGCGCCGGCCCAGCGCCTCGAGCCGCGCGGCGGCGTCGCGACGGGCTCGCGTCGTGCGGCCGGGCAGGGCGTCGGCCAGCAGGATGAGGCCCCGTCGCCCGTGGCGCCGTGTACGGGCCCGGGCGGCCTCCAGTCCCTTCAGGCTGACCCAGGTGGCCTTGCCGGCCGCCGCGTCCTTGCCGGGGCTCTTGCCCAGCCGTTCCGCGTCTCCCTCCACGTCGAGCAGGTCGTCGGCGGCCTGGAAGGCCAGGCCGAGCTCGATCCCGGCGCGGGACATCAGGTCGATGGCGGACGTGCCGGCCCCGGCCAGTCTCGCGCCGGCGGCCAGCGGAGCCGCGATCAGACGGGCCGTCTTGTCCCGATGGATGCGACGGACCAGGTTCGCCGTCGGCTCGACGCCCTCGGCCTCCAGGTCGAGCTGCTGGCCCCCGACCATGCCCGCCGGTCCGGCCGCCGCGGCGACCTCGCGCACGAGCGCCGCGCCGTGGACGGGCACCTCGGCCAGGATCCCGAAGGCCAGGGTCAGCAGCCCGTCGCCGGCGAGGATCGCCGTGGCCTCGTCGTAGGCCACGTGGCAGGTGGGGCGCCCGCGACGCAGGACGTCGTCGTCCATGGCCGGCAGGTCGTCGTGGATCAGGGAGTAGGTGTGGATCATCTCCAGGGCGCAGGCGGCGTCCAGGGCGTGCTCGCGGGCGACGGCGCGGCGCGTCCGCAGGGCGTCGTAGGCCCAGAGCAGCAGCACCGGCCGCAGTCGCTTGCCGCCCCCGAACAGGGAGTGGCCCATGGCCGCCTTCAGGCGCGCCGGCACGCCTCGGACGCCGCGGAGCCTCATGCGCAGATGGGCATCGACGGCCCGGCGCTCCGCATCCAGATGACCGGACAGGGGCTCGGAGTCCGGCTTCGGCTCGGCGATCATGCCTCGCCCGCCTGCCGGCGCATGGCCTCGTAGGTGTTGCGCATCAGCATGGCGATGGTCATCAGCCCGACGCCGCCCGGCACGGGCGTGTAGGCCGAGGCCCATCCGTCCATGGCCTCGGGCGCCACGTCGCCGACGATCCGGTAGCCCTTCTTCGCACTCGGGTCGTCCACCCGGTTGATGCCCACGTCCACGACCACGGCGCCCTCGGCCACGTGCTCGCGGGTCAGGGCGCCGGGCACGCCCATGGCCGCCACGACCACGTCGGCGCGACGGGTCGTCGCGGGCAGGTCGCGGGTCGCCGAGTGGCAGAGCGTGACCGTGGCGTTGCCGGGATCGGCCTTCAGCGAGAGCAGCATGGCCAGGGGCCGGCCGACGATGACGCTGCGGCCCACGATGGCCACCTCGCGCCCGGACAGGCCGATGTCGTAGTAGCGCAGCATCTCCACGATGCCCAGGGGCGTGCAGGGCACGAACCGCGGCTCGCCCGCCAGCAGGCGCCCCAGGTTGTCGGGATGGAAGCCGTCCACGTCCTTGCGCGGATCCACCGCCTGCTGGACCCGGGCCTCGGAGATGTGCCGGGGCAAGGGGATCTGCACCAGGATGCCGTGGATGTCCGGATCCGTGTTCAGCGCGTCCACCAGCCGCAACACCTCGTCCTCGGCGGTGTCCGCGGGGAGGTGATGGGTGACGTGGTGGAAGCCCAGCTTCTCGCAGGCCTTCCCCTTGCTCGCCACGTAGACGCGCGACGCGGGGTCGTCCCCCACCAGGATGACGCCCAGGCCGGGGCGGCGGCCCGCGTCGGCCACCGCGCCCGTCAGGTCCGCGAAGACGGCGTCCCGCACGGCGGCGCCGGCCAGTTTCAGACTGTCCATGTCCCCTCCCGGATCGAACGTGTGCGGCGGCCGCCGGTCGACGGCCGCCGGTACGATTGGATGAGCCCGGCTAGCGGGCGTAGGCCACCGCCCGCGACTCGCGCAGGACCATGACCTTGATCTGCCCCGGGTACTCCAGCTCGCCCTCGACGCGGCGGCTGATCTCCTCGGCCATCAGGACGGCCTCGGCGTCCGAGACCTTGTCGTGGTTGACCAGGACGCGCACCTCGCGCCCCGCCTGGATGGCGTAGCACTTGTCCACGCCGTCGAAGCTCTCGGCGATGCGCTCGAGGTTCTCCAGGCGCTTGATGTAGTTGTCGAAGCTCTCCCGGCGCGCCCCCGGCCGCGAGGCCGAGACCGCGTCCGCGGCGGCGGTGATGAAGGTGTAGGCCGACTCGGCCTCGCAGTCCTGGTGATGCCCCTCGACGGCGTTGATCACCAGGCGGTGCTCGTCGAGCTTCCGCAGGATGCGGGCGCCGATCAGGGCGTGCGGCCCGTCGTGCTCGTGGTCGGCCGCCTTGCCGATGTCGTGCAGGAAGCCGCAGCGGCGGGCCATGTCGGGATCGAGCCCGAGCTCGGCCGCGATGACCGCGGACACGCCGGCCACCTCCTTGCTGTGCAGCAGGAGGTTCTGCCCGTAGCTGGTGCGGTAGTGCAGTCGACCGATGTACGGGTGGAGCTTGGGATTGACGTTCTGCAGCCCGAGCTCCAGGCAGGCCTGCTCCCCGATCTCGCGGATGCGTTCCTGCATCTCGGCGTCGGTCTTCTGGACGACCTCCTCGATGCGCCCCGGGTGGATGCGGCCGTCCCGGATCAGGGTCTGCAGGGACTGGCAGGCCACCTCGCGCCGCACCGGATCGAAGCCGGAGATGATCACGGCCTCGGGCGTGTCGTCGATGATCACGTCCACGCCGGTGGCCAGCTCGAAGGCGCGGATGTTGCGCCCCTCGCGGCCGATGATGCGCCCCTTCATGTCGTCGTTGGGCAGGTCCACCACCGACACCGACGCCTCGGCCACGTGCTCGGCGGCGTAACGCTGCACGGCCTGGCCGAGGATCTTCTGGGACTCCCGCTTGGCGGTGCGCTCGGCCTCCTCGCGGATCTCCTGCACGTGCTTGGCCGCGGACAGACGCGCCTGCGAGAGCATGCGGTCCATCAGCTGCTGCTTGGCGTGCTCGGCGCTCAGGCCGGCGATGCTCTCGAGCTGGGCCTCCTGGGCCGCCATCTTGCCGGCCAGTTCGTGGCGGAGCTGCTCCACCTCGTCGGCCCGATGCTTCATCTCGGTCTCGCGCTGTTCGAGCTTGGCCTCCTTGTGGTCGACGTAGGTGACCTTCTTGTTCAGGCTCGAATCGCGCTGGTCGAGATACTCGGTGCGCTTGGCCAGCTCGCGGCGGGTGGCCTCGGTCTCGGACTCGAACTTCTGCCGCGCGCGATAGATCTCGTCCTTGGCTTCCAGGTCGGCGCCCTTGCGCACGCTCGCGGCTTCCCGCTCGGCGTCCTGGATCAGGCGCTGCCGTTCACGATCCGCGTCGCCCATCATGCGGACGAGCCGTTGCTTCTGCAGCCACCAGCCCAGACAGAAGAACGCGACGGCACTGACCAGAGGCCAGACCAGCGTCGGGACTTGGTTCATGATCTACTCCTTCCGGAAACGGAAGGAAAAGCAGGGAGGGGTCGAAACATCGGGGCCGGGAAAGTCCGGCGAGATTCCCCGCCGAGTCGTGTGGCCGGAAGCAATTGAACCAATTGCTTCAGAAAGGGTCTCCTGTCCGTCGCTCTGGCCTTCCCTCGCGGGCTTGGCCGCGGCTCGGGAACCCGGAGTCCCACAGTCGGAGTGTTGGCTCATTTGACTCGACGCATCACGGGCTTAGCAGGGAATCCCACACTCCTCGTGATCCTCAGAGCTGTTCCATCTCCTTGTCGAGATAGGCGGTGATCTGACCCGTGCGCTCGTCCAGGAGGTTCAAGGCCTGCTGATGCTTCTGACGTTCGCGCAAGAGTTCATCCGCCAGGTTTACGGCCACCAGGATGGCCACTTTGCTCGTCGACGCGATGTTGGACTGGTCGGAGATCTCGCGCATCTTCTCGTCCACCAACGCCGCGACTTTCTCGACGTACGCCCTCTCGGCGTCGCCCCGCAAAGTATATTCTCGACCGAAAATGGTCACGTTCACACTTCTGGGATCGGACATTCAGGTCACTTTCCCATGAATCCTGCCCCGGGCCGATCCATCATCGCCGACGTGCTCGCGCCGGCTATGCGATGGAGTCGAGCTTTTCCAGCAGGCCTCCCACCTTCTCCTCGATCAACTGACGCTTGCCTTCCATGTGGTCGACCCGCGCCGCTTGTTCTCGGGTCTCGGCGAGCTCGCTCTCGGCGCGCTGGACCCGATCGTTGAGAGCCTCCATTTGGCCCTCGAGCTTCTCCCGCTGCGCATTCAGCTGCTCGTTTTCCGTCTTGAGCTCCTGGATGCGTTTGACAGCGGTCAGAACCTTCTCTTCCAACAGCCCAAAGCTGTCATCGTGCATTTTGTTCGATACCTTCCGGTTAGAGGACTCCGTTCACCATTCACCAGAAGGGCTGATCCATCATCCGCGGAGCTGGACGTCCAGCTCGTTCCGCAGGGCGTCCATGATCGCGTCGATGGCCTTGTCTACAGCCTTCCCCTTCAGATTACTCTTGGCGGACTGGAACTTCAAGCGAATTCCGAGAGCCGCGCTTCCATCCGTGAGCTGGCCGCCCCGGAAGAGATCGAACAGTTCCACCTCCGCCAGCAGCGGGCCGCCGGAGCGGGTCACCACGTCCCTCACGCTCTCGTAGCCGACCCCCGCGGGCGTCACCAGGGACAGATCGCGCTTCACCGCCGGGAAACGGGAGAACGAGGCGTAGCGGACAGGGGCCGGCGACAGGTCGAAGCCGTCGAGCTCGAGCTCGAGCATGGCGACCGGCGCGTCGATGTCGAATTCGCGCAGGGTCCGCCGGGCCACGGCGCCCGCCGTGCCCACCGGAGCGCCCTCGGCGTTCCGCAGGATCCAGCGCAGGCCCTCCTGCAGGAAGGGCGCCTCCCCGCCCGGCTCCGCCGACAGGGACACGCGCAGCTGCTGGGACAGGGCGGACACGATCCCCTTGATCTCCAGCAAACCGGCGGGGACATCGCCGTAGAGCGCGTCCTCGCGACCGACGATCGCCAGCTGGAGCGTGGCGGTCTCGCGGGGCAGCAGACCCGCATCGGGATGGTCGGAGGGATAGCGGCCGGGCTCGTCGACCCGGAAGGCGACCCCCGTCTGGAAGAGCCGGAAGGGCGTCGCGTGGTCGGCGTTCAGGTTGCGCCGCACCACCGCCAGCAGGGACGGCGTCAGGGTCGAGCGCAGCAGGGTCTCGCCGCCGTGATGGGGGTTGTCCACCGCCAGCATCTCGCGCCGGGGATCGTCCCCGGCCAGGCCGAGCCGATCGAGATCCTCCCGGGCCATGAAGCTCGAGGTGACGATCTCGGAGTAGCCGACGGCCGCGAGGTAGTCCCGCAGCGACGCCATGGCCCGGTCGCGGTCGCGTCGGGTCACGCCGGCGCGTCCGCGGAAATGGGTGGCCGACTCGATGTTGTCGAAACCGTAGATGCGTGCGATCTCCTCGATCAGATCCACTTCCTCGTGGATGTCGCGCCGGAAGCTGGGGACGGTCACCGTCAGCTTGCCGCTGGTGTCGGCCCGATCGCGCACCTGACCCACGGGCTGGCAGCTGAGACCGATGGCCTGCAGGTACTCCACCGCCGACAGCGTGGTGATGCGGGTGCCGAGCAGCCGGTTGACCTGCTCCACGCGCAGGGTCACCGTGTGGGACTCGCGCCGGTCCGGATCCTGTCGATCGATGAAGCCGGGCTCCACGTGGGCGCCGGCATGCTCCTGCAGCAGGGCCAGGGCGCGGCGGGCGCCGAATTCCACGGCGTCCCAGTCGGCCTGGCGCTCGAAGCGGTACGAGGACTCGCTCGTGACCTGGTGCCGCCGCGAACCGCGCCGCACCACGCCGGGATCGAAGAACGCGCTCTCCAGCAGCACCTCGCCCGTGGTCTCGTCCACCTCGGACTCGGCGCCGCCCATGACGCCGGCCATGGCCACGGGCACCGCCGCGTCGGCGATGACCAGGTCCTCGGGCGTGAGCTCGCGGGTCTCCCCGTCGAGCGTGTCCAGCCGCTCCCCCGCCGCCGCGCGGCGGACGACCAGCCGGTCGCCGCCGAGCTGCTTGAGGTCGAAGGCGTGCAGGGGCTGCCCCGTCTCGAAGAGCACGTAGTTGGTGACGTCGACCACGTTGTTGATGGGTCGGGCGCCGACGGCCAGCAGGCGGTTGCGCATCCAGCGCGGCGACTCGCCCACCGTCACGTCGCGGGCCACGTGGGCCGTGTAGCGGGGGCAGTCGGCGAAGTCCTCGATCTCCACCGAGAAGTCGAGGCGGCCGGCGGTCGAGGGCGGAGACCAGGCCTCCGGCAGCTGCAGCTTGGCGCCGCTGATGGCCGCCACCTCGCGCGCCACGCCCAGATGGCTGAGCCAGTCGGGCCGATTCGGCGTGACCTCGATGTCCAGCACCGTGTCGCGGTAGCCGTAGAGCTCGTCGGCGGGCGTGCCGGCCGCGGGCCCGTCCGGCAGTTCCATGATGCCTTCGCTCTCGTCGCTCAGGCCCAACTCCGAGGCCGAGCAGATCATGCCCTGCGACTCCACGCCCCGGATCTTGCTCTTCTTGAGCTTCATGCCGTTGGGCAGGCGGGTGCCGATGCGGGCGAAGAGCACCGTCAGTCCGGTGCGCACGTTGGGCGCGCCGCAGACGACCTGCTTCTCGCCCTCGCCGTCGTCCACCCGGCACAGGCTGAGCTTGTCGGCGTCGGGATGCTTGCCGCAGTCCAGCACCTTGCCCACCACGACGCCGGGAAAGGTCAGCTCGAATTCCTCGATGGACTCCACGTTGAGCCCGTTGATGGTCAGGCGCTCGGCGAGCTCCTCGGCGGAGCCCTCCCAGGACACGTAGTCCCGCAGCCAGTTCAGACTGATGTTCAACTCGCCCCCCTGAACTGATGGAGGAATCGCAGGTCGTTCTCGTAGAGCAGTCGGATGTCGTCGATGCCGTAGCGCAGCATGGCGATGCGGTCGATGCCCAGGCCGAAGGCGAAGCCCGTGTAGGCGTCGCGGTCGTAGCCCGCCGCCTCGAAGACGTTGGGGTGGACCATGCCCGCCCCCATGATCTCGATCCAGCCGGTGCGCCCGCAGAGGGTGCAGCCCTCGCCGCCGCAGGCGAAGCAACGCATGTCCACCTCCACCGACGGCTCGGTGAAGGGGAAGAAGTGCGGCCGGAAGCGGATCGGGGTGCCGGCCCCGTACAGCGTGTCGATGAACTGGGAGACGGTGGTCTTGAGATCGGCCAGGCTCACGTCGCGGTCCACGTAGAGGCCCTCGATCTGGTAGAACTCCGCGGCGTGCGAGGCGTCGACGGCCTCGTTGCGGTACACGCGGCCGGGCACCACCACCGCCAGGGGCGGCTCGCGGCGCTGCATGGTGCGCACCTGGACCGGCGAGGTCTGCGTGCGCAGCAGGCGCTTGTCGTCGATGTAGAAGGTGTCCTGGATGTCGCGGGCCGGATGATCGTCCGGGAAGTTCAGGGCCGTGAAGTTGTACCAGTCCAGCTCCACGTCGGGACCCGACTCCACCGAGAAGCCCATGCCGTGGAAGATCTCGCAGATCTCGGCGATGATCGACGGCAACGGGTGGCGCGACCCGGCCGGCGCGGGAGGCAGCCCGGGCAGGCTCAGATCGACGCCCTCTCCGGCGCGCGCGTCGGCGGCGGCCTCCAGCTCGGCCTTGCGCGCCTCCAGCAGGCCCTCGAGTTCCGTCTTGAGACGGTTGAGCGCCGCGCCGGCCGCCGGACGCTGGTCGTCCGGCAGGTCCTTCAGGCCCCGCAGCTGTGTCGTGAGCGCGCCCTTGCGGCCGAAGAGCGCCACCTTCGCCTTCTCCGCGTCCTCCAACGACGACACGCCCTCAACGAGGGCGAGTCCGTCGGAACGCAGGCGATCGAGCATTTCCTGCATCGGTCGGGCCTCCTGGCCTCTTGTCGGGTGCCTGTCTAGAGCGCGTTGCGGGCCATCTCCGCCAGCTTGGCGAAGCCGTCCATGTCGCGCACCGCGAGGTCGGCCAGCTGCTTGCGGTCGATCTCGATGTTGGCCTTCTTCAGTCCGTTGATGAAGTGGCTGTAGCTCAGGCCCTGGATGCGGGCCGCCGCGTTGATGCGGGTGATCCACAGGCGACGGAAGTCGCGCTTGCGGCGCTTGCGGTCCTTGTACTCCTGCGCCAGGGCGCGCTCGACCTGCTCGCGGGCCATCCGGAACTGGGACCCGCGGCCGGCCACGTAGCCCTTGGCCTTCTTCATCACCTTGTTGCGCTTCTGCCTCGCGGCAGGATTGTTCGTCGCTCTCGGCATGTCTCTGCCTCCTGTTCGAAGAGCCTGTTGCGTGTACCCGTTCGCCCTACTTGCCGGCCAGCATCTTGTCGACGCGCGCCATGTCTGCGGAATCCAGCATGGTGGCCTTGCGCAGGTTGCGCTTGCGCTTGGGGCTCTTGGCCGTGAACAGGTGGCCGTGGTACGCGTGGTTGCGCTTGACGCGGCCGGAGCCGGTGCGCTTGAAGCGCTTGGCGGCCGCGCGGTTGGTCTTCATCTTAGGACCCTTCATCTCTCTCACCTTTCTGACGACGGGAGGGGGCGACGGGTCGGCGGTGCGCCGATCCGGGCCGAAACTCCCGTTCCAGGCTCTATTCCGGTTTGTGCGGAACCAGGACCAGGGAGACCGTGCGTCCCTCCTGGCTGGGCCGGCCTTCGGGCTTGCCGTGCTCGGCGACCTCTTCGACCAGCTCCTTCAGGAACTCGATGCCGAGCTCCATGTGTGACAGCTCGCGCCCCCGGTACTGCATGATGACCTTGACCTTGTGACCCTTCTGCAGGAAGGAGATGATGTGCCCCTTCTTGAAGTTGTAGTCGTGCTCGTCGGTCTTGGGACGGAACTTGATGGTCTTGACCTTGATGGTGTGGGACGCCTGGCGCGCGCGACGAGCCTTCTTGCTCTGCTCGTACTTGTACTTGCCGTAGTCCATGATGCGGCACACCGGCGGCCTCGCCGTCGGCGCCACTTCCACCAGGTCCAGACCGCGCTCGCCTGCGAGCGCCTGCGCGTCACGAGTCTCCATCACACCCAGCTGTTCCCCGTTCTCGTCCACCACGAGCACCCGCGGGATGCGGATCATGCGATTGACCCGGAGCGTCTTGTCGTCTCTGATTTCTCGTACCTCCTGCAGAGGGTTCCGGTCGCGGCCCTCGCGGCGTCCTCGCGCCGCGCAATAAAAAAGCGGACACCACGGTCCGCTCCTCTTCACAGTCGCGAACCGTTCCTTCCCCGTGGGGCCGACAACGGTGGGAGGCCAGGCCTGCGTCGGCCTCCACTTGGCTTCGAATGTCCCGGCCTGGGCCGGTGGTCCTTTCGGAACCGCAGATAATCTAGCGCTTCTCCGCGATTTCGTCAAGGAGCCGATCGCCCAGCTCCCCCACCGCCTGGACGCCCAGATCGCCGCCCTTGCGCGCGCGCACGGCGACGGTGTCCGCCTCGGCCTCCTTCTTGCCGACCACCAGCATGTAGGGCACGTGCATGGTCTCGGCCTCGCGGATCTTGTAGCCGATCTTCTCGTCGCGGACGTCGGCCGACGCGCGCAGACCGCGGTCGAAGAGGGTCCGCGCCACCTGCTCGGCGTAGGCGTGCTGATCGCGGCTGACCGAGAGCACGCGGCAGTGCTCGGGCGCCAGCCACAGGGGGAACTCGCCCGCGTAGTGCTCGGTGAGCACGCCGATGAAGCGTTCCAGGGAGCCCATGATGGCCCGGTGCACCATGTAGACGTACTTCTCCTGGCCGTCCTGGTCGACGAAGGTCACGTCGAAGCGGCGGGGCAGGTTGAAGTCGAACTGCACCGTGGTCGCCTGCCACTTGCGGCCGATGGCGTCGACGAGCTTGATGTCGATCTTGGGGCCGTAGAAGACGGCCTCCCCCTCCTCGCGGGTGTAGTCGAGGCCGTGCTGGTCGAGGGCCTTGACCAGCGAGCGCTCGGCCATCTCCCATTCCTCGTCGGTGCCGGCGTACTTCTGCTTGTTCTGGGAGTCGCGCACCGACAGCTCCACCTTGAACTCGTCGAAGCCGAAGGTGCCCAGCAGCTCCTTGGTCAGGTCCAGCACGCGGCTGACCTCGTCCTCGAGCTGGGCCGGGGTGCAGAAGATGTGGGCGTCGTCCTGGGTGAAGCCGCGCACGCGCATCAGGCCGTGGAGCGTGCCCCGCAGCTCGACGCGGTAGACGGTGCCCAGCTCGGCGTAGCGCACGGGCAGGTTGCGGTAGGAGCGCTTGCGCCGCTTGTAGATCAGGATGTGCCCCGGGCAGTTCATGGGCTTGACCACGTAGGGCCGCTCGTCCTGCTCGAAGAGGTACATGTTCTCGCTGTAGAACTGCATGTGGCCCGAGGTCTCCCACAGGTCGGCCTGGGAGATGTGGGGCGTGGTCACGGTGACGTAGCCGTCGCGCCGATGCAGATGCTTCCAGAAGGCGATGACCTCCTCGCGCAGCACGTCGCCGCGGGGGTACCAGAAGGACAGGCCCGGCCCGGCCTCGTCCATCACGCCGAACAGGTCCAGCTCCCGGCCGAGCTTGCGGTGGTCGCGCTTGCGGGCCTCCTCCAGCATGGCCAGGTGGGCGTCCAGGTCCTTCTTCTTGAAGAAGCTCGTGCCGTAGATGCGCTGGAGCTGCTGGTTGTCGCTGTCGCCGCGCCAGTAGGCGCCGGCCACGCTCAGGAGCTTGACGGCCTTGATCTCAGCGGTGCCGGGCACGTGGGGGCCCTCGCAGAGATCGACGAACCCGCCCATCTCGTAGGCGGAGAGCTCGGCGTCGCCGAGGCTCTCGATCTGCTCGAGCTTGTAGGGCTGATCGGCGAAGAGGGTCTTGGCCTCGTCGACGCCGAGGGTGCGGCGGACCACCGGGACCTTGGTGCGCGCCAGCTCGACCATGCGGGCCTCGATGCGCGCGAGGTCGTCCTCGGTGAAGGGCTCGTCGCGGTCGAAGTCGTAGTAGAAGCCGTTCTCCACCGCGGGACCGAAGGCGAACTTGGTGCCGGGGAAGAGATCCTGGACCGCCCAGGCCAGCAGGTGGGCGCTGGAATGCCGCAAGGTGTCGAGACCCTCGTCGCTGCCACGGGTGATGACCCGGAGGACGCCGGTCCGGGGCACCTCGTCCTCGAGCGAGTAGTGGACGTCGTCCAGGCTGACGGCCAGGGCGTTGCGCAGCAAGCCCGCACCGATCTCCCCCACGGCGTCCTTGAAGCGGGCGCCCTCGTCCACGGCGACGGCGTTGCCGTCGGGCAGGGTCAACTGCAGCTGAGCCATCTCTTCATGCTCCTCGCGCGCGCGCGTCGGCGCGGATTAAAAAGATGAGGTGAATCCCGGGGACCCACCTCATCCTCTGATCTCGTTGGTGGGAGATACTGGACTTGAACCAGTGACCCCCTGCGTGTCGAGCAGGTACTCTAGCCAGCTGAGCTAATCTCCCACCTGTCGGACAGAAAGCTATGCGTGAAGGGGCGATCTGTCAACCGCCAACACGAAGTCGTCCGGAAGCCATCCGGATGTCAGTTGAGATAGTCGATCAGCCGCCCGCCGGTCACCGTCTGCCGGATCTTGCCGAGCGCCTGGTTGCGGATCTGGCGCACCCGCTCGCGGCTCAGGTCGATGTCCTGCCCGATGGTCTCCAGCGACGCCGGCTCTTCGTCCGCGAGGCCGTAGTAGCGCACGATGATGCTGCGCTCCCGCGGGTTCAGCTTGCCCAGGGCCTTGCGCATCTCCACCAGCATCTCCCCGGTGAGCAGGTACTCCTCGGGCGTCAGCTCCTGGGGATCGGTCAGGGTCTCGGCCAGGCTGACGCTCTCGTCGTCGAAGACGCTCTCGTCCAGGCTGGTCAGGGGCCGACTGGCGTTGCGGATCTGGTTCATCTTGCGCAGGGTCAGGCCCAGGGCCTCGGCCACTTCCTCGTCCTTGGCCGGACGTCCCTGCTCCTGCTCGATCTTGCGGCGCGTCTTCTTCATGCGATGCGCCTGCTGCGTCCGGTTGATGGGCAGACGCACCGTGTTGGTCTGTTCGGCGATGGCCTTCTGGATGGCCTGCCGGATCCACCACACGGCGTAGGAGATGAACCGGAATTCCCGGCGCTCGTCGAAGCGCTTGGCCGCGGTGATCAGGCCGATGTTCCCCTCGGCGATCAGGTCCATGTAGCTCAGGCCCTGATTGAGGAACTTCTTGGCCACGCTCACCACGAAACGCAGGTTGGCGTTGACCAGGCGGTCGAGGGCGTCCTTGTCGCCGTCGCGGATCCGCCGCGCCAGCTCGAACTCCTGTTCCTTGGTCAGCAGCTTGTACTTGCCGATGGTCTGCAGGTAGTGCTGCAGACTGGCATCCTCTCGTCGGTCGCTGCTCAGTTCTATCTCGTACACGGGGCCCTCCTGGTCGACCGTCCCGATTGGTCGTTCCGTACGTGTCGGTTCGCGGTGGTTTCTTACGTCCGCGACACCTCACGTTTCAACGTAATCGGACCGCTCCGTGTTCCCTGTTCTCTTCAGCGGCGCCTCACGGCGCCCCGAAAATGCAGTTTTCCAGCTTCGACTCTACAATACCGACCAAATTAAGTCAATTATTATCGGATGACTTCCGTCCTGTATCATGTGAAAGGCGGCGGTCCGAGTCGTCGTCTCGCCCCGCCGCCTCTCCCTCTGGCCGGCTCGATCCGATCAGTCGTCCTTGACCTCGTAGTCGGCGTCCACGATCCCGTCGTCGTCCCGGGCGGCCCCGGCGGCGGCGCCGGCGGCCTGCTGCTGCGGATCGCCCGCCGGGTTCTCGGCGGAGGCCTTCTCGTAGGCCTTGCTGGCGAGCTGCTGCATGGAGCCCATCAGCGCCTCGGTCGCCGTCTTGATGATGGCGGGATCGTCGGACTGCAACGTCTCCTCCACCGCCTTGATCTTGGTCTCGACGTCGGCCTTGAGCTCGTCGTCCACGTCGTCCTTGAGCTCCTCGAGGCTCTTGCGGACCTGGTGGACGGCGCTGTCGGCCTGGTTGCGCGCGTCGATGAGCTCGCGCTTCTGCTGGTCCTCCTCCGCGTGGGATTCCGCGTCGGTGACCATGCGGTCGATCTCGTCGTCGCTCAGGCCGCTCGAGGCCTGGATCTTGATGGACTGCTCCTTGCCGGTGGCCTTGTCCACGGCGCTCACCGACAGGATGCCGTTGGCGTCGATGTCGAAGCTGACCTCGATCTGCGGGATGCCGCGCGGCGAGGCCGGGATCCCGGTGAGCTGGAAGCGACCGATGGTCTTGTTGTCCACGGCCATCTCGCGCTCGCCCTGCAGGACCACGATCTCCACGGTGTCCTGGTTGTCGGCCGCGGTGGAGAAGATCTGGCTCTTCTTGGTGGGGATGGTGGTGTTGCGCTCGATCAGGGCCGTGCGCACGCCGCCGAGGGTCTCGATGCCCAGGGTCAGGGGCGTCACGTCCAGCAGCACCACGCCCAGGTCCTCGCCGCCCAGGACGCCGCCCTGGATCGCCGCGCCCATGGCCACGACCTCGTCGGGATTCACGGTCTTGTTGGGCTCCTTGCCGAAGATGGACTTGACCTTCTCGACCACCGCGGGCATGCGGGTGGAGCCGCCCACCAGGATGACCTCGTCGATGTCGCCGGCGCTCAGGCCCGCGTCCTTCAGGCAGGCCAGGCAGGGCGCCGCGGTGCGCTCGACCAGGCCCTCGACCAGCGACTCGTACTTGGCGCGGGTCAGGGTCAGGGTCAGGTGCTTGGGCCCGCTGCTGTCGGCGGTGATGAAGGGCAGGTTGATGTCGGTCTGACCGGAGGAGCTCAGCTCGCACTTGGCGCGCTCGGCGGCCTCCTTCAGGCGCTGCAGGGCCATGGCGTCCTTGCTCAGGTCGATGCCCTCGTCCTTGAGGAAGGTGTCCACCAGGTGGTCGACGATGACCTGGTCGAAGTCGTCGCCGCCCAGATGGGTGTCGCCGTTGGTGGCCAGCACGGAGAACACGTCGTCGCCGATCTCCAGGATGGAGATGTCGAAGGTGCCGCCGCCCAGGTCGAACACGGCGATGGTCTCGTCCTTCTTGCGGTCCAGGCCGTAGGCCAGGGCCGCCGCGGTGGGCTCGTTGATGATGCGCTTGACCTCGAGGCCCGCGATCTTGCCCGCATCCTTGGTGGCCTGGCGCTGACTGTCGTTGAAGTAGGCGGGCACCGTGATGACGGCCTCGGTGACCTCCTCGCCCAGATATTCCTCGGCGGTCTGCTTGAGCGCCTGCAGGATGATGGCGGAGATCTCGGGCGGCGCGAACTCGCCGGCCACGGTCTTGACCCGCGCGTCGCCGTTGGGACCGGCGATCACCTCGTAGGGCACCTCGCTGATCTCGTTGGCCACCTCGGCGTGCTTGCGCCCCATGAACCGCTTGATCGAGTAGACGGTGTTCTCGGGGTTGGTCACGGCCTGACGCTTGGCCAGCAGGCCCACCAGCCGCTCGTCGTTCTTGTTCCACGCCACCACCGACGGAGTCGTGCGGTTGCCCTCTTTATTCACGATGACCTTGGCCTCGCCACCCTCCATGATGCTGACGACGCTGTTGGTGGTGCCCAGGTCGATACCGACGATCTTGCCCATGTCCTATCTCTCCCTTTTCGACGCATTGGGATGGTATGTCGCTTGATTCCGCCCACCCGTTTACAAGGGGCGTGCCAGATTACCGCGCGAACGCAGAATAGTTATCTTGTTATATTATCGAGTGTTACGCTGAGTCTGTAATACGTGAAGATGATGGGCTGCGACAAGGCTGCCACAATAGCGCCATCCTGTCACCCCTCATGTCAGTCCGCGACACGCCCTGACACACCGTCTGTCACGCCCTGACAGTAGGCGGCCAGCACCAGCAGGTCGAGCGTCCTGGCGTGAAGGGCGGCCCAGCGCGGACGCGATTCGGCCGTCGTAGGCCAGCGACGGACGAGACCGCGCAGCCCGGCGGCCAGGGGCGAGCGGGCGAGGCGACGGAGCAGACGGACCAGTGGCGAGGGCTTCGGCGCCCCGGGAGGCTCCAGCACCAGGTGCAGCCCCATCTCCCTCAGGCGGCCGGGGTGGGTCTCGGCGATGCGCTGCAGGGGACCGTGACCGCACTCGCGCTTCTTGTCCAGCCAGGCGTCGAGGTCGTGATGATGGACGTGCAGGGGAATCGGCGACCTCATGGGACGAAACACCGTGCCGCAGGTGTCCTCGAGACGGAAGCCCAGATCCATGTCCTCGAAGCCGTAGGCGGCGAAGGCCGCGTCGAAGCCGCCGATGTCCAGGAAATGCGCCCGCGGAATCGAGGTGTTCTGGGTCACCAGATAGCGCGCCGGCACGCGGTCGCCGCGGATCTTGGCCGCGCCCCGCGTGTCGATGTAGTGGAAATGCGGTGCGTCCACCAGCTGGGGCTCGGTCCGCACCAGACCGATCACGCCGCAGCCCCGCTCGGCCGAGAGGATCTCCAGATGGGCCGCGAGCAGCCCGGGCGGCGCCAGGATGTCGTCGTCCAGGAAGAGGATCCACTCGCCGGCGGCCTCGTTCCCGCCCAGGGTGCGGGCCCGGGCGCGCCCCAGGTTCCTCCCCGGCGACGCCACGCGCAGGCGCCCGTCCCAGCGCGGCGCCTCCTCGGTGAGCCAGGCGCCGGTGCCGTCGCTGCAGCCGTCGTCCACGACCACGACCTCCCACTGCTCCGTGGGCAGATCCTGCAGCTGCAGGGCCGCGAGCGTGCGCTGCAGCTGGGGCAGCTTGTCGTGCGTGGGGATGACGACGCTCAGGCGCGGTGTCACGACGCGGCCCCCTCCCCCCGCAGCTGCGGCAGGGCGACCGACCGCGGCCACTCGCCGCGACCGTCGACCAGGCGCCGGAAGATCGCGTCCATGTGCTCCATGTTGGCGTCGAATCCCGCCACGTCCAGGGCCTCGGCCCGGGCGCGCTCGCCGCAGGTGCGGCGGAGCTCGGCGTCCCCGGCATACCGCAGCAGCGCCGCGGCCAGGCCGGCCGGATCGCGGGGGGCGACCACCAGGCCGGACTCGCCGTCGCGGATCCACTCGACCGACGACGGCAGGTCGGAAACGACGATCGCCGTCCCGCAGGACATGGCCTCCAGCAGGCTCACCGCCGTGGCGTCGACCGAGGGCACCGAGATGAAGACGTCGGCGGCGCTCAGGGCCACGGCGAACTCGTCGTGGGGAATCCGGCCCAGGAACTTCGACACGTCGGCGATGCCGGCGCGCTCGGCCAGCGCCCAGAACGGCGCCGGATCCCCCTCGTAGCCCGAGAAGAGGAAACGGGCCCGGGGCTCCCGCGCCTTCACGGTCGCCGCGGCCTCGATCACCGTGTCGATGTTGTAGTAGGGCTGGGTGAAGGAGCGGGGCGAGAAGTAGAGCAGATGTTCGTCGGCGAAGCCCAGCTCCCGCCGCCAGGCCGAGGCGTCGCGCGGGCGGAAGACGTCGAAGTCGACCCCCCACAGCACGCGGTAAGCCCGCTCCGGGCGGGCGCCCAGCGCCGCCGCGGCGGCGAGGATGTCGGTGGAGTCGCCCGTCAGCGCGTCGCACGAGCCGAGGGCCTTGCGGGCCAGCCAGTTCTTCAGGCCCGACTCGTGGGGCGTGACGTAGACGTCGTCCCCCCACACCGTCAGCACGTTGGGATGCACCCCGCTGAAGTGCCCCCAGTAGCCGTAGCCGGTCAGGAAGTGCGTGTTGAGCAGGTCGGGGCGCAGGTCGCCCAGGATCCGCTTCACGCGCCGCAGGGAGCAGGCGTAGCGCAGGGGCTTGGGCCCGAACCCGGCGCGGATGTCGTGCACCTCGACGCCGGGCACCTCGCCCGGCTGGACCGTCAGCAGATGGCAGTCGTGTCCGCGCTCGGCGAACCAGAGGATCCAGCGTTCGGTGTGGATGTGTCGGCCGATGGACAGGAACGCCAGGCGCACGGAGACACCTCTCCCGAGATGAAGGAGCGGCCCCGGCCGCTGAGGCGGACAGGGCCCGAACTGGTGCCGGGAGCCGGAATCGAACCGGCACGGAGCAACGCTCCGAGGGATTTTAAGTCCCTTGCGTCTACCAATTTCGCCATCCCGGCGGCGATGGGATCATGGACCGGGCGACATCGCGTGTCAACGTCCGGCCCCGAACAGGGTTTCGGCCGATTCGGCGCGAGGTATAGACATGGAAAACGCCGGCGGTCGCCGGCGTCGGATATGCGGGGAAGAGCTGGAGGCGGCACCCGGACTCGAACCGGGGAATAACGGTTTTGCAGACCGTCGCCTTACCACTTGGCTATGCCGCCCCCGGCAATCAATAGGATGATGTGCGAGACCCCGTCTGTCAAGGCCCCCCGGCGCTCCGTCGGCCCCGAAGCGGCCGAAGAGAAAAGGGACGTCCGTCGATCGGACGTCCCTTATCTGGAGCGGGAAACGGGACTCGAACCCGCGACATCCACCTTGGCAAGGTGGTGCTCTACCAGCTGAGCTATTCCCGCATCGCAATCATCGTTCGGGACTGGAAATAATACGCCAGCAAGCCCGAATGTCAAACCGGAAAATCAGCGCCGCCCCAACTCCCGGTACACGGCGAGGGTCTTCTCGGCCGCGAGCTCCCAGGAATATCGGTCAAGCACCCGACGCCGGGCCGCCTCGCCGAAGCGGGCGCGGGCCGCGTCATCGTCCAGCAATTCGGCCAGGCGGGCGGTCAGGGCCACGGCATCCCCCGAGGGGAAGAACGGCGCGCAGTCGGCGCCGGCCTCCAGGTTGGGCGGTATGTCGCTGACCAGGCAGCACCGTCCGTAGCTCATGCCCTCCAGCAGGGCGATCGACAGGCCCTCCAGCGTCGAGGGCAGCACCACCAGCTCGGCGTTGGTGTAGAGCTCGTCGAGCACCTCGCCGTGGACGAAGCCGGTGAACACGACCCCCGGCCCCGCGGACTCGCGCAGCCGGCGGACGTACCCCTCGGTGAAACCCGCATCGCCGGCGATCACCAGCTTGACGCGCTCGCGCAGGGCCGCCGGCAACGCCGCGTAGGCTTCCAGCAGCAGGTGGCAACCCTTCTCCGGCACCAGCCGACCGACGAAGAGCAGGTAGGGAGACGTCACGCCGAGCTCGCCCATCAGCCGCGGCGGCCGGCGTCTCGGCTCGGTGATCCCGTTGGGGATGCAGACCGTCTCCACCCCGTGCCGCGTACGGAAGTGCTCGGCCAGGGCCTTCGACACCACGATGGTGCGGTCGGGCAGGCGCGCGCTCGCGAACTCGCCCATCCGCAGGACGCCGGCGGCGAAGCGCCCCCACTTCTCGCGCTGCCAGTCGAGCCCGTGGACGGTGACCACCGTGCGGCGCCCCAGCACGCGCGGCAGGCCGGAGAGCAGCCCCGGGCCGAGGGCGTGGTAGTGCAGGATGTCGTGGCCGCGACGCACCGCGTCGGCGGTGCAGGCGATCGTGTGGGTGATGGCGTCCAGATGCTTGGTGGGCACGCTGGCCAGACGCCGGACGGTCACCCCCGGCATCTCGGTGGGACCGTCCGCGTCGCTGTAGTGGGGTCGGCTGTAGAGGGTGATCTCGATGCCGGCGGGCGCCAGACGCGCCGCCAGCTCGGCCACGTGCTTCTCGATGCCGCCGTGGACCGGGGGATAGCCCTTCTGGCCGATCATGGCCACGCGAATCGGCTGCTCGCTCACGCGTCTCCCCCGGCTGCTATCGTCGTCAGACCGCGGTGAAGACCAGGTCCTGGGGCACGCCGCCCTGCTTGATGGACAGACAGGCCTTCTCGAGGACCTCGACCACCTGCAGGCCCAGTGCGCCGTTGCTCAGGTTCTTGGCGCGGCCCTCGATGCAGTCCACGAAGTGTCCGGTCTCCACCTTCAGCGGCTCCACCTGGTCGATCTTCGGGATCAGGATATCGCCGTGACGGTAGGCCAGATGGAACTCGCCGAAGCCGTCGTAGTGCGGCATGACGTCCACGCCCTTGTCGTAGATCTTGATCTTGTCGGTCATGGCCACGTCGTCGTAGACCACCATCTTCTTGCTGCCGACGAAGGTCGCCTCGCGGATCTTGTTGGGATCGAGCCAGCTCACGTGCAGGTGGGCCACCTGGCCGCTGGGGTACTCGAGCGTCACGAAGGCCACGTCCTCGAGGCCCTTGTCGCGCTGCACGAAGCACTGGCCGGTGGCCGAAACGCGCGTCGGCGCGGAATCGAAGAGGTAGTTGAGCATGGCCACGTCGTGGGGCACCAGGTCCCACACCACGTTCACGTCCTTCTGGAAGATGCCCAGGTTCACGCGCGTGATGTTGACGTAGTAGATGTCGCCCAGCTCGCCGTCGAGCATCAGCTGACGGATCATGCGCACAGCGGGCACGAACAGGAAGATGTGGCCGACCATCAGCTGCAGCCCCTTGGCGTCGGCGATCTCCTTGAGCTGGCGGCACTCCTCGGCGCTGGCGGCCATGGGCTTCTCGATGAACAGGTGCTTGCCGCTCTCGAGCACGGCCTTGCCCAGGGGGAAGTGGGTCGAGGTGGGCGTGGCGACGAGCACGGCGTCGATGGAGTCGTCGCCGACGATGGTGTCGAAATCATCCGTCACCGTGGCGTGCGGATAGAGGCCCGCCATGTGCTGGCGGCGCTTCTCGTCCAGGTCGCAGATGGTGACCAGATCCACTTCGGGATTGGCGTTGAAATTCCGGATCAGGTTCGGGCCCCAGTAGCCGCAACCGACGGCAGCCATCCTCAGCATCACCAACTCCTCCGTTCGGACCTACCTCAGAGCGATCGGACAAAGTAAAGCCGGCCGGTGCCATTGCACAAGCCGGCCTGTTGTTTCTTTCGTTGCGAGCCGCTTCGGCTTGAGCGTTATCTCGGCTTCGGCGTTGCGCTAGTAGCCGCCGGTCCCCTTCAGCACCACCGGAACCGTCTTGGCGATGATCTCGGCGTCCCGGCGCAGCGACCAGGTGTTGATGTAGTGGATGTCCAGGCGGACCATCTCCTCGAAGGGCACGTTGCTCCGCCCGCTCACCTGCCAGAGACCCGTCAGGCCGGGCGTGACGCGCAGGCGCTCATGGTGCCAGGGCTGGTAGTGGTCCAGCTCGTAGGCGATGGGCGGCCGCGGGCCGACCAGGCTCATCTCTCCCCGCATGATGTTGAGCAGCTGGGGCAGCTCGTCCAGGGAGGTCCGACGCAGCCAGGCGCCGATCCGGGTCACCCGGGGGTCGTCGGTGATCTTGAAGACGTTGTCCTGGGTCTTCTTCTGCTCGCTCCCGTTGATGAACATCGCCGCGAACTGGCGGTGGATCGCGTCGTCGCTGTTGTGGACCATGGTCCGGAACTTCATGAACGGGAAGGGCACGCCGTTCTTGCCGATGCGCTCCTGCACGAAGAGCACCGGTCCCGGACTGGATCTCTTGACGAGGATGGCGATGACGGCCAGCATCGGGGACAACGCGAGCAACGCGAGCCCGGACAGCAGCATATCCATCAGACGTTTGAATTTACCGCGGAAACCGGCAGATCGTGACGTATCGGCTACGAGGTAAAGAGTCGGTCCCGTGGAGACCGCCTCTTCGGCAACAGCCGAGTAAGCCACCGCGTCTTCCTTCATTGTGTGGTTCTCCCTCTGCAAGACCAGAGTGATGCAGCATTTGGAAACGCGTTAGCTTGTTGCCATCGAGCTCCTTTCGCAGCTCGTGCCCCCTGGATCGAAGCCCAATTGCTCACGACCCTCAAAGAATTATAGCAGAAGATCGCAGACCAAGTCCACCATTTCGTGAGTCATTTCTGCAAAAATCGGCAAGGAAACGATATTTTCACACAGCTCCTCGGACACGGGATGCGAAACGTCGCTCGCCAGCAGCGGCTTCACGGCCGGCTGCAGGTGGCAGGCGACCGGGTAGTGACGTCCGCAGAACACCTTGTTGTCCTTCAGACGGGCGATCAGCGCCTCGGCCTCGGAACTCTGGATCGGGAACAGGTGATGGACCGGCTCGGTGTCGGGCAGGATCTCCGGCATGCGGTAGGATCCCGCGAGGCGCTCGCGGTAGTGGTTCGCGAGCTCGCGCCGCCGGGCGTTCCAGTCGTCGAGATGCGGCAGCTTCACGCCCAGGACGACGGCCTGCAACGCGTCCAGACGTCCCGTGTAGCCGATGTGGTCGTGGAGGTTCTTGCTGCCCTGGCCGTGGTGGCGCAGGCTGCGCAGCAGCTCGCACATGTCCGCGTCGTCCGAGGTCACGATGCCGCCGTCGCCGAAGGCGCCGAGGTTCTTGCCCGGATAGAAGCTGAAGGCCGCCGCCTTGCCCAGGGTGCCGGTGCGGCGTCCCTTGTAGTAGGCGCCGTGGGCCTGGCAGGCGTCCTCGATCAGGGGGATGTCCCCCGCCACGGCGGCCAGCTCGTCCCAGGGGACCACGTGCCCGAAGAGGTGGACCGGAATGACGGCCTTGGTGCGGGGCGTGATCGCGGCGGCGAGCCGGTCCGGGGACATGAGCCAGGTGTCGGGATCCACGTCGGCGAAGACCGGCGTCGCGCCCGTGTAGGCGATGGCCTCCACCGTGGCGATGAACGTGTTGGGCGCCGTGACGACCTCGTCGCCGGGCCCGACGCCCAGGGCGCGCAGGATCAGGTGCAGAGCCTGGGTGCCCGAATCGACGCCCACCGCCTCGCGGCAGTTGCAGAAGGCCGCGAACGCGTTCTCGAACTGCGACAGCCGCTCTCCGAGGATGAAGGCCGTGTTGTCGACCACGTCGGCGATGACGGCGTCCAGCTCGGCGCGCAGGGGCGCGACCTGGGCCTTGAGATCCAGGAAGGGAACCATGTCGGGACGGCTCATGGGGCGATGTCTCCTTGTGACGGGTTCCCGGCGCGGAGCCGGGTCGACGGCAAAGAAAAGGCAGCTCCTAGCTGCTGGGTCGGATTCGGCAAAACGGTCCTTGCTCTTGGAGCCAATATTATACCAGAATCCCCCGCGTGACCTAAGAGATTTTCGGAACACCGTCCCGGACGCCCCGAACGAACATAAAAGGGCTTGCGTTGAGACGGAGATGGGGTTTATTCGTCCGAGACGGATCGACCCCGACACCTGTGCCGGCGCGGGCCCCTGTCCCCGCCGGATGTCAGATTCGAACAACGCCACCAGCGGCCCACCGCCGACGCGATCCGCTGATCGCAACAAGAGAGGAGCTAGACATGACCACTGGCCTGGACGTCAAGCCCGCGCAAGGCAAGCTCGGCATTCTCACGCCTGGCATGGGCGCCGTGTCCTCGACCTTCATGGCCGGAGTCATCGCGGTGCGCAAGGGCCTGCGACTGCCCATCGGCAGCCTCACCCAGATGGGGCACATCCGCCTGGGCAAGCGCACGGACAACCGTCAGCCGCTCATCAAGAACTTCGTCCCCCTGACCGAGCTCGACGAGATCGAGTTCGGCGGCTGGGACATCTTCGAGGACGACATCTACGAGGCATCCGTCACCGCGGGCGTGCTGCCCAAGGATCTCCTCGACGAGATGGAGGACGAGCTGCGGGCCATCAAGCCCATGGCCGCCGTCTTCGACAACTACTACGTGAAGAAGCTCGAGGGCACCCACGTCAAGCAGGGCGCCAACAAGATGGAACTGGCCGAGCAGCTCATGGCCGACATGGAGACCTTCAAGAAGGAGCGCGGCTGCGACCGCCTCGTGATGGTCTGGTGCGGTTCCACCGAGATCTTCATGAAGCCCTCGGAGGTGCACCAGACGGTGGAGGCCTTCGAGGAGGGGCTGCGCAACAACCATCCCGACATCGCGCCGTCGATGATCTACGCCTACGCGGCCATCAAGATGGGCGTGCCCTACGCCAACGGCGCCCCGAACCTGAGCGCCGACTTCCCGGCCCTCGAGCAGCTCTCCATGGAGACCGGCACCCCGACCATGGGCAAGGACTTCAAGACGGGCCAGACCCTGATGAAGACCATCCTCGCCCCCGGCTTCAAGGCCCGTCTGCTGGGCATGAGCGGCTGGTTCTCCACCAACATCCTGGGCAACCGCGACGGCGAGGTGCTCGACGATCCCGAGAGCTTCAAGACCAAGGAGGAGTCCAAGCTCAGCGTGCTGGACACCATCCTGCAGCCGGAGCTCTATCCCGACCTCTACGGCGACCTCTACCACAAGGTGCGGATCAACTACTATCCGCCCCGCGGGGACAACAAGGAGGGCTGGGACAACATCGACATCTTCGGCTGGCTCGGGCTGCCCATGCAGATCAAGGTGGACTTCCTCTGCCGCGACTCGATCCTGGCCGCGCCCATCGTGCTGGACCTGGCCCTGTTCCTCGACCTGGCCAAGCGGGCCGGGATGTCGGGCATCCAGGAATGGCTGTCCTTCTACCTGAAGAGTCCGGTCACGCCCGAGGGGCTGTACGCCGAGCACGACCTCTTCATCCAGCAGAAGAAGCTGAAGAACACCCTGCGCTGGCTGATGGGCGAGGAGCTCATCACCCATCTGGGCCGGGAGTACTACGAGGACGTCTCGCTGGACGACCGCTAGACCGCTTCGCCCGGGGGCCGGCGACGAGCCGGCCCCTCCCCCTACCCACCGGGACCGTCATGCCCCTGCCCGACCTCGCACACGGCGACTGGACCCTCACCCGGCTGACCGTCGGTCCCCTGATGATGAACGCCTACCTGCTGGCGTCGCCCTCGGCCGGCGAGGCGGTGCTGGTGGATCCCGGCGACGACGCCGACGTGCTGCTCGACGCGGTGGACGCCAGCGGCTGCCGCCTGACCGGCCTGCTCGCCACCCACGGCCATTTCGACCACATCTCGGCGGCCGCGGAGATCCAGGCGGAACACGACCTGCCCCTGCTGATCCACCCCGACGAGCGTCCCCTGGTCGAGCGCCTCAACGACTCGCGCGCCTTCTACGGCTTCCCGTCCGTGACGTCGCCGCGCGTGGAGACCCTGCCGGACGCCGGGAACGGCCGCCTGCCCTTCGCCGACGGCGAGCTGACCTGGGCCCATGCGCCCGGACACAGCCCCGGTCACGTGATCTGGTACTGCGGGGAGGCCGCCCTGGTGGGCGACGTGATCTTCGCGGGCTCCATCGGCCGCACCGACCTGCCCGGCGGCGACTTCGACACGCTGGCCGACAGCATCCGGCGCCACGTCTACGGCCTGGACGAAAAGACCGTGCTCCATTCGGGGCACGGTCCGGAAACGACGGTCGGCGAGGAGAAGCGGACGAACCCCTTCGTCCGCGGCTAGCTCTTCTGAGCGTCCAGCGCGGCCTGGTTCAGGGCCTCCATCTTGTCCCCCTTCTTCTTCTCCAGCAGCTTGTGGCGACGTTGGAACTCGCCCTTGATCCAGTCGCGGAACAGGGACGCGCCCAGGCAGCCCGAGTCGTAGCTGAAGATGCTCTTGAAGTGGGACGGAGCCTCTTCGATCTTGATGTTGTTCGTGATCATGGTCTTGAAGACCGCGTTCTTGAACTCGGAACGCATCTGCTTGATGACGTGCTTCTGCAGCTCCGTCCGCCCGTCCTTCATGTTGACCAGCACGCCCATCACCTGCAGCCAGATGTTCTGGCGCTCCTGGATCTTCTCGATGGCCTGGCGCAGCTGTCCCAGGGTCGGCACGGCCAGCCCGGTGCAGGGCGAGGGGATCAGGACGTAGTCGGAGGCCACCAGCGCGTTCTGGGTGAGGATACCCAGGTTGGGCGGCGTGTCGATGATGATCCAGCCGTAGGACGAGGACAGCCCCTGGGTCACCTTGAGCAGCCGATCGGTGATCTGTGTGCGGGAGATGCTCTCCAGGGAGGGGCTGGCGGGGATCACGTCGATGTTCTCGTCGAAGACGGTGGACGTGATGCCGTCCTGGGGCGTGATGGCCCGGCGCAGCACGTCGAAGACCGACCGCGCGGGCGGCTCCCCGTCGGGCTTGCCCAGCAGCGTCGAGGTGGCGCAACCGTGGGGGTCCATGTCGATGACCAGACAGGAAGACGTGATGTCGCTGTAGCGAGTGAGCCCGGCGGCGAGATTGAGAGCCGTGGTGGTCTTGCCCGCCCCGCCCTTGTGGTTCACGACGGCGATCACGTTACCCATGCGGATACACTCCCTGTGGATAAGTCGGTGGAATCGTAGAGGTCGCAGACAAGCATGCAATTATACGCATGGGGGCCGTCTTCGCAACTCGAATATCTGCACTCGAAACGACAAGCCGAATTCCGTGCGCCGCAACACACTGCAACATAACGCAATATGCGACACATCTCAGACATGGCATTAATCACGCACGCCCTGACGATACGTGCATGTTTTTGTCGTTTTTACAGATTCGTATCGATCAGAAAGAGACCACCAATCCCACATCAATGCCGATCAGATGCTGGGGACCGCGCTCCGTGTACGTGGCGGCCTCCGGCCAGTCCACGGCCGTGACGCCGTCGGACTCGAGCTGTGTGATGGTATCCGTCAGCTCAGCCCGGACGGCCCACGCGCCCTGCATGCGCCACACGGCGCCCACGCCGACGGTCGGCGCCAGACCGGACTGGGTCAGGGCGTCGGACTTGGCGCTCAGGTCGAGCCACGTCACCCCTCCCCTGACGTATGGAGCCAGCGGCGTGTCCAGAAGGCGCTGCTCCCAGGCGAGCCCCAGGCGCGTGAAGGTCAGCACGTCGTAGGGCACGAGGTCGACCACCTGGCCGCTCAGCGCGAGGGCCGTCACGTTCATCTCGGTCCACGTGAAGTCCAGTTGCAGCCAGCCGCGCGAGGTCAGTCGCCGGGCCAGCCCCGCCGAGATCAGCACGCTCTCGTCCAGGGTCGCCGTGAAGCGGCGGGCGGAGAAGTCGGTCGCGGCGACCGGGGCCGTCCATGTCTCGGTGGCGTCGCTCTTGACCTGGAACAGGTCGCCGCCGGCGCTGAACCCGGTCCCGACCCGGAATTGCCAGGAGGCGTCCGCCGGCTGCGGTTCCGGCGTCACGGACGGCGTCCGGTCGGCGGGCGTCACCACGCGGGCGTCCGCGGGCGAGGCGTCGGACCGGCCCGCGACGCCCAGCATCAGCAGCAGGGTCAGGATGACGATGACGGGGCGACGGTCGTGACGGTGAAGACGCATGGGCTCACTCCTCGGGCTTCCGCTTCAGCAGATGATTGATGATATCGACAGGTATGGGGAAGATCGTGGTGGAGTTGTTCTCGCGGGCCACCTCGGTCACGGTCTGCAGATAGCGCAGCTGGATGGCGGCCGGGTCCCGGGAGATCACCGAGGCGGCCTCGGAGAGCTTGCGGCTGGCCTGGAGCTCGCCGTCGGCGTGGATGACCTTGGCGCGGCGCTCGCGCTCGGCCTCGGCCTGGCGGGCCATGGCGCGGCGCATCTCCACGGGCAGGTCCACGTCCTTGATCTCCACGGTGCTCACCTTGATGCCCCAGGGATCGGTCTGCTTGTCGATGATGTCCTGGATCTGGAGGTTGAGCTCGTCCCGCCTGGAGAGCAGATCGTCCATCTCCACCTTGCCGATCACGCTGCGCAGGGTGGTCTGGGCCACCTGGCTGGTCGCGAAGAGATAGTCCTCCACGTTGACCACGGCCTTGTCCGGGTCCACCACCCGGAAGTAGATCACCGCGTTCACCTTGACCGAGACGTTGTCCCGGGTGATCACGTCCTGGGGCGGGACGTCCATGGGGATCACCCGCAGGCTGACCTTGACCATGCGATCGATGATCGGGATCAGCAGGATCAGGCCGGGCCCCTTGACCCCCGACAACCGGCCGAGACGAAACACCACGGCCCGCTCGTATTCGCGCAGGATGCGGATGGCGTTGGCCAGGATGACCAGCACCAGGATGATGATCGGTCCCACCGACAGCGTCAGGAACGGCATGTCAACCTCCCGGGGTGTCGTCGATGACGACGGTGACGCGCCCCTCGGCGCAGGCCACGACCTTCACGCGGTCGCCGACGGCGACGGGGACGTCGGCGTCGAAGGACCAGTATTCGCCGAAGATCTCGATCACGCCCGCCGGGGCGCGGTCGGCGTCCGCATCGTCCAGTCGCAGGACGAGGCCGGAGCGCCCCACCAGGGCATGGACGCCGGTGGTCGGGGTGCGGCGCTGGGCCTTCAGGCCCAGTCCGACGATCCCCAGGAACAACAGCACCGTGAACAGCACCACCGGCAGGATCAGCTTCAGGGACAGACGCCCCACGGGACCGGCGTGCTCGAACAGCAGCACCGATCCCAGCAACAGGGCCGCCGCGCCGCCCACGGTCAGCGCTCCGAAACTGGTCACCTTGATCTCCAGCAGCAGCAGCAGGATCCCCAGCACCAGCAGGGCCACGCCCACGTAGTTGACGGGCAACCCCTGGAAGGCCAGGACCGCCAGCAGCAGGCCCAGCACGCCCACGACCCCGGGCAGGATCGCGCCGGGGCGGCTCAGCTCGAAGAAGAGGCCGTACACGCCGAGCATCAGGAAGATGTAGGCCAGACTCGGGTCGGTGATCGCCCGCAGGAACTTCTGGCGCCAGCTCGGCGGCATCTCGACGATCCAGGCGCCGTCCGTGCGGATCGCCTCTCCCCCGCCGGCGGGCGTGCGCCCGTCGCACCAGCCCACCAGTTCGTCCAGGTCGGCGGCCACCACGTCGATCATGCCCACGACCAGGGCGCTGTCCGCCGGCACCGAGACGCTCTCCCGCACCACGCCGGCGCACCACCCGGTCGGGCGGCCGCGACCGGCGACCAGGCTTTCCAGGTAGGCCACGGCGTCGTTGGTCACCTTGTCGGCCATGACCTCGTCCATCTGCCCGCCCAGGTTCACCGGGTGGGCGGCGCCGGCGTTGGTGGCGGGCGCCATGGCCGCCACGTCCGCCGCCGCCAGCAGGAAGACGCCCGCCGAGGCGGCACGGGCCCCGTCGGGCGCGACGTAGACGGCGACCGGCGTCTCCGCGGCCAGGATGCCCTGGACCATGTCGCGCATGGCGGTGTCCAGGCCGCCCGGCGTGTCGAGGGTCAGCACCAGCAGGCTCGCCCGCTCCGCATCGGCGCGTTGCAGGCCCTCGGCGAGGTACTCGGCGGAGATGGGCCCCACCGCGCCCTGCCAGCGCAGCACCAGGACGCGGGGATCGGTCTCGGCCCCGGCCGGCGCGGAGCAGGCCAGCGCAACGACCAGGACGAGCAGGGCGGCCGACGCCGCGACGCGATCCACCGGCCGTCTCATCGGCTCGGCGGCTCCGTGAAGGAGACGGACTCCAGCAGCGCCCTCAGGCGCCGGAAGTGGTCCATCTTGTCCCTGTTGGGGGCATAGACGAGCAGGTCGAAGCAATAGACCCGGCCGTGTTCGGGAGCGGCCAGGAAGTAGCACCAGAAGGGTCCGCCGGCGCCCACGCGGCGACTGCTCCAGTTGCCGGCCAGCTTGACCCCATCCCGGCCGGCGACCGTCTCGTCGGTCCAGAGGAAGCTGTCGGGATCGAGGGTCTCGCTGTGCAGCGTCTCGCCGAGCCGGGCGCGCATCCCGGCCAGGGCCTCGCGGTCCCTCAGGAGGGCCGCGGGATCGTCCGTCTCCTCCCACGAGACCGTCAGACCGCGGGTGTCGCCGTCGGTGCGGATCCACTCCACGCCGGGGAAGCCGTCCGGGCGGGTCTGGTTCTCGCGGAAAACGTCGGGCAGCTCGACAGCGAAACCGAAGCGGCGCCAGGCGCTCATGGCCACCCCGGGCAGCAGCCCCTGGCGACGGTTGTCCGCCAGGATACGACGATCCACGTCCCGGGCCAGGGTCTCGCGCAGGGCCGGCGCCTGGCCGTTCAGGGCGCGGACCAGATCGTTGGGATTGCGTGCGACGGCCACCATGGCGACCTGGTTGCGGAAATACGGGTCGCGGACCGTGACAACGCCGCCGCGGCCGGCCAGCAGGGACTGCAGGCGCTCCTTCGGCAACAGGTCCTCCACCGCCGACTGCAGGGGGCCGCCGGAGCCCCACCGACAGACGAACAGGAGGTTGCGGAAGTTGCGGCCGTCCTTCCAGCGCCTCTGATCGAAGTTCTGGAAGCGGTACTCGGCCTCTTCCTTGAGCACGAAGGCGTGCGAAGGCGCCAGGGCTTCGCGGAAGCCCGCCAGGGGCGCTTCGAGCTGGGGATCCGACAGGACCACGGCGATGTCGCCGTAGGAACCCACCGCTGAGATGATGCTGTCGCGCGCCTCGCCGGTGCAGCCGGCGACGACGCCCAGAAAGACGAGTGCCGTCCCGAGGATCGCGACGGCACGTGTAACCATGGACATGAGGATCACTCCGAGTCTGGGATCAACGATTCTCCTCGCCGTCGTCAGACTCAAGATAGTTGATTTCGTGGTCGGCAAGCAATGCCTCAAGTCTCGCCTTGTCGCTCTGGAGCTGATGGATCTGGATCTGGAGGTAGCGGTTCTGGTCGCGGAGCGAGGAGATGACGTTGAGGTCCTCCATGTCGGCGCCGCTCCAGGTGGGCACCCAGCCCGAGCGGTCCAGCAGGTTGGGGGACGTGCTGCGGGCGCCGCTCACGGTGCGTCCCAGACCGTCGGCGCCCGTCATCCCGGCACGGTAGCGCGGTCGGGTCAGGGAGCGGCGGTCGGTATCGCCGGCCGAAAGGGTCACCGGCGAGACGGTCTCGCCCGCCTCGACCAACGGGCCGAGACCGGGATTCGTCGGCGCCGCGCCGTCGCGAGGCAGCAACCAGATGGCCAGGGCCGCCGCGACGGCCACACCGGCCAGGGACGAGACGGCGAAGCTCCGCACCCAGGCGAGCGCGCCCCCGCCGGACGGCTCCGCCTCCCAGGGCACCGTCGAGGTGGCGGCCGCCTCCTGCAGGGCCCGGTTCAGCTTCAGCTGCAACGTCCACTCGAAGGACTCCGACGGCTCGTCGGCGGTGGCGCGCAGCAGGCGGCGCCCCGTGTCCAGCTCGTCGCGGAAGGCGGCGCACTTCGCGCAGCGGTCCACGTGTTCCGCGAGCGGCCGCACCTTGCGGTCGGGCAGCCGTCCGTCCATTTCCTGGTTGATCAGTTTTCTCGCCGAGTAACAGAGCATCGATGTCCTCCGGGACGCTGTCAGTTCTCCTTACCCTCGTTCATCTGGGCCTCGAGCTGTTCCAGCTCGGCCAGCAGGGCTTCGTTCTTGAGCAGGGGCTTGATGTTGGCGCGGAAGCGGTTGCGCGCGCGGTTGATGCGCGAGCGGACCGTGCCCAGCTTCAGCCCCGTCACCTGCTGGATCTCCTCGTAGGTCATCTGCTCGACCTCGCGCAGCAGGAAGGGCACGCGGTACTTCTCCGGGATGGCGGCCGTGGCCTCGGCCATCAGCTCTCCCAGCTCGCGCCCTTCCAGACCCAGGGTCGGGTCGGCATGGGGATCCGGGGGATCCAGCGGGATGTCGTCGTCGCTGATCGGCGCGGGATCCAGGTGCAGCATGCGCGGCGTGCGCTTGCGCTTGCGGACCCGGTTGCGGACGAGGTTGGTCGCGATGGTGAACAGCCACGTGGAGAAGCGGGCGATCTCGCGGTACTTGTCCGCGTGGATGTAGGCTCGGATCAACGTGTCCTGGGCCAGCTCCTCGGCTTCCACGGGGTCGGCGACCATCCGCAGGATGAAGCTGTAGAGACGGCCCTTGAAGCGCCGGACCAGCTCGTCGTAGGCCCGTTTCTGTCCCTGCTGCACGAGAGCGATGAGGTCCTCGTCGCGCAGGTCGGCATACGCGGCGGGGCCTTGTCGTCCCGGGTCGGAGTGCTTGTCCATCATGTACATGTCGGCTCCTCGCAGGGGTGGCGGGACCATGACCCGAGCTGATACCCCCCGGACGGGACGGAGTTCCCGCCGGGTTCCGGAAAATCAGTCGAGGTCGAGGACCTCCCCCAGCGTCCAGATCGGGACGAAGACCTCGTCGGGCTGATAGCGCACGGGACGGGACGGCAGCGGTCTCAGGAACAGACGTCCCGCCCGGCGCGAGGAGGCGATGCGCACCTCGCCGTCGGGACCGTCGTCCACACGCCAGGTCTCTCCGGCGCCGCCTCGACCGCGACCGCGCGTCTCCAGGATCGTGCGCAGGTCCGAACAGTCGCCGGGGCGCCATTCGAGCCGCAGTGTCGTTGATGAGCCGTTGCGGGATTCCCCCCAGGGCAGCCGCGGCGGTCGGGCGGCCGGGCCGGGGCTCACGTCCACGCCGAGACCATCCAGGGCCGCAAGGTCGGTTCCGCCGGCGGCCAGTCGCAGGATCGCCAGGACACGCGCCGCGCGTTCCGGTCCCAGCGTCTCCAGCTTGTCGCGCCAGGGCTGGAGGTAGGCCTGTCCGGCGTCCACCGCCAGGACCGTCCATCCGTCGGCGGCGCTCTGGTCGAGCAGTCGCGCGGTCCCGACACCCTCTCCCGTCGCGACCTCCAGTCGCCATCGCCCGTCCTCTCCGTCCAGCCAGCAGGCGGTGCCGACATATGTGCGGCCCCAGACCCCGAACTCCCAGGCGACGGACCGGAGACGGCCTACGACGGACCCATCCGGATCGGCGGCGCGGAGGGGCGGCGCCGCGAGCAGCGACAGCAGGACCAGACACGTAAGACCCCGGCGACTCATGGCGACGCCGGCTCCAGATCGGCGATGGCGGGGCGCAGGCTCTCGGGATCGCCGCCCAGGGCGAGGGCGCGCCGCAGGATCTCCAGGGCGCGATCGTAGCGCTCGAGCTCGATGAGCACGAAGCCGAGGTGGCCCAGGATCTCCGGATCCTCGGGCATGACGTTCGCCGCCCGCACCAGGTAGTCCAGCGCGTCCGCGAAGGCGCCGCGACGGTAGAAGACCCAGCCCAGGGAGTCGAGGAAGGCGGGGTTGTCGGGCTGCTGTTCCAGGGCGGCGCGGATCAGACGCTCCGCGCGGTCGAGCTCGCGGTCCTGATCGGCGAGGGTGTAGCCCAGCGCGTTCTGGATCACGGGGTCCCCCGGGTGCTGGTCGTAGAGCGCTTCGAGCATCTCGCCGGCCTCGTCCCGACGTCCGAGGGCGTCCAGGGCCAGGGAACGGTTCAGGTCGGCGTCGCGGGTCAGGTGCGGATCCTGGGCCGCGAGCTCGTAGCTCTCGAGGCAGGCCGTGTGGCGGCCCATGGCCTGGAAGGTGGCGCCGACCATCATGTGGCTGGCGGCGGGATCCTTGGGCTCGAGCAGATCCTGGGCGCGCGCGGCCAGGTCCAGGACCTCGGACTTGACCGGATCGTCGTCGGGCAGGCGCTGGCCTTGCTCGAAGAGATCCGTGTGCCGCCGGCTGAGAAGGGATATGAGCGAGAGCAGGAACTCCGGATCATCCGGATCCATCTCGATGGCGCGGCGCACGTGCGGCTCGCCGCCGTAGAGGTCGCCGGCGGCGGCCTTGAACTCGCCGAGGAAGAGCTGGGCCACGGCGGAGTCGGGCCAGCGGCGGGTGGTCTCGCCGGCGGTGGCGATGGCCGCGGTCCAGCGCTCGACGCTGGCCTGCAGCCGGGCCAGCATCAGCGCGGTCTCCAGGTCGAGATCGGCGCGCTCGAAACGGAGATCCAGGTGGCGGCAGGCCGAGTCCAGCCGGCCCGCGTCGGCGATCAGGCCCGCGGCCGCACGGACCCAGGAACTGTCGAGGGAGGGATCGTCGATGCGCGACAGGCTGTCGCCGGCGGCGGCCAGGGCCATGGCCGCGTCGTCCTGATCCAGGGCGATCCGGTGCTGGATGGCGCCCAGGCGCAGGGGGTGCGAACCGGGCAGGGCCTCCAGGCCCTCAGTCCAGAGCGCCTCGGCCTCGTCGTGACGGCTCTGCTGGGCGGCCATTTCGGCCAGGGCCAGGTAGATCTGCTCGCGGTCCTCGGGCAGGCGCGGCAACAACGCGCGGTAGGTGTCCCGGGCGTCGTCCCAGGCCCGGGTCCGGAGCTGGATCTCGGCCCTCATCAGCTCCAGTTGCAGGGAATCGGGGTGCTGGGCGCTGAACAGCTCCAGCGTGGAGAGGGCGTCGCCGTACTGCTCGAGGGCCACCAGCAGGGACACGTGCTGCAGCCAGTCGTCGTAGGCGACGGACTCGCGGGCGATCATGTCCCGGGACACGCCCAGGGCGTCGCGCAGGTAACCCAGGTTGATCAGGGCGTCGCGCAGGGCCACGGCGAACTCGTCCTGCTCGGGATCGAAGCGATAGGCATGGGACAGGTATGGCAGGGAGCCGGCGGCATCGCCCTGTTCGAGCAGGGTCGCGCCGATCATGTAGGCGGTGGCCACGCCGTGCACCGACTCGTCCAGATCGACCAGATCCTCGACCGCCAGGCTGTCGGGCGTCGTCGGCCGGCTGGCCACGGCGAGCGCGGAAGCGGGTGCGGTCGCGACCAGCCAGGCGAGCGCCGCCGGCAGTGCGGCGCTCCCGAGACGGATGATGGAGGCTCGGGCGAACGCCACGGGCATGATCCCTCCTCTTATCTGCGCTTCGGTCGTCAGTCCTCGGTCATGTCGAGCAGGCCGGGCTGGGCGACCAGACGGCGCATGGCCTCGGCGGCGGCGGCCTGTTCCGCGCGCTTCTTGCTCGGGCCGGATCCGCGGCCCAGCACCGTCTCGTCGAACATCACCTCGACGGTGAAGGTTCGCGCGTGGTCGGGGCCGCTGGCGTCCACCTGCCGGTAGATCGGCGGCGACTTGTGCCGGGCCTGGATCATCTCCTGCAACCGGCTCTTGTCGTTGCTCAGGGCGCGGCTGCTCAGCAGACTGTCGGCGTCGTCCAGGAGCCAGCGTTCGATCACGGCGGTCGCCGGCCCCAGGCCGCCGTCCAGGTAGACCGCCCCGATGACGGCCTCCACGGCGTCGGCCAGGATGCTCGCCCGCGTGCGCCCGCCGGTGGACGCCTCGCCACGGCTCATCAGGATATGGTCGCCCAGGGCGACGCGCATCGCCACCCGCGCGAGGCTCTCCCCGCAGACGAGCTTGGACTTCATCTTGGTGAGGTCGCCCTCCTCCCGCTCGGGGTGGTGGCGATAGAGGTAGGTGTTGACGACCAGGCCCAGCACGGAATCGCCGAGGAACTCGAGCCGCTCGTTGGACTCGATGCGGCCGACGCCCACCGAATGGGTGTGGGAGCGGTGGACGAGGGCCCGGGCGAGGAGATCCCGGTCCCGGAATTCGTAGTCGAGCTTGGCCTGGACCGCGGCGACGGCGTCGGCCACCGCGGCGACGTCGGCCGGACGGTCGGCGCGCGTGTCGCCGTACCGCCCCATGGCCGATTTCAGACGCTCCCAGAAGCCCATGCCGGCGGATCCCTCCTCCCGGGGGCTCAGTCGCTCCAGCGCTTGAAACAGAGCGAGACGTTGTGCCCGCCGAAACCGAACGAGTTGCTCAGGGCGTACGCCACGTCCCGTTCGACGGCCTCGTTCGGGCAGACGAAGAGGTCGCAGTCGGGATCGGGCGTCTCGTAGTTGATCGTCGGCGGCAGCACGCCGTCGCGCAGGGCCAGCGCCGTCAGCGCCGTCTCGACGCCGCCGGCGGCGCCCAGCAGATGGCCGGTCATCGACTTGGTCGACGAGACGGCCAGCTCGTCCGCGTGCGCCCCGAAGAGGTCGCGGATGGCCTTGGTCTCGATCTTGTCGTTGAAGGGCGTCGAGGTGCCGTGTGTGTTGATGTATCCCACCGACGACAGCTCGATGCCGGCGGACTCGACGGCCAGGCGCATGGCGTTGCGCATGCCGTTGCCCTCGTTCTCGGGCTGGGTCATGTGGTAGGCGTCGCCGGTGGCGCCGTAGCCCACCATCTCGGCCAGGATGGTCGCGCCGCGCGCCCGGGCGTGCTCCAGCTCCTCGAGCACGATGACGCCCGCGCCCTCCCCCAGCACGAAGCCGTCGCGGCCCGCGTCGAAGGGACGGCTGGCGGTGGCCGGGTCGTCGTTGCGGCCCGACAGGGCCTTCATGTTGGCGAAGCCGGCCAGGGCCATGGGCGACACGCTGGCCTCGGCGCCGCCGGTGATCATCACGTCGGCGTCGCCAAGCTGGATGTGCATGGCCGAGGCCACCAGGGCGTGGCCCGCCGAAGCGCAGGCGGAAACCGTCGTGTAGTTGGGCCCCCTGTAGCCGAAGCGGATGGACACCAGGCCGGTGGCCATGTCGGCGATCATCATGGGGATGAACAGGGGCGAGACCCGGGACGGTCCGCGTCCGACGAGCTTGCTGTGCTGCTCTTCGAACGTCAGCATGCCGCCGATGCCCGAACCGATCATCACGCCGGCCCGCTCGGGGTCGATGTCGCCGAAGGCGGCCTGGTCCACGGCCTCCTGGGCGGCGCAGACCGCGAACTGGGAGTAGCGGTCGGCCTTGCGGGCGTCCTTGGGATCCATGACCGAGGTGGGATCGAAGTCCTTGACCTCGGCGCCGAAGTGGACCTTGTACTCGCTTGTGTCGAAAGCGGTGATGGGCCCCACGCCGTTGGCGCCGGCGCGGATGGCCGCCCAGGTCTCGTCGCGCGTCAGGCCCACGGCCGTGATCAGGCCGAGCCCCGTGATGACGACCCTGCGTCGCTCCATCGGTTTCCTCCCAGCAAATGAAGTTCGCCCCGGTCCCGGGCAGCAGGGCTCAGGACCGGGGACGTCGCTGTCGGTCTCGTCGTCGCACGACAGGCTCTAGTCCAGGTGCGACTCCAGGTAGTCGATGGCGTCCTGGACCGTGCGGAGCTGCTCCTGGTCCTCCTCGGGGATCGTGATGTTGAAGACCTCCTCGAGGTCCATCACCAGCTCGACCGTGTCCAGGGAGTCGGCGCCCAGGTCGTCGGTGAACGAGGCCTCGGGGGTGATCTGCTCCGGGTTCACCGAGAGCTTGCGCTCGATGATCTCGTACACCTTCTCCTGAATGGAACTCATCTGACGTACCCTCCTTGGGCATGTACTCAAGTGACCATGCCGCCGTCGACCACCAGGGTCTGACCCGTGACGTAGGCGGCGTCTTCGGACAACAGGTAGGCGACGGCGGCCGCGACGTCTTCCGCCGCGCCGAGCCGCTTCAACGGGATCGCCTTGAGCATGTCGGCCTTGACCTGCTCAGGGAGATCGTGAGTCATGTCGGTGGCGATGAAACCGGGCGCCACGGCGTTGCAGGTGATGGCACGCCCACCCAATTCCTTGGCCACGGACTTCGTCATGGCGATCACGCCGGCCTTGCTGGCCGCGTAGTTGGCCTGACCGGCGTTGCCGGAGAGGCCGATCACCGAGGCGATGTTGACGATCCTGCCGATTTTCTGGCGCATCATAAGAGGCGCCACGGCCTTTGTAAAGTAGAAGGTGCCCGTCAGATTGACGTCCAGAACCTGTTGCCACGCTTCGGGCTGCATGCGCAGCAGCAGGCCGTCGCGGGTGATGCCGGCGTTGTTGACCACGCCGTAGATCGGTCCCAGGGTCTCGTCGATCTCGGTCACCATGGCCTGCACCGCGTCCCAGTCGGCCACGTTGCCGGCCAGGCCGATGTGGCGGCCGTCGCCCTCCAGGGAGGCGGCCGCCTCCTTGACGGTATCCTCCATGATGTCCACCAGGGCCAGATCGTAGCCCCGCGTCGCCAGGACGCGGGCGATGGCCAGGCCGATGCCGCGGCCGCCGCCGGTGATGATCACGGTCTTGTCGCTCATGCGTGTCCTTTCCGGTTTCCGTCCGCGCCGGGGCCGCTCCCCGGCGAAAGGGGCCGCATTATGCCAGCAACTCCCCGAGCCTGTCCAGCACGGTGTCGAGGTCGTCCGCGGTGCCCACGGGCAGGAAGGTCACGTCCGGGAATTCCCGGCGGGCCATGTTGCTGAGCACCTTGCCGGGGCCCACCTCCAGGACCACCCGGGGCGGGGCGTCCGCGCCGTCGCCGGCGGCGATGGCCGTCACCGAATCGTGCCAGAGCACCGGCGAGGTGAGCTGGCGGCGGAAACCCGTCTTCAGGCCCGCGCCGTCGGCCACCGCCTCGGCGCTGACGTTGGCGATCAGGGGGGCGTCGGGGTCGGCCACCGACACCGCCTCGAGATGTTCGGCGAACTCGGCGGCGGCGCCCTCGAGCAGGGGCGAGTGGAAGGCGCCGCTGACGTTGAGGGGAATGGCCCGCTTGGCGCCGGCCTCCTTCAGGGCCGCACAGGCGGCCTCGACGGCGACCGTCTCGCCGGAGATGGCGATCTGGGCCGAGGAGTTGTGGTTGGCCATGACCACCACGCCCGCGGTCTCGCTCACGCGGGCACAGACCTCGCCCACCTTGTCGGCGTCGAGCCCCATGATGGCCGCCATGCCGCCGGGACGCGCCTGTCCGGCGGCGAACATGAGCTCGCCCCGCTTGCGCACCAGGCGCAGCCCGTCGGCGGGCGACAGGGCGCCCAGGGCCACAGCGGCGGAGAACTCGCCCAGGGAATGGCCGGCGGCCGCGCCGGGCTCGATCCCCCGCGCCTTCAGCTCCAGGGCCACGGCCGTCGAATGGGCCAGGATGGCGGGCTGGGCGTTCCAGGTCTCGGTCAGGGTCTCGGCGGGACCCTCGAACATGATCGACGTCAGGCCGTGTCCGATCAGGTCGTCGACCTCGGCCAGGAAGCGGGCGCCGGGGCCGTCGCCCTGGGCCAGGTCGTGGGCCATGCCGACGGTCTGGGAGGCCTGGCCGGGAAAGATCATGGGAAGCCGGTACATGGGTCCTCCGTGGGGATGGTCGGGTCAGGAGGCGCTCTGCAGGCGTCGACTGAGACGCGCAGGGACGTCCTTGGCGGCAAGCCGGTCGGCCACGCGCAGGGCGCTGGTGACGGCCCGGGCCGAACTCGAACCGTGGCCGATGATCACCGAGCCCGCGACGCCGAGCATCAGGGCGCCGCCGGTGGCGGCGTAGTCCATGCGGCCCAGCAGGGCGCCGAGGCCCTCCGAGGCGTGGTCCGCGCCCGCGGCGCTGTCCTTGTAGGCCTTGAGCAGGAAGAGACCGAAGCCCTCGACGAGCTTCAGGGTCATGTTGCCGGTGAAACCGTCTGTGACCACCACGTCGGACTCGCCGAAGAGCAGGCCGCGACCCTCGACGTTGCCGACGAAGTTCAGGTCGGTCTCGGCCAGCAGGGCGTGGGCGGCCACGGTCAGCTCGGTGCCCTTGCCGGGCTCGCCGCCGATGTTCAGCAGACCCACGCGGGGAGTCTCCACGCCCAGGATCTCGCGAGCGTAGACGTCGCCCATCAGGGCGAAGCTGCGCAGATGCTCGGGCGTGCACTGGGTGTTGGCGCCGGCGTCCAGGAGCAGGAAGCGGCCCTCGTAGGTGGGGATCACCGTGGCGATGGCGGGACGGTCGACGCCTGGCAGGCGACCCAGCAGCATCAGGCCGCCGGCGGTCATGGCGCCGGTGTTGCCGGCGCTGAAGACGGCCTGCACGCGACCCTCCTTGTGGTCGCGCAGGGCGCGGACCACGGGCGAGTCGGGCTTCGAGCGGATGGCCTGGGCCGGGGATTCGGCCATTTCGATGGTCTGGGTGCAAGGGACGATCTCGCAGTCGGGATCCGTCGCGTCCAGCTCGGCGAGCTGGGCCGCGATGGCGGCCTCGTCGCCGTAGAGGGCGAGACGGAAGCCGCATTCGCGCTGGGCCTCGACGGCGCCGGGCACGACGGCGGACGGCCCGATGTCGCCGCCCATGGCGTCCACGGCCACCACGTGACGATCCGTCGCCTCGCTGCTCATGGGCTCTCCTCCCTGCCCAGCCGGTCTCTCAAGCACCTAGTCCTCGACCACCATCACTTCACGGTCGCCGTAGTGGCCGCACTTGCGGCACACCCGGTGGGGACGGCAGGTCTCGCCGCAGTTGGCACAGCGCGAGATGCTGGGCGTCGCCAGGTTCCAGTTGGCGCGGCGCTTGCCCTTCTTGGCGTGGCTGGTCTTCTTCTTGGGTACGGCCATCTCGATTCCTCTTTCGGTTGATCCCTCAGGACGGCAGTCCGTCCCAGCGGGGATCCGTTATCTCCTGATCGCAACCGCAGTCGGACTGGTTCCGGTTGGCGCCGCAGTGGGCGCAGATACCGAGGCAGTCCTCGCGGCAAAGCATCTTCTGGGGCAGCGTCAACAGGGCCGCTTCGCGCACGAGAGGCTCCAGATCGACCTCTCCCTGGGTCTGGTGGACGGTCCAGGCGCTGCCCTCGTCGCCGTCGGCGTCGTCGCCGGGGTCTCCCCCGGTGATGTCGCGGACCACGACGGCGTCCACCTCGGCGACCCAGTCCAGCTCGAAGAACTCCAGGCACCGGTCGCAGGCGGCGGAGCCGGCGATCTCGAGTTCGCCCCGGACGATCACACGACTGGCGGCGTTGTCCACCTCGAGCGCGCCCTGCAGGCGCACCTCGCCGGCGTCGCCCTCGTCCAGGTCGAGCCGGCATTCCCGGTCGATGTCCAGGACGGAGCGGCCCGCCGCCAGGGCGTCGAGGTTCAGGTACAGCCCTTTCCGACCCATATCGACGACCTCCGACGTGCGGACGGGTGCGACGTATCCACCTCGTGGAAGCGCCCCACGTTACAAGCCGCTGGGCCGTCTGTCAAGACGGCCCAGGGCGTCGTCACGGAGACGGTCGGGCTCAGCCGAAGATGATCCCGAGCTCGGTCTTGGCGTTCTCCACCGAATCGGAGGCGTGAACCGCGTTCTGGCTGAGCTCGGCGCCGTAGAGCGCGCGGATGGTGCCGCAGGCCGCATCGGCCGGATTGGTGGCGCCCACCAGCTCGCGCAGCTTCACGATGGCGTTCTCGCGTTCCAGGTGGATCGCGACGACCGGGCCCGACGCGATGTACTCCACCAGCTCCGGGAAGAACGGCCGCTCCTTGTGCACGGCGTAGAAGCTCTCGACCGTCTCGCGGTCCAGGTGCTTCTGGGCCAGGTTGCGGATGCGGAAGCCGCTCTTCTGCACCATGGCCAGGATCTCGCCGATCTTCTGGTCCTCGGCGGCGACGATCTCCGGCTTGATCATCATGTACGTCTGTTCCAACTGTCCATCCTCCAGGTTGTTACGGTGCGTCTTTCCAGATCTCCCTCAACAGGGGCACCACGTCGACGGGCCGATCGGCCACGGGGATCCCGGCCGCCTCGAGAGCCGCCTTCTTGTCCGCGGCGGTGCCCGAGCCGCCGGTCACGATGGCGCCGGCGTGGCCCATGCGCTTGCCCGGAGGCGCGGTGCGGCCCGCGATGAACGACACGACCGGGATGTCCATCTCGGCCTTGATGTAGTCGGCCGCCCGCTCCTCGGCGTCGCCGCCGATCTCGCCGATCATCACGAGCGCCTTGGTCTCGGCGTCGGCGTGGAAGGCCTTCAGCGCGTCCATGAACTGGGTGCCGATGACCGGATCGCCGCCGATGCCCAGGCAGGTGGTCTGGCCCAGGCCGGCCTTGGTCAGGGCGTCCACGACCTCGTAGGTCAGGGTGCCGGAGCGCGAGATCAGGCCCACGGGGCCGTCGGCCACGATGTTGCCGGGCATGATGCCCAGCTTGGCCTTCATACCGGGATTGATGAAGCCCGGGCAGTTGGGGCCCACCAGGCGCACGCCGCGCTCGGCGAGGAAGGGCATGACCTTGACCATGTCCAGGGTCGGCACGCCCTCGGTGATGCAGACCACGAGCTTGCAGCCCGCGTCGGCGGCCTCGGCCACCGCGCCCGCGGCGCCGGCCGGCGGCACGAACACGACCGAGGCCTCGGCGCCGGTCTCGGCGACCGCCTCGGCGACGGTGTCGAAGACGGGAACCCGGTCCTCGAAGGTCTGGCCGCCGCGGCCGGGGGTCACGCCGGCCACGAGCTTGGTGCCGTAGTCCAGCATGGACTTGGCGTGGAAGCTGCCGTCCCGTCCGGTGATGCCCTGGACGAGGATCTTGGTCTCGGCGGTGCAAAAGATCGCCATGTCTCTCTCCTCCTCCGGCTACTGGCCGGCCAGTTCGTTGGCCTTCTGCACGGCCTCGTCCATGGTGGCGGCGGGGATCAGGTCGGTCTCCGCCAGGAGCTCGCGGGCCTCGGCCTCGTTGGTGCCGGTCAGGCGCACCACGATGGGCACCTTGATCTCCATGCGCTCGGTGGCCGCGATGATGCCCTTGGCCACGTCGTCGCAGCGGGTGATGCCGCCGAAGATGTTGAACAGGATCGCCTTCACGTTCTCGTCGCGCAGGATGATCTCCAGCGCGTTGACGACCTTGTCGGGGTTGGAGCTGCCGCCGATGTCCAGGAAGTTGGCGGGCATGCCCCCGTAGTACTGGACCAGGTCCATGGTC
>CAZSNA010000016.1:47782-51481 GCA_964607825.1 uncultured Fibrobacteraceae bacterium | reverse complement strand
CACGTCCTGATGCGTCGCCGCGAGGCGCTCGGGCGCGCCGCCGCGGGCCTGGATCCGCGCCGGGTGCTGGCCGACTGGCCGGCCCGCGCCGATCGACTGGCCGGATTGCGCCGTCGCCTGCGGATCGCGAGCGAAGGGACCCTGGTCCGCCGCGCCGCCCGGCTGGATCACCTGGCCGAGAAGGCCGGCCTGCTGGATCCGCAGCGCCTGCACGAACGCGGCTGGAGCCTGACGCTGGGACCCGACGGCCGCGTCCTTCGAGACGCCGCCGACGTCGATCCCGGCGATCGCCTGGAGACGCGGCTGCGGGGCGGCCGCATCGAGAGTATCGTGGAGAGGATCGAGACCCGGTCCGAGACATCCCGAGGAGGATAAGGTGACGCCCAAGAAGGAGAGCAACCCAGGTTTCGGCGAGTCCCTCGCCGAGGTGGAGGCCATCCTGGCCCGGCTGGAGGCGGACGAGATCGACATCGACGACCTCTCGGCGGAGGTCAAGCGCGCGGTGACCCTGGTGGACGCCTGCCGCGAGAAGCTGCACGCCACGGAGCTCGAGGTGAAGAGCTTCGTCGAGACCCTGAACGAGACCGGCGAGGACGACTCGCCGTCCCCGAACGCCTGACCCGGACCGGAGGCCTCCCATGTCCGCCCTGATCCGGGTCCGCGACCTGTGCCGCGACTACGACGTGACCAAGCGCCGCGAAGGCGTCATGGGCGGTCTGGTCGATCTCGTGCGCCCGCGTCGCGAGGTGCTGCACGCGGTCCGCGACGTGAGCTTCGACATCGCGCCGGGTGAGATGGTGGGCTACATCGGCGCCAACGGCGCCGGCAAGTCCACCACCATCAAGATGCTCACCGGCATCCTCACGCCCACCTCCGGCGAGGTGGACGTGGGCGGCCTGACGCCCTGGCGCGACCGTCGCCACTACACCCGCCACATCGGTGCGGTCTTCGGCCAGCGCACCCAGCTGTGGTGGGACCTGGCGGTGATCGAGTCCTTCGGCCTGCTCAAGAAGATCTACGAAGTCGAGGACGCGGACTACGCGCGCCAGCTCGGCCTGCTGCGCGAGCTGCTGGAACTCGACGACTTCATGCACCAGCCGGTCCGCAAGCTGTCCCTGGGCCAGCGCATGCGCTGCGACCTGGCCGCGGCCCTGCTCCACGGACCGCGCCTGCTGTTCCTGGACGAGCCCACCATCGGCCTGGACGTGGTCGCCAAGGAGAGCGTGCGCGGCTTCCTGCGCGATGTGCGCGAGAACCTGGGCACCACCATCCTGCTGACCACCCACGACCTGGGCGACATCCAGCAGCTCTGCCGCCGCGTGATCATCATCGACCACGGCCGGACCATCTTCGACGGCGAGCTCGCGCGCCTGCGCGAGGACGTGGGCGACCGGGTCGACCTGCACGTGGAACTGCGCGAGGCCGTTCCCAGCGCCGACCTGGCCGCCGGCACCGCCGGGCTGCCGGTGACCTGGCGCGAGGAGGAGGGCCTGCGCCACCTGGCGAGCTTCAGCCGCCGGGAGATCCGCGCCGCGGAGGTCATCAAGACCCTGGTCAACGCGCGACCGGTCTACGACCTGCGGCTGGAGGAGCAGAGCATCGAGGAGATCGTGCGCGGGATCTATCGCCGCGGCGGACGGGAGGAGGCGGACGATGGGCGCTGAGACCGCCGCCGTCCTGCCGCGCTGGCGACGGGGCGGGCTCGCCACCCTGGGGCTCTACGGCCGCTTCATGCGCCTGGCCTTCCTCAAGTTCCTGGCCTACCGCCTGCGCTACTACACCGGCGTGCTCTCCTACACCATCTTCGTGGCCGGCAACTACTTCCTGTTCACGGCCCTCTTCGCGAGCCACCCCGAGGGCGTCGAGGCCGCACGCATCGGCGGCCTGACCCTGACCCAGATGATCAGTTACGTGGTGGTGAGCTGGATCGGACGCAGCTTCTACTTCAACAACATCGACCGCACCATCGCGGGCCAGGTGATCAACGGCGAGATCGCCGTGCAGCTCATCAAGCCGCTGCACGTGCAGACCATGATGATGAGCGAGGCCATGGGGGAGGCCGCCTTCCGCTTCATCATGTTCACCCTGCCCATCACCGTGGTGGTGGCGCCCCTGTTCGGCCTGGCCGCGCCGCCCGACCCGTCGCTATACGGCTGGACCGTGCTGAGCTTCATGCTGGCCCTGCTGGTCAACATGCAGATCAACTTCCTGGTGGGCTGCCTGGCCTTCAAGCTGCAGAACATCTGGGGCGTGATCCGCGCCAAGATGGTGGTGATGGAGTTTTTGACCGGCGTGCTGATCCCCTTCACCTTCTTCCCCGACTGGGTGCAGCGGGCGGTGGAGTGGCTGCCCTTCCAGGCCATCAGCTACATCCCGGTGACCATCTACCTGGGGCTGCGCCCCGGGACCGAACTCGTCGAGGCCCTGACCCTGCAGGCGGCCTGGGCGGTGGGCCTGTTCCTGCTGGGACGCTGGACCTGGAACCGGTCCGTGCGCCTGGTCACGCTCCAGGGAGGGTAGGATGATGATGCCGGCTTCCGAAACCCGCCTGGCCCGCCTGGACGAATCCACATCCAGGCACATGCGTGAACCGTGGCGCCAGGCAACGATCTACGGCGCCTACTTCGCGCAGTTCGTGAAGTCGCGCCTGGCCTATCGCACCGACTTCATCGTGGACGTGCTGGCCAACCTGGTGTCGCTGGGCATCCAGCTCTCGGTGCTCTCGGTGCTGTTCGGCAAGATCACCGCCCTGAAGGGCTGGTCCTACGAGCAGGTCCTGTTCATCTACGGTTTCAGCCTGCTGCCCCTGGGCCTGTTCAACCTCATCAGCATCAACCTGTACCGCTTCAGCGAGCGGTACATCGTCGAGGGCGGCTTCGACCGCGTGCTGCTGCGGCCGGTCAATCCCCTGGCGCAGGTGCTGTTCAGCTCCTTCGGCATGGGCGGTCTGAGCGAACTGGTGCTGGGAAGCGCGGTCATGACCTACGCCGCGCTCGGCCTGGACCTGACCCTCGGGCCGGCGGACCTGCTGCTGCTGCCGGTCTTCGCCGTCTCCGCCTTCGGGGTCTACACCGGCGTGTTCCTGGGGCTGACCTCGGTCTCCTTCTGGATGGAGGACCGCATGGGCCTGGCGCCGCCGGTCTACAACGTGATCCGCTTCAGCCGCTATCCCGTGACCATCTTCAGTCCCGCGGTGAAGCTGTTCCTGACCTTCGTGCTGCCCTTCGCCTGGGTGGCCTTCTATCCCTCGACCTGGTTCGTGGGCGGTCCGGCCTTCCGTATGACGGCCCTGTTGACGCCCCTGGTGGGCGGGTTGACCTTCGGACTGGGCTACCTGGTCTGGAGCCGGGGCATCAGCCGCTACGCCAGCACCGGCAGCTGATCCGGCCGGGGGGGCATTGACGGGGGAACCCGGCTGCGCCATCCTGTGTACCAGCGACCCGCAACTCCGAACCCATCCCGTCCGGGAGGACGACCGACATGTTCCGACCGCTGACCTGGACCGCCCTCTGCGCCCTGACGCTGATGTTCGCCGTCGCCGCCACGGCCGGCACCTGGGGCGGCCACAATGGCAACATCCGTCTCAGCTTCACCGAGGGCCCCGAGTACACCCACGTGAAGGAGCAGGAGGCCCTGCCCAAGGCGGGCGTCATCCTGGACCTCTACGCCTACCTCTGCGACGTCGACCCCGTGGTCTAC
>CAZSNA010000016.1:27850-47682 GCA_964607825.1 uncultured Fibrobacteraceae bacterium | reverse complement strand
CCGGCCGGCCTGAACAGCTGCCAGCTGACCCCGGACTGTCCCGAGCACGCGCCGGCGGCCCTGTGGACCGGCAGCGGCGCCGCCGGACAGGTGGGCATCATGTTCGGCGCGGGGTACGTGCCCGCCTACCTGAACTGGGGGGAGGAGGCGCCGGAGATCGCGCCGGTGCGCGGCACCGGTTCCTGGCGCGACACGGGCCTGTTCACCCTCGACGACGACGAGTAGTTCATCCCGCTGGTGCCACGACGCGCGCCCCGGCCGACCGGCCGGGGCGCGTCTTCTCGTTCGGCGATGTCCTAGTGTCCGCCGCTGCAGATCTCGACGAGCACCGAACCCGTGGACTTGGGATGCAGGAAGACCACCTGCTTGCCCCCGGCGCCGATCAGCGGCTCCTCGTTGATCAGACGCAGACCGGCGTCGCGGCAGGCGGCCAGCGCCGCGTCCATGTCGTCGGCGGCGAAGGCCACGTGGTGCAGGCCGGGCCCCTTCTTGGCGATGAAGCGGGCGATGTTGCAATCCTCGTCCAGGGGCTCCAGCAGCTCCACGTGCCCCACGGCGCTGTCGCGGGACACCTTGAGGAAGGCCACGCGCACCTTCTCGCGGGGGATCTCCTCCACCCGCTCGAGTTCGAGGCCGAGCAGACCGGCGTAGAGCTGCACCGCCGCCTCGAGGTCGGTGACGGCGATGCCGACGTGGTCGAGATGGCCGGCCATGCCGGGAGGGAGGGGGTACTGGCTGGGATCCATGGCGCCTCCTGTCTGGCGGTTCGGGTCGTCTCCAAGATACATCCGTCGCGCGGCGAGCCAAGCCGGGAATTCGTTTACGACGAGCCCGGCGCGCCTTATAATCTGCGGCTCACATATCGCCCCTACGCCGTCTCCCGGAGGAACCCATGTTCGATCCGCGCCATGCCGACCTCGCCCGCCAGCTCGTCGACTACAGCGTCAGCGTCCAGCCCGGAGAGGTCGTCTACATCGAGCTCAAGGGCGTCGAGACCCTCGACCTGGGCCGCCAGCTCGTCCGCGCCGCCACCGAGGCCGGCGGCGTGCCCTTCTGGTACTACAACGACGAGGACGTCTCCCGCCACTTCGTCAAGCACGCGGGGGAGGACCAGTTCAAGCTGTGGGCCGAGTTCCACAAGCGCATCATGTCCGACGCCGACTGCTTCATCTCCATCCGCGGCAGCAGCAATCCCTTCGACCACAAGGACGTCGAGGCCGACCGCATGAAGTGGTACAACAAGGCCTACTGGGAGGAGGTGCACGGCCTGCGCGTGCGCGAGAAGAAATGGGTCGTGCTGCGCTACCCCAACCCCAGCATGGCCATCCAGGCCGAGACGGCGACGGAGGAGTTCGAGGACTTCTACTTCCGCGTCTGCGGCTTCGACTACGCCAAGATGAGCACGGCCATGGATCCCCTGGTCGAGCTGCTGGAGAAGACGGACAAGGTGGAGATCACCGGTCCGGGCACCGACCTCACGTTCAGCATCAAGGACATCGGCGCGGTGAAGTGCGACGGCCACCGCAACGTGCCCGACGGCGAGGTCTACTCCTGCCCGGTGCGCGACAGCGTGAACGGCGTGATCACCTACAACGCCGCGTCCATGCGCAACGGCATGCTCTTCAAGAACGTCCGCTTCGAATGCGCGGACGGGAAGATCGTCAAGGCGAGCTGCGACGGCGACGACGCCAAGCTCAACGAGATCCTCGACACCGACGAGGGCGCCCGCCACTTCGGCGAGTTCGCCCTGGGCGTCAACCCCTTCATCACCGCGCCCATGATGGACACGCTCTTCGACGAGAAGATCGGCGGGTCGTTCCACCTCACCCCGGGCCAGGCCTACGCGGCCACGGACAACGGCAACAAGTCGGCGGTGCACTGGGACCTGGTCAACATCCAGACGCCCGACTGGGGCGGAGGGGAGATCAGGTTCGACGGGGAGCTGGTGCGCAAGGACGGGGTGTTCGTGAAGGCGGAGCTGGAGGGGTTGAATCCGGACAGGCTCGCGTCCTAGCCGTACGATGGAGGACACGGAAAAGGGGAGGCCGCGGCCTCCCCTTCGTATGTCGGGCGCAAGGGTCTAGTCCCCCGCCTCGATCCTCAACAACGCATCCCCCGCGTTGACCGACTGCCCCGCCGCCACCATCACCTCGGCCACCGTGCCGCCCACCGGCGCCGCGATCTCGTTCTGCATCTTCATGGCCTCGAGCACCAGCAGGGTGTCGCCGGCCGCCACCTCGGCGCCGGCCTCCACGTTCACCGACACCACCAGGCCGGGGATCTCGGCGTCCACGGCGCCCGAGCCGCCGGCGGACTCGCGGGCCTCCATGGCCAGGGCGCGCAGCTCGTCCATCACGGTCAGGTCGACGGCGCGGCCGTCCACGCTGGCGGCCACCGCGCCCGGGGCCTCGCGCGAGGTGAGGTCGATCAGGTGCATGCGGCCGTCGCGGCGCACCGAGAGGGCGCCGCCGCCGGGGAGGATCTCGGCGTCGAGCTCGTGCAGCTCGCCGTCGCCGATCTGGATCGCCAGGCGATCACCCTCGCGGGCCAGCACGGCGGTGACGGCCTCGTCGCCGCCGATGCGCAGGACGTACTTCTTCTTCAGCCACATGATGCGCTCCTAATCGCTGCGCGTCATGCGCCGCGGGGCGGCGCGGCGCCAGTTGCCGACGTCGGCCGTCGTCGTGTCGTTCTTGGTGTCGGACTTGGCGCGCCGCTCCGCCTCCCACAGGGCGGCCGCGGCCACCAGGGCCTCGAAGCCCTCGTCGGACAGGGGCGGCCGGTAGTCGTCGGGATCGAAACGGTCGCCCACGAAGTCCGTGGTGTAGCTGCCGTCGACGAACTCGGGCTGCTGCAGGGCCCAGGAATGGAAGGGCAGGTTGTGCCCGGGGCCGTGCAGGATGAAGGTGCGCAGGGCCCGCTGCCCGCGCGCGATGGCCTGGGCCCGGTCCTCGCCCCACACCACCAGCTTGGCCAGCAGCGGGTCGTAGTGGATGGGCACGTCGAAGCCCTCGTAGATGCCCGTGTCCAGCCGTACGCCCGGGCCCGAGGGCGGATCGTAGTGGCTGATGCGGCCGATGCTCGGCGCGAAGTTGAAGCTCGGATCCTCGGCGTAGACGCGGAACTCGATGGCCCAGCCCCGCTGCGACAGCTCGTCCTGCGCATAGGGGAGGCCGCGTCCCTCGGCGATGTGGATCTGCGCCCGCACCAGGTCGGTGCCGGTGACCATCTCGGTGATGGGGTGCTCCACCTGCAGCCGGGTGTTCATCTCCAGGAAGAAGAACTCGCCCCGGTCCGACAGGATGAACTCCACGGTGCCGGCGCCCAGGTAGTCCACGGACTCGGCCGTGCGGACGGCCGCCTTGCAGATCTCCTCGCGCAGCTCCGGCGTCAGGCTGGGCGAGGGCGATTCCTCGATCACCTTCTGGTGTCGCCGCTGCACCGAGCACTCGCGCTCGAAGACGTGGATCGCGTTCCCCGCGCCGTCGCCGAGCACCTGCACCTCGATGTGCTTGGGGTTCTCGACGTAGCGCTCGATGAACACCGCGTCGCTGCCGAAGGCCGACTTCGACTCGCCCATGGTCTGGCGCAGGGCCGCGGCGACCTCGTCGGGATCGCGCACCACGCGCATGCCCTTGCCGCCGCCGCCGGCCGCCGCCTTCAGCAGCACGGGGTAGCCGATCTCGGCGGCCGCCGTCTCCGCCTCGTCCGGGTCGCGGATGGCGTCCTCGGTGCCGGGGATCACCGGCACGCCGCTCTCGATCATCAGCTTGCGCGCCGAGAGCTTGTCGCCCATCAGCTCGATGGTCCGCGCCGTCGGGCCGATGAAGACGATCCCGGCGTCGTGGCAGGCCTGGGAGAACGCGGCGTTCTCGCTCAGGAAGCCGTAGCCCGGATGGATGGCGTCGGCGCCGCAGGCGGTGGCCGTCTCGATGATCCGCTCGGCCACCAGGTAGCTCTCCGCCGCGGGCGCCGGCCCGATGGGGTAGGCCTCGTCGGCCAGCAGGGCGTGCAGGGCCGTGCGGTCGGGCTCGCTGTAGACGGCGACCGTGCGGATCCCCATCTCGCTCAGCCCCAGGATCACCCGCACCGCGATCTCGCCGCGGTTGGCCACCAGCACCTTCTTGATGGATCGGCTCATGCGTCTCCTATAGGGGGATGTTGCCGTGCTTCTTGGCCGGCAGCACCTGGGTCTTGTTGCGCAGGCTGTGCAGGGCGCGGATCAGCTGGACCCGGGTCTGGGCCGGCTCGATCACGTCGTCCAGGTAGCCCAGCCCCGCCGCGATGTACGGGTTGGCGAAGCGCTGCGTGAAGTCGTCGACGAGCTCCTGGCGCAGGGCGTCGGGATCGTCGGCGCCGGCCAGCTTCTCACGATGCAGGATGTTCACCGCGCCCTCGGGGCCCATCACCGCCAGTTCGGCGGTGGGCCAGGCCACGTTCCAGTCGCCGCGGATGTGCTTGCTGCTCATCACGTCGTAGGCGCCGCCGTAGGCCTTGCGGGTGATGACCGTCAGCTTGGGCACGGTCGCCTCGCAGTAGGCGAACAGGAGCTTGGCGCCGTGCTTGATGATGCCGCCGAACTCCTGGTCGGTGCCGGGCAGGAAGCCGGGCACGTCCTCGAAGGTGACCAGGGGCACGTTGAAGCAGTCGCAGGTGCGGATGAAGCGGGCCGCCTTCTGGGAGGAGTCGATGTCCAGCACGCCGGCGTTGACCTTGGGCTGGTTGGCGATCACGCCCACGGGGTGGCCGTCGAGCCGCGCGAAGCCGCAGATGATGTTCATGGCGTAGCGCGGCTGGATCTCCAGGAACTCGCCCTCGTCCACCACCAGCTCGATCACGTCGTGCATGTCGTAGGGCTTGCGCGGGTCGTCGGGCACGACCGTGTTGAGCTTCGGCTCCATGCGGTCGGGCGCGTCGCCGGTGGGCCGCGTCGGCGGCTCCTCCAGGTTGTTCTGGGGGAGGTAGCCCAGCAGGCGGCGCGTGAGCAGGAGGCAGTCCTGGTCGTTGGCGGCCATCAGGTGGGCCACGCCGCTCTTGGTGCTGTGGGTGTCGGCGCCGCCGAGCTCCTCGAAGGTCACGTCCTCGTTGGTGACCATCTTGATGACGTTGGGGCCGGTCACGAACATGTAGCTGGTCTTGTCGACCATCAGCGTGAAGTCGGTGATCGCGGGCGAGTAGACCGCGCCGCCGGCGCAGGGTCCGAGGATGGCGCTGATCTGGGGCACCACGCCCGAGGCCATGGTGTTGCGCCAGAAGACCTCGGCGTAGCCGGCCAGGGACTTGACGCCCTCCTGGATGCGCGCGCCGCCGCTGTCGTTCAGGCCGATCACCGGGCAGCCGTTCTCCAGGGCCAGGTCCATCAGGCGGCAGATCTTCAGGGCGTTGGTCTCGCTCATGCTGCCGCCGAAGACCGTGAAGTCCTGGGCGAAGAGGTAGACCTGGCGGCCGTCGATCCGTCCCGTGCCGGTCACCAGCCCGTCGCCCACGGGCTTCTCGCCGTCGATGGACGGCTCCCGGTGGGTGACGAAGACGCCGGTCTCCATGAAGGAGCCCTCGTCCACCAGCAGGTGGATCCGCTCGCGGGCGGTCAGGCGGCCCTTCTCGTGGATCTTGTCGATGCGCTTCTGTCCGCCGCCGAGGTGGGCCTTCTCGCGCAACTCGTTCAGGCGGTTCAGCTTGTCGTCGAAGGTTTCGGACATGGTCGAGCCTCTCCGGGGGATGTGGAATCGGTCGCGAGACGCCAAGCAGGATACCGGGCGGGCCTGCGAGGGTCAACGGGCGATGTGCCTTCAGGGGCGGGACTTGCGGCAGGCTCCGCCGGCCGGGAGCATTGATCGTTTCCCGTCGCCGGGTCGTCTGATATCATGCCGACGATCCCGGTTCGATCGCATTCCGTCAGCTCCGAAGGAGTTTCCATGGCCTACGAGACCCTCCTGTACGAGGCGGCCGACGGCGTCGCCGTCGTGACCGTCAACCGCCCCGACAAGCTGAACGCCCTGAACGCCACGGTGATCTCCGAGCTCCACGCCGTCTTCGGCGAGATCCGCCGCGACGACGCCATCCGCGCGGCGATCCTGACCGGCGCGGGGGAGAAGGCCTTCGCCGCCGGCGCCGACATCGTCGAACTGGCCGAGGCCTCGGGACCCGAGCTGGAGCGCCTGTCCGAGCGCGGGCAGTCGATGATGTGGAACATCGAGAACCTGGGCAAGCCCGTGATCGCCGCGGTCAACGGCTTCGCCCTGGGCGCCGGCTGCGAGCTGGCCATGTGCTGCACCTTCCGCTACGCCGCCGACACCGCCCGGCTGGGCATGCCCGAGGTGAAGCTGGGCCTGATCCCCGGCTACGGCGGCACCCAGCGTCTGCCCCGGCTGGTGGGACGCGGCCTCGCCTCGGAGCTGATCCTGACCGGCGGCATGATCGACGCCGCCGAGGCCGCGCGCATCGGCCTGGTCAACATGGTCTTCGCCGCGGACAAGCTGCTCGACGCCGCCCGCAACACCGCCGGCGCCATCGCGGCGCACTCCACCGCCACCGTGCGCTACGGCCTGAAGGCCATCGGGGAGGGCCTGAACATGCCCCTGGACGCGGCCTGCCGCCTGGAGTCCGGTTACTTCGGCAACGCGGGCGCCCTGGACGACGCCAAGGAGGGGTGCAAGGCCTTCGTGGAGAAGCGGAAGCCGGAGTTCCACGACCGCTAGACGGTCGTCGCGGAGACGGGCCCCGGACGGGGGCCCGGACGGGTTTCGGACGGCTGCCTGATAGGTGCCGGATGGGGGGCGAATCCGCTTTCGCGGGCATCGGCCGTTGACTATGTTTGCCGGGCAGCGGAAACCAAACTGTTCAGGAGGCAAGGATGAGCGAAACTCTCCAGAAAGGCGATCCCTTCATCGAGATCGACGGGGAACTCTGCAAGGGTTGCAAGCTCTGCATCGACGTGTGTCCCAAGTCGGTGATCGCCATCAGCGACAAGCTGAACGGCTCCAGTTATCACCCGGCCTATTACCTCGGAGACGACTGCACCGGCTGCGGCCTGTGCTTCTACGCCTGCCCCGAGCCGGCCGCCATCCGCGTCGTGAAACCCTGACCCAAGCCGCGGGAGACCCGATATGTCGAGACAGTTCATAAAGGGGAACGACGCCATCATCGTCGGCGCCCTCCAGGCCGGGTGCCGGGCCTATTACGGCTACCCCATCACGCCGGCCAGCGAGATCGCGCACGCCGCGGCGCTGCATTTCCCGGCCCTCGGCGGCACCTTCATCCAGGCCGAGAGCGAAGTCGCCGCCATCAACATGGTGTACGGCACCGCCGGCATGGGCATCCGCACCATGACCGCGTCGTCCAGCCCCGGCTTCTCCCTGAAGCAGGAAGGCATGAGCTACCTGGCGGGCGCCGAGCTGCCCTGCGTGGTGGTCAACGTGGTGCGCGGCGGCCCGGGCCTGGGCAACATCGCGCCCGAGCAGGCCGACTACTTCCAGATGACCAAGGGCGGCGGCCACGGCAACTACCGCGTGATCGTCTTCGCGCCCAACTGCGCCCAGGAGATGTGCGACCTCACCGTGCTGGGCTTCGACCTGGCCGACAAGTACCGCACGCCGGTCTGCCTCATGGCCGACGGCTTCACCGGCCAGATGATGGAGCCGGTGGCCGTGCCCCCGGCCAAGGAGATCCCCTACGACCACACCGAGTGGTGCGTGCGCGGCGACGCCGAGACCAACAAGAACCTGGTCAGCTCCATCTTCCTGTCGGCCGAGGATCTGGAGGGCCACAACCTCCACCTCGACGCCAAGTACAAGAAGATCACCGCCAACGAGGTGCGGTACGAGGAGTACCTGTGCGACGACGCCGAGCTGATCGTCGTGGCCTTCGGCATCGTCTCGCGCATCGTCTACTCGACCATCGACATGGCGCGCGCCGCCGGCAAGAAGGTCGGCCTGCTGCGGCCCATCACCCTGTGGCCGTTCCCCAGCGAGATCATCGCCAAGCACGCCGAGCGCGACGTGCAGTTCCTCTCGGCCGAGCTGAGCACCGGCCAGATGGTCGAGGACGTGCGGCTGGCGGTCGAGGGCAAGGCCCCGGTGCACTTCTACGGCCGCTGCGGCGGCTCGGTGCCGGGCTCCGAGGAGCTCCTCGCCGAATACGACAAGATCCTGGAAGGAGGCCAGTCATGAAAGTCTTCGAGAAGCCGACCTCCTTCTTCCCCCGCTTCGAGCGCAAGGGCGGCCCCCACAAGGAGACCACCCACTACTGCCCCGGCTGCGGGCACGGCAACATCCACAAGATGATCGCCGAGGCCATGGACGACCTGGGCATCGCCGACCGCTCGGTCTTCGTGTCCCCGGTGGGCTGCTCCGTGTTCGGGTACTACTACTTCGACTGCGGCAACTTCCAGGCGGCCCACGGCCGCGCGCCGGCGGTGGCCACGGGCATCAAGCGGGCCAACCCCGACTCGATCGTCATGGCCTACCAGGGCGACGGCGACCTGGCGGCCATCGGCACCGCCGAGACGATCCACGCGGCCAACCGCGGCGAGAACATCACGGTCTTCTTCGTCAACAACGCGATCTACGGCATGACCGGCGGCCAGATGGCCCCGACCACCATGATCGGCCAGCAGACGACGACCACGCCCCGCGGCCGCGCCGAGACCGTGCACGGCAACCCGATCCGCATGGCCGAGATCCTGGCCACGCTGCCGGCGGCCACCTACGTGGAGCGCGTGGCGATCGGCACGTCGAAGCACATCATGAAGGCCCGCAAGGCCATCCGGAAGGCGCTGACCAACCAGGTGGAGAACCGCGGCTACAGCTTCGTGGAGATCCTCTCGGTCTGTCCGACCGGCTGGAAGATGGACAGCCCCGACGCCCGCGACTGGCTCCTGAACGACATGACCCAGGTCTTCCCCCTGGGCGTCTTCAAGGACGAGTCCAGCGAGCGGGAGGGCGACTGGGTCCGTCCCGTGGAGCCCTTCCTGCCCGAGAAGGTGGACGACTACATCAGCGCCGGCGGCGTCGAGGAGCTGGACGAGCCCCTGGCGCTCGACCAGCCGCTGCAGTGCAAGTTCGCCGGCTTCGGCGGCCAGGGCATCCTCACCCTCGGCCTGTTCATGGCCCAGGTGGGCATGCGCGCCAAGCTGCACGCCAGCTGGATCCCGTCCTACGGGCCGGAGATGCGCGGCGGCACGGCCAACTGCTCGGTCAACGTCTCCGAGGGCCGCATCGGCACGCCGCTGGTGGACCAGCCCAACGTGCTGGTGGTCATGAACCAGCCGTCGCTCGACGCCTTCGAGAAGGACGTCGTGGACGGGGGCACCATCCTGGTGGACGTGGGCATCGTCGAGGGACGGCCGGACGCGGAGCGCCTGAACTGCGTCCTGATCCCGGCCACCGAGATCGCCGACGAGGTGGGCACGCCCAAGATCGCCAACGTGGTGATGCTGGGCGCCCTCTGCGCCGCCACCGGCGCCTTCGAGCTCGAGTTCGTGAAGGAGACGCTGCGCACGGTCGTCAAGAAGAAGAACCTGGTGGAGATGAACATCACCGCGCTGGAGCGGGGATGGGATTTCGTCAAGAACGGCGGCTGACCTGGCCGCGACCCGAGGCGAGAACGCCGCCCCCGGTCGAGGCCGGGGGCGGTTTTTCGGTTCAGGAGGCACGATCATGATCATCGGCATTCCCCGCGAACGGGTCGACGACGAGACCCGCGTCGGCCTGTCGCCCGCGGCGGTCCACGTCCTGGTCCAGCACGGACACGAGGTGCACGTGGAGCGCGGCGCCGGCGCCGCCGGCGGCTTCGGCGACGACGCCTACCGCGTCGAGGGCGCCCAGGTGGCGAACGACGGCGAGGAGGTCTACGGCCGCGCCGAGCTGGTGGTGAAGGTCCAGTACCCGGTCGAGGCCGAGTACGCCTGGCTGCGGCGGGACCAGATCCTGATGGCCTACCTGCACCTGGCCAACCGCGGTTCCGGCCTGGCCGACGTGCTGGACGAGCGCGGCTGCCGGGGCGTGGACTACGCGGCCGTGGAGACCGACGAGGGCGATGCCCCCGTGCTGGGCAGCATGTCCCGGATCGCCGGCCGCATGGTGCCCCAGCTCGCCGCCCGCTACCTGCAGACCGACAACGGCGGCGCCGGCATCCTGCTGGGCGGCCTGCCCGCGGTGCCCCCGGCCGAGGCCGTGGTCCTGGGCGGCGGCACGGCCGGACTGAACGCCGCGCGCGCCCTGCTGGGCACCGGCGCGCGGGTCAGCCTGCTGGACGTGGACCACGACCGTCTGCGCGAGCTGCACTGGCACTTCGAGGGCCGGATCACCACCTACATGACCACGCCCTACACCCTGGCCAAGACCCTCGGTTTCGCCGACGTGGTGGTCGGCGCGGTGCGCCGCCGGGCCGGCCGCTCGCCGCTGGTCGTGGACGACCGCATGGTGGAGAACCTGCGCGCCGGCAGCGTGATCATCGACCTGAGCATCGACCAGGGCGGTTGTTTCGAGACCAGCCGTCCCACGCGGCTGAGCGATCCGACCTACATCCGGCACGGCGTCACCCACTACTGCGTGCCCAACGTGCCCAGCCTGGTGGCCCGCACCGCGAGCCACGCCCTGAGCAACGCGGTGCTGCCCTACGTCCGTCGCATCGCGGACCTGGGCCTCGACGCGGCCGGCGAAGCCGACGCCGCCCTGCGCCGGGGCTTCGGAGGTGAACGATGAGCTGGGCGGAGGACTACTGCGCCAAGCGGATCACGGCCGAGGAGGCGGTGTCGGTCGTCTCGTCGGGCGACCGGGTCTATCTGGGCGCCGGCTGCGCCGTGCCCAAGGAGCTCATGGCCGCCCTGGTCGCGCGCGCGCAGGAGCTGGAGGACGTGGAGATCATCCACATCCTGACCACCGGTCCCGCCGACTACGCGGCGCCCGAGATGGAGGGCCACTTCCGCTGCAACGCCATGTTCGTGGGGCCCAACGTGCGCGCCGCGGTCAACGAGGGCCGCGCCGACTACGTGCCCGTGCACCTGCACCAGGTGCCCACGCTGCTGCGCACCACCCACCGCCCGGACGTGGCCTTCATCCAGGTCTCGCCGCCGGACGAGCACGGCTTCTGCAGCTTCGGCATCGAGGTGGGCGTGACCAAGAGCGCGGCCCTGGCCTCGGGCCGCATCGTGGCCGAGGTGAACCGCATGATGCCGCGCACCCTCGGCGACAGCTTCATCCACGTGTCCAAGCTCCACGCCTGCGTGGAGGTGGACCGCCCGCTGGATCCCTACGAGGGCGCCCGCACCGACGAGGTGCAGCAGAAGATCGGCTGCCACGTGGCCGGCCTCATCCGCGACGGCGACTGCCTGCAGCTCGGCATCGGCGGCATCCCCGACTCGCTGATCTCCTGCCTGCAGGGCAAGCAGGACCTGGGCGTGCACACGGAGATGTTCAGCAACGGCCTGCTGGACCTGATCGAGGCCGGCATCGTCACCTGCGAGAAGAAGAACTTCCATCCGGGCAAGGTGATCGCGGGCTTCATCCTGGGCGACCAGGACCTCTACGACTTCGTCCACGACAACGCCATGATCGAGTTCCATCCCACCGACTACGTCAACCACCCGGTGAACATCGCGAAGAACGACCAGATGGTGGCGGTCAACGCGGCCCTCCAGGTGGACCTGACCGGACAGGTCTGCGCCGACTCCCTCGGCAGCTACATCTACTCGGGCTTCGGGGGACAGGTGGACTTCATGCGCGGCGCCGCCATGAGCAAGGACGGACGGCCTGTGTCGGCCCTGCCCTCGACGGCGAAGAACGGCGAGGTCTCGCGCATCGTGCCCACCCTGTCCGAGGGAGCCGGTGTGGTCACCACCCGGGCCGACGTGCACCACGTGGTCACCGAGCACGGCGTGGCCGAGCTCCACGGCCGCAACGTGCGCCAGCGGGCGCGGGCCCTGATCGACGTGGCCGATCCCGCCTTCCGCGAGGACCTGGAACGGGCGGCGGGAGAATGCCGCCTTTTCGGCCGCCTGTGGCCGGGAAGCGACCTCGAGGGCGAGTGATCCATGCCGGTGACGGATTGACCGACGCTGCAGTATTTCTGTCATCGCGGTTGACGAAATGTCAATAGCGTGACATATTGTCCTCCGGATTGCGGCCCAGACCCCCCGGAGGCTCCCATCATGTCCCAGGAAACCGCCCTCGATCCCGGCCGGACCACCGTCCTGATCGTCGACGACGAGCCCGAGCTCTGTCAGGCCCTCTCGCGTCTGCTGACGCGAAACGGCTACCGCACCCTGACCGCCGGCAACGGCGAGGAGGGGCTGGAGGTCCTGCGTCGCGAGGACGTGCCCCTGGTCCTGACCGACCTGATGATGCCCAAGATGAACGGGGTGGAGCTGCTGAAGGCCGCCAAGGTCGTCTCGCCCACCACCGAGGTGGTCATCATCACCGGCCACGGCACCATCGAGACCGCCGTGGAAGCCATGAAGATGGGGGCCTACGATTTCGTGGAGAAGCCCTTCACCACGGGCGTCACGCTCAACGTCGTGCGCAAGGCCCTGGAGAAGCAGCAGTTGCTGGCGGAGAACGTCCAGTTGAAGCGGCTGCTCAAGGAGGGGGACTCCCGCGAGACCCTCATCGCCGGCAGCGAGATCATGCGGCACACCCTGGAGACGGCCCGCCAGGTGGCGCCGAGTCGCAGCACCGTCCTGCTGACCGGCGAGAGCGGCACGGGCAAGGAGGTGATGGCCAACGCCATCCACCGCTGGAGCGAGCGCGCGGGCCGGCCCCTGGTCAAGATCAGTTGCGCGGCCATTCCCGAGACCCTGCTCGAGGCCGAGCTCTTCGGCTACGAGCGCGGCGCCTTCACCGGCGCCACCTCGCGGCGCCAGGGCCGCTTCGAGACCGCCCACCGGGGCACCCTCTTCCTGGACGAGGTGGGAGAGATGCCCCTGGCCGTGCAGGTCAAGTTGTTGCGGGTGCTGCAGGTGGGGGAGTTCGAGCGTCTCGGCAGCAACACGCCCATCAAGTCGGACGTGCGCCTGATCGCGGCCACCAACGCCGATCTCGAGCAGAGGGTGGCCGAGGGCGCCTTCCGCGAGGACCTCTTCTACCGCCTGAACGTCATCAACATCGAGCTCCCGCCCCTGCGCCTGCGGACGGGCGACGTGGAGCTGCTGGCCCACGCCTTCCTGGAGCAGGTCTGCGAGAAGAACAGCAAGCGGATCGAGGGCTTCACCCCGGAGGCCCGCGAGGCCCTGAACCGCTACGATTGGCCCGGCAACGTGCGCGAACTGGAGAATTGCGTCGAGCGCGCGGCGGTGCTCTGCCGCGGCGACGTGGTCGATGCGGACCTGCTGCCCAAATCGGTGCGGGCGGGGCGTCGCTCCGGCGGCGCGGTCACCGTGCCCATCGGCACCCCCCTGCGCGACGCCGAGATGGACCTGATCCGGGCCACCCTCGAGAGTTGCGACGGGGACAAGGAGACGGCCGCGCGCATCCTGGGGATCGCCTCGCGGACCATCTACCGCAAGATCAAATAGGCGCTCAGGCGCCGGTTTCCGGCCTCTGGGCGCCGCTTGACCGGACTTCGGGGCCGGGCTATATTGGCCCGGTTCCTGCAAGCCCCTTCACTTGGCGGATCCGGACTCCCGCTCGCCGGGCGGGCGTCTGTTCGCCACGCCTGGACGCGAGAGTGGCGGAACTGGCAGACGCGCAGGATTTAGGTTCCTGTGGTTGAAACCGTGGGGGTTCGAGTCCCCCCTCTCGCACCATATCGAGCGCCGCGGCCCGACGCCGCGGACCGGAAAGATCGAGGTACGCCGAGATGACGACCGAGCCCCAGCGCGACGACGCGCAGGCCCCCTACAAGACGACCGTCAGTTCCCCCGAGAGCTGGAAGCGGGTCCTGGACGTGGAGATCGACCGCGACTACTTCGACGGCGAATACCGCAAGAACCTCCGGCTGGCCCGCAAGCAGCATGTGCGCCCCGGTTTCCGCAAGGGCAAGGTGCCCCTGGAGATGGTGGAGAAGGATCTGGGCGGCGAGGTGCGCATGGACACCCTGGAGGCCGTGGTGCCCCGGGCCTACCAGGCCGCCGTGGTCGAGCACGCCCTGCACCCGGTGACCGACCCGGTCATGCAGGACCTGAAGATGGACGAGAGCGAGCCCGTCAAGGTGAGCCTGGCGGTGGAGATCCGGCCCGAGATCGAGGCCGCGGACTACGACGACCTGCCCCTGACCTCGCGCGAGCCCGAGCTGGCCGAGAACGCGGTGGAGGAGACCCTGAACCAGCTGGCCGCCAGCCGCGCCGTCTGGGACGTGGTCGAGCGTCCCGCCGCCGCCGGCGACCAGCTCAAGGTGGACATCACGCCCCTGGACGAGGCCGGCGAGCGCCAGGCCGACCAGGTCGCCGAGGACTACAGCTTCGAGGTGGGCGCCGAGGGCAACTTCGCCGAGTTCGACGAGGCCATGACCGGCGCGTCGGCCGGCGACGAGCGCGAGGTCTCCGTGAGCTACCCCGACGACTACGTCAACGAGCAGCTGCAGGGCCGCACCGTCACCTACCACATCGTGCTGAAGGCCGTGAGCGAGAAGTCGGAACCGGTCATCGACGACGCCTTCGCCGCCTCGCTCAAGGACGGGCAGACCCTGCTCGAGCTGCGGGCGACCGTCCGCGAGGAGCTGATGGCCGAGGAGACCAAGAAGGTCGAGGCCGCCTCCCGCGAGCAGATCGTCGATCTGCTGGTGGAGCGCAATCCCGTCGAGCTGCCGCCCTCGCTGATCGAGCGCTACCTCGACTCGAGCGTCGAGCAGATGAAGCAGCGCAGCCAGTACATGGGCCGGCCCGCGAGCGACGACGACGTGAAGGCCTTCCGCGAGTCCGGACGGCCCCAGGCCGAGCGGTCGCTGAAGGCCATGATCATCCTCGAGTCCATCCGCCGTAAGGAGGACATCGAGGTGACGCCCGAGCAGATCGAGGCCAAGATCGCCGAGATCGCCGAGAAGAGCGGCTTCCCGGTGGACGGCTATCGCGAGTACGTGAAGCAGAACGGCGACGACGAGCGCATCGCCCACGAGATCGGGGACGACCTGATCTTCGACCTGCTGCGCACGCGGGCCGACTGGCAGGAATCGTAATCGAGGAACGGACGGCCGCGACCGGCGTTGAAGGCCGGGCCGCGGCCGGCACGGAGGACCGAGGAGCACGGAGGACCCGATTCCGGAAGGAGTCTCGCATGCTGATCCCCTACGTCGTGGACCAGACCAGTCATGGCGAACGCACCTACGACATCTATTCGCGCCTGCTGAAGGACCGCATCATCTTCCTGGGCACCGCCATCGACGACACGGTGGCCAACCTGGTCATCGCGCAGCTGCTCTTCCTGCAGGCCGAAGACCCCGACCGGGACATCTACCTGTACATCAACAGCCCGGGCGGGAGCATCTCGGCCGGCTTGGCGATCTACGACACGATGCAGTACATTTCAAACGACGTGGCCACCATCTGCATGGGCCAGGCCGCCAGCATGGGCGCCGTCCTGCTGCTGGCCGGCGCCGAGGGCAAGCGCTCCGCGCTGACCAACTCGCGTGTTATGATCCACCAGCCCCTGGGCGGCAGCCAGGGCCAGGCCAGCATGATCGAGATCTACACGAAGGAGATCCTGTACCTGCGCGACAAGCTCTATGGGCTGATGGCCGGACACACGGGCCAGACCGTCGAGAAGATCAGCCAGGACAGCGACCGCGACTTCTTCATGTCCGCCGAGGAGGCGCTGGCCTACGGCATCGTGGACAAGGTCATCGAGAAGCGCACGGAGATCGACACCGACAGCTGATCGCGCGCACGCGCGGCACGGGGGTACGCACATGAAGCGCAGACAGACCGGATCGCCGCAGATGATCAAGTGCTCGTTCTGCGCCCGCGGCCAGGACGAGGTGGCCAAGCTGGTGGCCGGGCCGTCGAACGTCTACATCTGCAGCGAGTGCATCAAGCTCTGCAACGACATCCTGGAGGGGGAGCTCCTCGACGAGGCCCCCGAGTCGCTGCAGACCTACGCCAAGCCGCAGGAGATCAAGGACTATCTCGACGAGTACGTGATCCAGCAGGACGAGGCCAAGATCAGCCTCGCCGTGGCCGTCTACAACCACTACAAGCGCATCAACCAGCGCCGCGTCGGCGACGACGTGGAGGTGGAGAAGAGCAACATCCTGCTGATCGGCAAGACCGGCACCGGCAAGACGCTGCTCGCCCAGACCCTCGCGCGCTTCCTCAACGTGCCCTTCGCCATCGCCGACGCCACGACCCTGACCGAGGCCGGCTACGTGGGGGAGGACGTGGAGAACATCCTGGTGCGCCTGCTCCAGGCCTCGGACTACAACGCCTCGGCGGCCGAGCAGGGCATCGTCTACATCGACGAGATCGACAAGATCACGCGCAAGAGCAGCAACCCCTCGATCACGCGCGACGTCTCCGGCGAAGGCGTGCAGCAGGCGTTGCTGAAGATCCTCGAGGGGACCGTGGCCAACGTGCCGCCCCAGGGCGGACGCAAGCATCCCCAGCAGAAGTACATCGAGGTCAACACGCGCAACATCCTGTTCATCTGCGGCGGCGCCTTCCAGGGATTGACGGACATCGTCAAGCGGCGCATCGGCCAGAACGTGCTCGGCTTCGAGCGCGAGGAGAACAAGGGCCTGGCCGCCACCGACGACGAGACCCTGGCCCTGACCGAGCCCGAGGACCTGGTCAAGTACGGCCTGATCCCCGAGCTGGTGGGACGCCTGCCGGTGACCTCCGCCCTGGAGGAGCTGGACCGCGACGCCATGATCCGGATCCTGCAGGAACCCCGCAACGCCCTGACCAAGCAGTACCACAAGCTGCTGGACATGGAGGGCGTGGAGCTGGTGTTCACGCCGGACGCCATCGAGGCGGTGGCCGACAAGGCCATCGAGCGCAAGACCGGCGCCCGCGGCCTGCGCTCGATCCTCGAGGGGGTCATGCGCGACGTCATGTACGCCGTGCCGTCCATGGAGAACGTGAGGCGGGTGACCATCAACGGCGCGACCGTCGAAGGGACGGCCGAGGCCGAGATCGAGACCTCCACGCCGGACGTGGACGTCAAGGGCGCCTGATCACCACGGATTCAGACGACGGGCGGGGCTTCGCACGGACGAACCCCGCCCGCTTTTTCCCGGGCGGGCCGGTCCCGCCCCGACGAGGAGCACGATGAGCGACGACACCCGGACGCCGGACCTTCCCGAGAACGACGTCCCCGAGACCGACTTCCCCGACGTGCTGCCCCTGCTGCCCCTGCGGGACGTGGTGGTCTTCCCCTACATGGTCACGCCCCTGCTGGTGGGGCGCGCCCGCTCGGTGGCCGCCCTCGAGGCCGCCATGGAGCGCGACAAGTACATCTGCGTGATCGCCCAGTACGAGGCCGAGGTGGAGGAGCCCACGCCGGTGGACCTCTACGGCGTCGGCACGGTCATCAAGATCCTCCAGATCATCCGCACTCCCGACGACACGCTGAAGATCCTGGTCGAGGGCGTGGCCCGCGTGGCCGTCACCGAGTTCCTCGAGGCCGAGGAGTTCGGCGAGGTGAGCGTGACGGCGCTGCCCGAGACCGTGGACGACGGTCCCGAGATCGAGGCCCTCAGCCGGTCCATCAAGGAGCGCTTCAAGGAGTACGTGCGGCTGAACAAGCGCCTGCCCGACGAGGTGCTGCTGTCGGTTCTGAACATGGAGGAGATCGCTCGCATGACCGACTCCATCAGCGCCTACATCGTGGGCAAGGTGCCCCAGAAGCAGGAACTGCTGGAGGAGTCGAGCCTGCTCGGCCGCATGCGCCGCATCAACCGCATCCTGGCCGACGAGCTGGAGATCCTGGAGATCGAGCAGCGCATCGACACCGAGGTCCAGAGCCAGGTCCAGAAGAACCAGCGCGACTTCTACCTCAACGAGCAGCTGCGGGCCATCCGCAAGGAGCTGGGCTACGCGGCCGACGAGGACAGCGAGATCGACGAGTACCACGAGAAGCTCGCTGAGACCGACCTGACCGACGAGGCGCGCGAGGCCGCGGAGCGGGAGATCGGCCGGCTGGCCAAGATGCCGGCCATGTCGCCCGAGGCCGCCGTGGTGCGCACCTACCTGGACACCCTGCTGGACCTGCCCTGGACCAAGCGCTCCCGCGACCGTCTGGACACGAAGAAGGCCCGCGCGCAGCTCGACGCCGACCACTTCGGTCTGGACAAGGTCAAGGAGCGCATACTGGAGTACCTGGCGGTGCTCAAGCTCACCAAGCGCATGCAGGGGTCGATCCTCTGCCTGGTGGGGCCGCCGGGCGTGGGCAAGACCAGCCTGGGCCGCAGCATCGCCGACGCCATGAACCGGCGCTTCGTGCGCCTGTCCCTGGGCGGCGTGCGCGACGAGGCCGAGATCCGCGGCCACCGCCGCACCTACATCGGCAGCAAGCCCGGCCGCGTCATCGAGTCGCTGCGCAAGGCGGGCACCCGCAACCCGGTCTTCCTGCTCGACGAGATCGACAAGATGGGCACCGACTTCCGGGGCGATCCCGCCTCGGCCCTGCTCGAGGTGCTCGATCCGGAGCAGAACACCACCTTCAGCGACCACTACCTGGAGGTGGACTTCGACCTGAGCGAGGTGATGTTCATCACCACGGCCAACTCCCTGCATTCCATCCCGCCCGCGCTGGAGGACCGCATGGAGATCATCCGCCTGCCGGGCTATCTCGACCACGAGAAGCTGGCCATCGCCCGCGACTTCCTGGTGCCCCGCCAGATGAAGCGCAACGGCGTGCTCAAGTGGACCGGCGGCTTCAGCGACAAGGCCCTCGGCGTCATGATCGACGGCTACACGCGCGAGGCCGGCGTGCGCCAGCTCGAGCGCGAGATCGCGTCGGTCTGCCGCAAGGCGGCCAAGCACCGGTCGGAGCACGGCAAGTTCCCCGGCCGCGTCACGCCGCGCAGCGTGGCCAAGTACCTGGGCGTGCCCAAGTACCGGCGCCTGCAGATCGAGGGCGAGCCCGAGGTGGGCGTGGTGACGGGACTGGCCTGGACCTCGGTCGGCGGCGAGATCCTGCAGATCGAGGCCACCCGCATGCCCGGCGGCGGCAAGCTCAAGCTCACCGGCAATCTCAAGGACGTCATGAAGGAGTCGGCGGAGGCGGCCCTGAGCTTCGCGCGCACCCGGGTCGAGAGTCTGCCCGAGGACTTCATGCAGCACCACGACCTGCACATCCACGTGCCCGAGGGCGCGGTGCCCAAGGACGGGCCCAGCGCCGGCATCGCCATGGCCACGGCCATCGTGTCGCTGCTGGGCGAAGCGCGCGTCCGGCGCGAGGTGGCCATGACCGGCGAGGTCACCCTCCGCGGCAAGGTGCTGGCCATCGGCGGCCTGCCCGAGAAGGCCGTGGCCGCCGTGCGCGCCGGCTGCAAGGTGCTGATCATCCCGCGTGAGAACGAGAAGGACTACCGGGAGCTGCCGGCGATCGTCCGGCGCAACCTGGAGGTCCACATGGTCGAGACCATGGACGAGGTGCTGGAGATCGCCCTGGTGGGCGAGGGGCGTCGCGCCGAGCGGCCGGGCGCCCGCGAGGCGGCCGGCGATGAGCCGACGTCCCGTCCCGCCCACTGAGACGGCGTCAGAGGGAGACCGCGGTGAACGTGGAATTCGTGACCAGCGCCGCCGACCTGGCGGGCCGCCCCGAACCGGTGCGGCCCGAGTTCGCCTTCGTGGGCCGCAGCAACTGCGGCAAGTCCTCCCTGATCAACTGCTACCTGGGCCGCAAGGGCATGGCCAAGACCAGCGGCAAGCCCGGAAAAACCCGTTTACTCAATTACTTCCT
>CAZSNA010000016.1:0-27840 GCA_964607825.1 uncultured Fibrobacteraceae bacterium | reverse complement strand
CTGGTCGAAGACACCTATTACCTGGTGGACCTGCCGGGCTACGGTTTCGCCCGGGTCAGCAAGGCCCTGCGGGAGGACTGGTCGCGCCTGATGCGCGAGTTCCTCTTCGCCGCCGACCGGCCCCTGGCCGTCTTCCAGCTGGTGGACGTGCGCCATCCGCCCTCGGATGAGGACCGGCGCATGATCGAATGGCTGCGCGAGGCCGAGCTGCCCCACGCGGTCGCGGTCACGAAGATCGACAAGATCGCCCGCACGCGGCGGATGGCCAACTACCAGGCCATCGTCGACGGCCTGGGCCTGGGGCCCGACACGCCCTTCTTCCCGACGTCCGCGGCCCTGCGGGAGGGGACCGAGGACATGAAGGCCTGGGTGGCGGCCCTGCTGGCGGACTGACGTCGCGGAACCCGTCCGGACCGGGGGCGTTGACACCTGCTCCCGCTCGGTGTTATCATGGCCATGATCGGAGGATTATGGGCATTCGGCAAACATCTGGACGATTGATCGTCTTGTTGATGCTGCTCCTGCTCGCGCCTCTCGCCGGGGCGACCGAAGCGTACGAGCAGCAGCTGCCGTTGGCCGCCACGTTCTCCTGCGCCAATTGCCACCAGGACGGCGCGACCCCGACCCCGAGCGATCCCGCGCTCAACGAATTCGGCCTCGATTTCTTCGCGGTCGGCGCCTGGAACAGCACCCTGGCCAATCTCGACTCCGACGGGGACGGCTGCACCAACGGCGCCGAGGTCGGCGACGTGGACGGCAACGGCCAGCCCGACGTGGGCGTGACCGAGGCCTCGAGCAACCCCGGCCTGGACGGCGACTGTTCATCCGCCAGCGTCCTGGAGGAACTCAACTGGGGCGAACTGAAGACCCTGTTCAACAGCTAGGCGAATCCGGGCATATCCGGTATAGTGACGGTCTCCGCAGCGAGGCTTGTTTTTTTTGGGCGTGAACCGGCCCGCCCTCCGGGGGCGCGGCCACGGGAGACGACCTTGAAAAATCGCGTGATCATAGGCGGCCAGTGGGGCGACGAAGGCAAGGGCAAGGTCGTGGACGCCCTCGGCGAGGGCGTGGACTGGGTCGTCCGCTACCAGGGCGGCGCCAACGCCGGGCACACCATCATGCGGGACGACGAGAAGATCGTCCTGCACCTGGTGCCCTCCGGACTCCTGCGCGAGGGGGTCAAGGGCTACCTCGGCAACGGCATGGTCATCGACCCCTGGGCCCTGCGCGACGAGATCCTGGCCCTGGAGGAGCAGGGCATCACGGTGCGCGGCCGCATGTTCGTCTCGGACGCGGCGCAGCTGCTGCTGCCCTACCACAAGCGCATCGACGAGGCGGGCGAGTCGCAGCTCAAGCGCCGCTGCATCGGCACCACCGGGCGCGGCATCGGTCCCTGCTACGTGGACAAGGTGGCCCGCACCGGCATGCGCATGGGCGACCTGCAGCAGCCCCTGGAGAACCTGGAACGCTCGGTGATCGAGAAGGTGCTGGAGGCCAACGAGCGGCTCTCGGCCCTGTACGACGCCGAGCCCCTGCCGGCCGCGGGCATCGCCCAGGAGCTGGTGGTGCTGGCCAAGACCCTCGGCCCGATGATCGTCGACGGTTACGAGGCCCTGGCCGGCGTGCGTCAGGGCACCGAGTCGGCCCTCTTCGAGGGGGCCCAGGGCACCCTGCTCGACATCGACCACGGTTCGTATCCCTACGTCACTTCCAGCAACGCGACCATCGGCGGCGTGATGACCGGCTCCGGCCTGCCCCCGCGCTGCCTGGGCGAGATCGTGGGCATCTTCAAGGCCTACTGCACGCGCGTGGGCAACGGTCCCTTCCCCAGCGAGCTGCTCGCCGAGGAGGGGGAGGACCTGCGCCGGCTGGGCGGCGAGTTCGGCGCCACCACCGGTCGCGCGCGTCGCTGCGGCTGGTTCGACCTGGTGGCGGCCCGCTACGCCGTCGACCTGAACGGCATGACCGGCGTGATCATCACCAAGCTGGACGTGCTGGACGGCATGGAGACCATCAAGGCCGCGGTCGCCTACGAGTACGAGGACGCGGAGCGGCGGACCTTCCCGGCCCGGGCCGGCGATCTCGAACGCTGCCAGCCCGTCTACCGGGAGTTCCCGGGCTGGCTGAAACCCACCGGGTCCTGCCGCAACCTGACCGACCTGCCCGCCCGCGCCCGCCAGTACCTCGAATTCCTCGAGGGCGAGCTGGGCACGCACATCGTGGGCGTGTCGGTGGGCCGCGGTCGCGACGACATGATCTGGACGCCCGAGGGCATCACCACCTGATTTTGACTTTCCCCCGATGGGGGTGATATCTTGTGGTCGTCCGGCCCCCGGGTCGGACGATTTCATGTACAGACGTGGGAGCCGCTAGCTCATCAGGTAGAGCATCTGCCTTTTAAGCAGACGGTACCGGGTTCGAGTCCCGGGCGGCTCACCAGATATCGGGAAGGGGACCGCGCGCAGCGGTCCCCTTCCCTGTTTCCGCCCGGACCCGCTCTCCCGCGCACCCGCTTGCCGTACGGGAAATCCCTTACGTCATGTCAGTATTTTCCCCCAAGTCAGCCATCTGAAAGTCGAAACCCCGTATCAAGAAACGGTGCAGGTGATCCACATCTGCATATTCGACCGTTCCATCATGCGGACGGCCCCCGAATCGCCCCCCAGGAGGGAGAGGAGACAGACTCATGAACAAGCCCGTCAACTCCAAGGCCCAGCAGGGCTTCACGCTGATCGAGATCGTGATCGCCATCGCCATCCTGGCGCTGCTGGCCACGACGGTGGCGCCCATGGTCATGAAGCACATGGAGGACGCGAAGGTCGCCAAGATGATCCAGGCCGTCGACGCCATCGAAGCGGCCTGCCTGCAGCACCACATCGACACCAACGCCTACGCGCACGAGTACACCGGCTACACGGAGGCCCAGCACCATGGTCTGGCCATGGACTCGGGCGTGGACGGCTGGGACGGTCCCTACCTGGACAAGGTCCTGAGCGCCTCGCAGAACCCCTGGGGCAGCACCATCCACATGTACGCGAGCCTCAACAGCCACACGGCGAACGGCTACGACCTCTACGGCACGGGCTCGGTGACCCACAGCGGCAACGGCAACTCGCTGATCGTGTGGGGCGTGTCCGAGGAGAACGCCGAGAAGGTGGACGAGAAGCTGGACGGCGACCTGCCCGGCGACTGGATGACCACCGGCCGCGTCGAGTACCAGAACAACCGTCTCTGCATCTTCATCTACCAGTAGAGGCGACATGACGACGGTCAAGGTGAAGCGGCTCGGTGAGATCCTGGTCGAGGCCGGGACGATCACCGAGGAAAAACTCGATCTGGCCCTGCAGGAGCAGAAGCAGACCCGGGAGAAGCTCGGGGCCGTGCTCATCCGGTTGGGCATCTGCTCCGGCAAGGCCATCGCCAAGGTGCTGGCCGAGCAGGCCGGCGTGGACTGCGTGGACCTGGCCGCCTTCGAGGTGGACCGCCAGGCCGTGCAGCTCATCGACAGGGCCTACATCGAGCAGCGGTCGGCCTTGCCGATCCGCACCCGCGGCAACAGCCTGACCGTCGCCATGGCCCAGCCCATGGACCTGGCGACCATCGACGAGATCTCGCAGATGACGGGGATGTACGTCGAGGTGGTCCACGCCTCCGACGGCGACATCGCCGACGCCATGGTCCGGTACATGGGCACCGCGGACGGCCAGGAGTGCGACATCCCGTCCCTGATCGAGGCGGCCCAGCGCGCCCTGGCCGACGGGATCAAGCCCACCGAGGGGAACTCCCCGTTCATCCGACTGGTGTCGCGGATCCTGGAGGCCGGCATCCTGGAAGGCGCCACCGACCTGCACATCGAGCCGGAGGAGAAGGTGCTGCGCTGCCGGTACCGGATCGACGGACGGCTGGTGCAGGGGGCGATCCTGCCCATCGAACTGCTCAGCATCGTGATCACGCGCATCAAGATCCTGGCCGAGATGAACATCTCCGAGAGCCGGGTGCCCCAGGACGGGCGGATCGAGCTGACCGCCGGCCGCAAGAAGGTCGACCTGCGCGTGTCGACCTTCCCGACCGTCCACGGCGAGGGCGTGGTCTGCCGCGTCCTCGACAAGGAGAGCCTCATCGTGGGGCTGGAGCAGCTCGGCATGCCGTCGAACCTGCTGCGGAGCTTCCAGCAGGACATCGTGCGGCCCCACGGGATCATCCTGGTGACGGGTCCGACGGGTTCGGGCAAGACGACCACGCTGTACTCGGCGTTGACGTTCCTGAATCGTCCGGACACTAAGATCATCACGCTCGAGGATCCCGTGGAATACGAGCTGCCCATGATCAACCAGGCCCAGATCAGCACGGCCAAGGGCTTCACCTTCGCCAAGGGACTGCGGGCGATCCTCCGTCAGGATCCGGACATCCTGCTGGTGGGCGAGATCCGCGACGTGGAGACGGCCCAGCTGGCCATCCGCGCCGCGCTGACCGGCCACCTGGTGTTCAGCACGCTGCACACCAACAGCGCGGCGGGCGCCATCCCGCGCCTGCTGGACATGGGGGTCGAGCCGTTCCTGCTGTCGGCCTCGCTGATCTCCGTGCTGGCCCAGCGGCTGGTGCGGAAGGTCTGTCCCGAGTGCCAGACCATGGTGCAGCCGTCCGCCGAGCAGAGCCAGCTCCTCGACCTCCAGCCGGGCGACCTGCCCGAGGAGGGCGTCCCCTTCGGCCCCGGTTGCGCCGTGTGCCGTGAGACGGGATACCGCGGGCGGCTGGCCATCTTCGAGTACCTGCAGGTGACCGACCGGATCCGCCGCATGATCGGCGAGGGCGACGACGCCGACGATATCGCCCGGACGGCCGTCGAGGACGGCCAGCTCGCCATGCGTGACGACGCCCTGGCCAAGCTGCGCGAGGCCCGGACGAGCCTGCCCGAGGTCCTGAAGGTGGTCTCATGAGGAAGTTCCGCTACAGCGCCGTGACCGCCACCGGCCAGACCGTGACGGGCGTCCGTCGCGCCGAGAGCAAGTCCGGCCTGACCGAGGAGCTGCTGTCCCACGGTCTGGTCCTGCTCAAGGCCCAGTCGACGTTGGGCTCGTTCGGGGACCTGTTCTCCACGTCGAGCCGCTCGGCGCGCAAGGAGCTGCGGGCCTTCACCCAGCACATGGCCACCTGCCTGTCGGCGGGCATCCCCCTGCTGGAGAGCCTCACCGACTACCGCGACGAATCCACCGGCGCCTTCCGCGAGATCGTCTCCGACATCTGCAACGACGTGCAGAGCGGCGCGTCGCTCGACGCGGCCTTCGCCAACCACCCGGACGTCTTCGACGCGGTGTACCTGGCCATGGTGGCCGCCGGCTCGACGACCGGGCGGCAGGACAAGGTCTTCGACGAACTCGTGGAGTACATGGAGTGGACCGAGAACCTGCGGGCCCAGACCGCCCAGGCGATGATCTACCCCGCCATGCTGATCACCGGCGTGCTGGGCCTGTTCCTGCTGCTGCTGCTCTTCGTGATCCCGCGCTTCTCCACCATGTTCGCCGACGGCGATTTCGAACTGCCCGCCCTGACCCGCGGCGTCATGGCCGCCGGTCACTTCATGGGACACTGGTGGTGGCTGCTGCTGATCTCGCTGGGCGGCGCGATCGTGGGCTCCAAGCTCTTCTTCCGGACCGACTTCGGCGCCTACCAGCGCGACCGGATCCTGCTGGCGACGCCGGTGATGGGTCGCTTCATCCGCAAGCTCGCCCTCTCGCGCTTCAGCAAGTCCTTCTCCCTGATCTTCTCGTCGGGCGTGGACCTGCTCAGCGTGATGCGGCTGATGACCGACGTGGTGGGCAACCGGGTCCTGGCCGCGCAGCTCGATCTGGTCCGTCGCCGCGTGGCCTCGGGCGAGACGATGCAGGAGTCCTTCCGCGGCGCCGACCAGTTCCCGCCCCTGATCCAGCGGCTGGTCGCGGTGGGCGAGCGGACCGGCACCCTGGACTCGTCCCTGCTGAAGGCCTCGGCGCAGCTGGATCGCGAGATCCCGCGGGACCTGAAGAAGACCCTGTCGATGTTCGAGACGCTCGTCATCATCGTGCTGGCCGTGCTGGTCAGCATCGCGGCCCTGGCGCTCCTGATGCCGGTCATGCAGATGGGAAGTGGTATCGCATGAGACGGACCGCCCGCACGACCGGAGCGCGACGGACGAGTGAACGCGAGGCCGGGTTCACGCTGCTGGAAGTGGTCGTGGCCCTGGCCATCGTGGCCGTCCTGGCCGGGACCGTCGCGCCCATGGCCTACAAGCAGCTGGTGCGCGCCCGCAAGGACGCCACCCTGGTGGAGCTGACGGCCCTGAGCAACGGCCTGATCGACTTCTACGAGGACACCGGCCGCTTCCCCACCCAGGGGGAGGGCCTGGCGGCCCTGGTCTCGGACCCCGGCGTGACCGGCTGGCAGGGGCCCTACGTGGGCGACGACCACGGCGCGCCCGTCTCCGCCGTCACCAACGACCAGTTCGGCAACGCCTACGTCTACGACTCGACGCCGACGACCACGCCCAGCGGCGCGGCGGACGCCCTGATCGTCAGTTCGGGCGCCAACGGCGCCTTCGACACCGGCTCGGTGGGTTCGACCTGGGATCTGGACGCCGACGAGGACGACCTGATGGGCGTGGCCTGCGTCGGTCCGGTGAACCGGGACAAGACCCGCGACTGCCTGGTCGAGCTGGAGGCCATCGGCGACGCGGCGTGGCGGCACTACGAGGATCAGGCCTCCTTCCCGGCCACCCTCGCCGCCCTGTCCTCGGTCTACATGGATCCCGGCGTGGACAACGGGGGGTTCGTGGACCCGTGGAATCGCGCCTACGACCTCGTCGAGGTCACCGTGGGCGGACAGCCGCCGACCCTGACGGTCCGCAGCTTCGGCCCCGACCGTCAGGACGACAACGGCGGCGACGACGACATCGACCGGACCGTCAGCGGCGTGCCGCCCGGCCGCAAGACCACCCTGTGGCGCCTGGAGATCGCCCAGACCGTGCTGAACAACCAGTCCGGCCTGGCGCTGACGGGCAACTGGAGCACCGACCGGGTCGCCCTGGGCCTGGCCGCCGCCTTCGACAACGACGGCTGGGGGAGGGCCCTGGCCGTCAACGTCACCTCGAGAACCGTGTACTCGATCGGTCCCGACGGCAACGCCGCCCTGACCGGAGACAATCTCCCCGCGGGAGTGGGTCCATGAGCCGCAAGACGACATACAGCCTGCAGGAGCGCGAGGACCAGCTGCTGATCGTCGGCGTCGAGCGTCTCGACGACGCGCGTTGGCGCCTGTCGCAGCGGACGGAACTCGAGGCCGACGCGGCGCCCGCGCCGGACCTGGCGCGGGGCCTGGGCGCCGAGCCCCTGGACGTGAACTGGATCCTGGGCAACCAGGAGGTCCAGCTCAACGCCGCCACCCTGCCCGATCTCGGCGACGTCCAGGCGACGACCGGACCGGAGCCGGCCCGGGTGACCCTGGACAGCTACCGGGTGCGGGCCCGCTGGGTCAGCGACTACGGCCGGACGGCGGATCTGCTGTCCCGGCTGCGCAGCATCACGCGCGCCGTGTCCGTGCACAGCCTGGCGCTCCGTCCCGACGAGGACGGCATCCGGGTGGATCTGGAACTGGAGGTCTACATCGATGGCGCGACGTAATCTCGGCCGGCCCCTGCTGGTGGGCGTCGTCCTGACGCTGCTGGCGGTGGTGGCGGTGGTCAACCTGAAGACCTTCGTGTTCAAGGACGACGTGTCCCCGCTGCGCGCGCGGGCGGATCGCGATCCCCGCCCGCCGGCCGACCTGGCGGCGGTGATCGAGACCGTCCTGGACCGCAGCGAGCTGCTTGCGGTGACGGTCGATCCGGACGTCTGCGCGGCGAACGTCCTCAGCCGTGATCCCTTCAGCCGGGTGACGGTCCGTCGGACCGCGCCCGCGGCGACGCCCGGGAAGTCCCGGCCCAAGCCCCGCGCCGTCGCGGGCCTGCACTGCGCGGCGGTGATGTTCGACGGCCGCGGCCCGGCCGCCCTGATCGACGGTCGCCGCTGCGGAGTCGGCGAGACGGTCGCGGGTCACCGGATCACGGCCATCGACGAGACCGGCGTCCGCGTGGTCGACGCACAGGGCCGCGAGCGCGTCCTGACCGTGCAGCCGCAGCGGCAGGACAGCGATTTCAAGATCACCTTCAATACCCGACGCGACACCCCGGACACGCACCCCGACGCCGTCGATGACAACGAACAGGAGAGGCGACAGCGATGAGCAGGTTAGCAGAGCGCGTGCGAGGACGGAGCTGGTGCCTGTCGGCCCTGGTCCTCTGGCTCGCGGCCGCGCCGGTCGCGGCCACCGACGCCGACTGGGACGCCGGCCTGGACCCGACGACCATCATCACCTCGGGCGACGGCGCCGACGTCCGCCAGGTCCTCCGCTCGCTGGCCGAGAGCATCGGCTACGGGCTGCAGCTGGCCCCGGCTGTCGAGGGATATACGCAGGTCCACGTGGAGAACGTGCCGGTGGGCCGGGCGCTCGACGCGGTGCTGGAACCGCTGGGTCTGGGTTACGAGGTCGACGACGGCGTCCTGTCCGTCCGCGCCCGGGGACTGGTCTCGCGCTGGTTCGCCTTCGACTATCCGGTGGTCGCCCGCGAGGGCGTCGGCGAGTTCCAGATCGACGCCCGCGGCGACGAGGCCCAGGGCGGCGGCGGCGGCGAGGCGGGCAACCAGAACCGCAGCCGCGTCACCAGCCGCTCGATCATGGCCATCTGGCCCGAGATCATGGGCGCCCTGCAGGCCATCGTGTTCCCCGGCGTCTCCTTCGACGAGGAGGGCGGCGAGGAGGGCGGCCAGCTGTCCCTGAACGTCTCCGACGAGTCGGGTCGACGCCTGGTCGTCAGCCCCATGGGCTCGCTGGTCATGGTGGTCGCCGAGCCGGAGCGCGTCGAGGCCGTGGACGGATACCTGGAGCACCTCGAGGCGTCCCTGCTGCGGCAGGTGGCCGTCGAGGTGCGCATCCTGGAGGTCTACCTCAACAAGGACCGGCAGACCGGCATCAACTGGAACCTCTTCGCGGGCGAGGACGAGAACGGCAGCCTCACCACCTTCGATCAGGCGGAGAACATCGGCGAGGAGTTCTTCCAGTTCGTGGTGAACAGCAGCGACGTGAGCGGGATCCTGCAGGCCATCGCCATCAGCGGCGACCTGCGCACCGTCTCCTCGCCGCGCGTGACCACCCTGAACAACCAGAAGGCCGTGGTGCGCGTGGTGACCGAGGACGTCTACTACGAGGCCTCGGTGGAGCCGGGCATCGTCACCAACGGCGTCGCCACCGAACCGGTGGTCACCTACATCCCGCGCACGGTGCCCGTGGGCGTGGTGCTCGATGTGACCCCGCAGGTCGGCACCGACCAGGTCATCACCCTCAACGTCCATCCCACCATCAGCGACGTGGTCGGCGTCGTCGAGAGCCCCAACATGGACTCGGCGCCGGTGCTCACCATCCGCGAACTGGACACGGTGGGCAAGGTGCGTCACGGCGAGACGCTGGTGATCGCCGGCCTGATCAGCGAGCGCAAGCAGTACACCCGCACCGGCGTGCCCCTGCTCAAGGACCTGCCGCTGTTCGGCCGCGTCTTCGGCAAGACCCGCGACCAGAAGCAGAACATCGAGCTGATCATGATGCTCACGCCGCGGCTGATCGAGAGCGGCGAGATCGACCCGTTGTCGGACGAGGTGCGCGAGCGTCTCGAGGAGCGGCTGGGCGGGGCCGCCGCGCCGCGGCCCGAACCGCGGGCGGAAGAAAGGGGCCGCCCTTCGGACGGCCCCGTCGCGGTGCTGGGCGGCGCCTACTTGCCGTAGGTCTTCGTCCAGAGGGCGTCGAACTCGTCGACGGTCTCCTCGAAGAGGTCCAGCATGGTCAGGATGGGATCCGGCTTCTCCAGATCCACGCCGGCGGCCTTGAGGATCTCCAGCGGCGGCGCCGAGGAGCCGGCCTTCAGCATGTTGTCGATGTAGCGGTCGGCGGCCTTCTGGCCCTGGTCCATGATGTTGCGGGCCAGGGAGATGCCGCTGGTCAGCCCGGTGGCGTAGGTGAAGACGTAGAAGTTGTAGTTGAAGTGGGGGATGAACGCCCACTCGACCTCGTCGTTCTCACCCATCTGGAAATCCGGCCCGTAGTACTTCGTGATCAGGTCGTGGTACAGCCCGTTCAGGAAGTCGGCCGTCAGGGTGTTGTCCTCCTCCGCGTACTCGTGGAAGCGCAGCTCGAACTCGGCGAACAGCGTCTGGCGGAAGATGGTCAGGCGGATGTTCTCCAGCCGCTTGTTCAGCAGCATCAGCTTCTTGGCCGGGTCCTTCTCCCTCTTCAGCATGTAGCTGAGCAGGATCTCCTCGTTGCAGGTCGAGGCGATCTCGGCCAGGAACGTGGTGTAGTCGGCGTAGACCATGGGCTGGCTGGCGGTCGAGTAGAAGCTGTGCAGGGCGTGGCCGTACTCGTGGGCCGTGGTGAAGACGGCGTCCAGGCTGTCGTCGTAGTTGTGCAGCACGTAGGGGTGCACGTCGTGGGCCACGATGCCGGTGCTGTAGGCGCCGGTGCGCTTGTTCTCGTTGGGATAGACGTCGATCCAGCCGTTGGCGGGATCGATGCCCACGGCCAGGTCCTTCAGGTAGGTCTTGCCCAGGGGCTTCAGACCCTCCAGCAGCAGGGCCATGCACTCCTCGTAGCTGTACGTCACCTCGACGCCCTCGAGCATGGGGTTGTATAGGTTGGCGAAGTCCAGCGGGCCGTCCACGCCGAGCACCTTGCGGCGCAGGTTCACGTACTTGTGCAGCGTGCGCTCGAGGTTGGCGTTGATGGTGTCGATGAGCATGCGGTAGGTGGTGGTGCTGATGTCGTCGCCCTTGAGCGAGGCCTCCAGGCAGCTCTCGTAGCCGCGCAGCTCCTTGGTGAGCAGGTGCGACTTGACCACGCCGTCCAGCGTCGCGGCCAGGGTGTTCTCGAACTGGCGGAAGGTGCCGAAGAAGGCCTCGGTGGCCTGCTTGCGCAGGGCGTAGGACCCGGCGGAGCGGGCCCGGCCCCAGCCGGCGAGGGTCAGGGGCGACGAGGTCCCGTCCTCGTTGAGGATCTCGGGGAAGCCCAGGTCCACGTCGCGCAGCTTCTCGGAGACCTCGGCGGTGGCGCCGCGCACCTGGCCGGCCATGGACAGGATGCGCTCCTCGGCCTTGCTCAGGCTGTGCGCCTTCATGCGGAACATGTCGTTGAAGTAGTGCTGGTAGATGGTCAGGTCGTCACGCGAGGCCAGGAAACCGTCGATGGTCTCCTTGGGGACGTCCAGGAGCTCGGGCTCCATGTACGACACCGTGCTGCCGAAGCTCTGGAACAGGAAGCCCACCTTGCCCTGCATCATCTGGTTCTCGGCGTTGGAGAGCTCGGGATCCAGGCGCAGCTGGGTGTAGGCGTAGAGCTTGTAGATGCGCAGCAGCAGGGCCTCGACCTTGAACATGGCCTCGGCCAGCACGTCGGCGGACTCGCCCATGCGGCCCTCGTAGGCGGCCAGCTCGGGCACGGTCGCCGAGACGGCCTCCAGCTCGGTCTCCCAGGCCTCGACCGACGGGAAGACGTGGGTGTAGTCCCACTTGTAGGCGTCGGGCACCTGGTCGCGCGGGTCTGTGGGGTTGGGCTCGTAGGCCAGCGCCGAGGCGGCGACGAGGATCGCGGCCATCAGGACGCAGACGAAGGCTCCGGACAGGCGTGCCGACCGGTTCATGGGGTACCTCCTGGTCAGTGTCGATCGTGATGCCGGGCCCGTCCGGAGATCAGGACGAGCCCGGGTCGAAGAGGGTCGCTATGGGAGCGGCCTTCCGAATTTATCGCAGGCGGGACGGGACTTGTCAGCGGATTCGTCTTCGGGCAGCGGGACCTCGACCTCGGCCCACTCGGCGCCGTTCCAGCGCACCACCCGGCCCCGATAGCCGACGGCGTAGATGTTGTCGGCGCCGGTTCCCCAGATACCCGAGTAGTAGCCCGCATCGGCGTAGACGACCTGCGCCCCGGTGCCGTCCTGGTTCATGCGGACGATCTGGCCGTAGACGGTCGTCAGGTACAGCTGGTCGGCCTCGGCGTCAAGCCACAGGTCGGTCAGCCTGATCGGGTACGTCGGCGGGTACAGGGGGAGGCCCAGGTTGGTGCGGGGCTGGACGTACTGCAGGCCGTCCAGGGTCATGGACAGCTGCAGCACCTTGCCGGTGTCGGTGGCCAGGAAGTTGTCCTCGATCACCGCGGAGTGGGTGCCGGCGGTGAAGAGGCTGAAGAGCTGATCCTCGACCTGGCCCCACAGCCACTCGTGGTCGAAGTTCGGATCGTCGTTCTCCATCAGCACGATGGCGCTGTTGCCGGCGAGGCCGTGGGGGCCGACCACGGTCAGCGCGTCGACGCTCTCGGCGAAGTTCAGCGTATCCTCGGGAGCCACCTGGTCGGGCGGAATGATCTCGTCCGGGTAGTTGCGGAAGGCCCGGCGCTCGGTCGTGGTCCACTGGCCGCCGTTCAGCTTGCGCAGCGCGCCTTCGTTGCCCACGGCGTAGATGTCGCCGTAGGGGCCCTCGCCGATGTCGTAGAGCTCCTCGTCGGTGCCGCTGTCCATCTGCGTCCAGGCGCCGCCGGTGCTGCGGTAGATCAGGCCGGCGTGGCCGCAGACGTAGACCGTGCCCTCGCCGTCTCCCCAGACCTTGGTCAGGGTTTCGTCGGTCAGGTCGTCGCGGCTCCAGTCGGCGCCGTCCCAATGCAACACGAAGCCCGGGTGGCCGACCATGTAGATGTCGTCGGGTCCGGTACCCCAGACCGACTGGATCCAGTTGATCGGGTCCGGGTCGGGGTAGGGGATCTGGGTGACGTTGCCCGTGCTGTCCTCCTCGCCGCAGCCGGCCAGCATCAGTGATGCGGCGGCCATGAGCAGCAGGAGAGGCGTGGCTCGGAGCGAAACGGGACTGGGAGACCTGTGGGTCATGCTCATCTCGTCGGATCCCTCGCATGGGGTGGGGTCGCTGGTCGGTCGTCGGCGACGCGCGAACACGCCGCGGCGCAGGGAAATGCCCGGCGCGACAACTCATGAATATTAAGCATCTGGAGTGACGTTGTCCATAAGGACTTGCCGTCCCGGGCCGTCTGGACGACTATTCCGGAGACGTCGGGACGAGGCCCGGCGGAGCCCCGAACCCGAGGAAGACCGATGACGACCGATCGCCCCCCCCGGACGGTGGATCCCGACCTGGATCTCCACGCCGAGATCGACCGGCTCCGCGAGGAGCTCAACGCCGTGATCCTGGCCCACTACTACCAGGAGGGGGATATCCAGGACCTCGCCGACTTCGTGGGCGACAGCCTGGCGCTGAGCCGCCGGGCCGCCGAGACCGACGCGGAGGTCATCGTCTTCGCCGGCGTGCACTTCATGGCCGAGACCGCCAAGATCCTCAATCCCGACAAGCAGGTGCTGCTGCCGGATCTCGAGGCCGGCTGCAGCCTGGCCGACGGCTGCCCCGCCGACGAGTTCGCCGCCTTCCTGGCGCGGCATCCGGGGCACGAGGTGGTCAGCTACATCAACTGCTCGCTGGCGACCAAGGCCCTCAGCGACGTCATCTGCACCTCGAGCAACGCGGTGAAGGTGGTGGCGTCGATCCCGGAGGACCGACCGGTGGTCTTCGCGCCCGACCGGCATCTGGGTGCCTGGGTGCAGAGCCAGCTCGGCCGCGATCTGGTCATGTGGCCGGGCAGCTGCGAGGTCCACGAGCAGTTCAGCGAACGCCGGCTGGTCGAGCTGAAGACCGCCCATCCCGACGCGAAGGTCGCCGCCCACCCCGAGTGCACCGAGGCGCTGCTGCAGCACGCCGACCACATCGGGTCCACCAGCGCCATCCTGAAGTTCGCCCGCGAGACCGACGCCCAAGAGCTGATCGTGATGACCGAGCCCGGCATCCTGCACCAGATGGGCAAGGAGAACCCCGACAAGACCTTCCACCCCGTGCCCGGCGCCGACGAGAGCTGCAATTGCAACGAGTGCCCGTACATGCGGCTCAACACCGTCGAGAAGCTCTATCTCTGCATGCGCGACCGCACGCCCGAGATCGTCGTCGACGAGGACCTGCGCCGCCAGGCGCTGCGGCCCATCGAGCGCATGCTCGCACTGGGCTGATCGGAACGGCCGTGAAGACGCCCGTCTACCTCGACCACCACGCCACCACCCCGGTGGATCCGCGCGTGGCCGAGGCCGTGACCGGCGCGCTGGTCGAGCACTTCGGCAATCCCGCCAGCGGACACGCCTTCGGCTGGGCCGCCAAGGCGCGGGTCGACGCCGCCCGCGAACAGGTGGCCGGCCTGCTGGGTTGCAGCCCCCGCGAGATCGTCTTCACCTCGGGCGCCACGGAATCCAACAACCTGGCCCTGAAGGGGTTGGCCGCGCGGCGCGGACGCCCGGGACGCATCGTCACCTCCAACCTGGAGCACGACGCGGTGTCGCGCCCCCTGGCCGAGCTGTCGCGGGCGGGCTGGGAGATCGCCGAGGTGCCCTGCGACGCCGACGGCCTGGTCCGCGTGGACGACGTGGCCGCGGCCCTCGAGCCCGGGGCCGACCTGGTGTCCGTCCTGGCGGCCCAGAACGAGATCGGCACCCTGCAGCCCTGGGCCGAGATCGGCGCCCTGTGCCGCGAGCGGGGCGTGCCCTTCCACACCGACGCGGCCCAGGCGGTGGGCCGCGTGCCCCTGGACGTGGAGACCGGCGCCATAGACCTGCTCTCGCTCTCGGCCCACAAGTTCCACGGCCCCAAGGGGGTCGGCGCCCTCTACGTGCGCGCCGGCCGCCGCGGCGTTCGGCTGGCCTCCCTGATCAGCGGCGGCGGCCAGGAACGCGACCTGCGCTCGGGCACCCTGAACGTGCCGGGCATCGTGGGGCTGGGGGAGGCCTGCCGGATCGCCCTCGAGCGGCGCGACGCCGACGCCGCCCGCCTGCGCGCCCAGGGCGATGGCCTGCGCGACAGGATCCTCGCCGCGTTGCCGGACGCGCGGCTCCACGGCCACGCCGAGCGCCGCCTGCCGGGCAGTCTGAACCTGGGCTTCGCGGGTGTGGATGCGGCGGGGCTGTTGCGCGAGCTGCCGGTGCTGGCGCTCTCGACCGGCTCGGCCTGCTCCTCCGACGACGGCCGGCCCTCGCGGGTGCTGAAGGCCCTGGGCCTGGACGACCGCGCGGCGGCCGCGAGCCTGCGCCTCTGCCTCGGCCGGTTCACGACCGACGAGGAGGTCGACTTCGCCGCGGAGCGCATCGTGGCGGCGGTGCGGAAGCTCCGGGGGGAACGCGAGGCCTGATGAGAAAAGCGGGAAGCCCCGGCCGGGGCCTCCCGCGCGACGGATCCCGTGATCCGATCAGGGCAGCAGCGACAAAGAGATGCGCTTGCGCTGCTTGTCGATCTCCACGACGCGGACCGAGACCTGCTGTCCCTCCTGCACCACGTCGCTCGGGTGGTAGACGCGCTCGTCAGCCAGGGCGGAGACGTGGATCAGTCCCCTCACGCCCGGCAGCAGCTCCACGAAGGCGCCGAAGTCGGCCAGGCCGGAGATCACGCCCTCGTACCACTCGTTGGGCTTGAGCTTGTCGTCGATGCCCTCCCAGGGGTCGCTTTCGAGGGCCCGCAGCGACAGGCTCACGCGCTCGCTGCGTCCCTGGCCCAGGTTCTGCAGCTCCATGACCTTGACCGTGACCTCCTGGCCTTCGCGCAGCACGTCGGCCGGATCGCCCACGCGCTGATGGCTGATCTCGGAGACGTGGATCAGTCCCTCCACGCCGCCGATGTCCACGAAGGCGCCGTAGGGCATCAGCCGCACCACCTTGCCGTCGAGGACGTTGCCCACGGCCAGGATCTTCCGCGTCTCCACGGCCAGGCGCTCCTTCTCCTCGCGCAGAATGGCGCGACGCGAGATGACCAGGCGCCGACCGCCCTCGGAGAACTCGATCACCCGGAACTCGAGGGTCTTGCCGACCCACTCGGCGGGATTGTCCACGTAGCTGTCGTCGATCTGGGAGACGGGGCAGAAGGCGCGGTGCTCGCCGAGCATCACCACGAAGCCGCCCTTGTTGGTCTCCTTGACCGTGCCGCTCAGGGGGACGCCGCTCGCGAGGGCCTCTTCCAGGATACGGGTGTCCTTGCCCTGGGCCTTGCGCTTCATGGTGAGCTTGAGGTCGTTGCCCTTGCCGACCGCGTAGGCGGTGAGGGTGTCGCCGACCACGTGCTGCAAGTCGCCGTCGTCGTTGCAGAGGTCGGCGGTGGGGATGGGCAGCTCGCTGCGTCCGCCGTAGTCGATGAAGCACTCGGTCTCGCCGAGCTGGATGAGCGTGCCGGTGACCTTGTCGCCGGCCTTGGGCTCGGGCGCCTGCTGGGCGTCCACGGATTCCTGCGCATCGAGGAGCTGGGCGAACTCCGCGGAGTCGTCCTGGTCCTCGGCGGGCTCGGGCTCCGCGGTGGCCTCGGGCTCCGCGGCGGGTTCGGGTTCTGCGGGCGGCTCGGGCTCCGCTGTGGCCTCGGGTTCCGCAGCCGGTTCGGCTTCGCTCGCGGGCTCCGGCTCGGCGGCCGGTTCCGGCGTCGCGGCGGGTTCCGTCGGTTCGGGGGTCTCGGGTCCGTCGGTGGGGGCCGGGGCGTCTGGGGTGTCCGTTGCGTCTGGAGTGTCCTGGACGTCGTCGCGGCGGAGGTCTTCGTCGGTCATGAGGGATGGTCCTGTTTCAGGGGCATGACTTGGCGCCGTCGCGCGGCGCCCGAACCCGATCACCATAACATAAACACCACTGACTTTGACATCTAAACTCGTGTCGATGCGGAATTCCGACCCCGCCGTCGGCTTGCGTAAAATATCTGGCGTCCGCCCATCGCGGGCCCTAGCCTTCCCGGATCGGTCGGTGTGTCCCCGTTCACGGTGTTCCCGCCCCTGAGGAGGCGTGTCATGTTCCCCCGCATCCTGGTCGCGCTCGCCCTGGCGCTCCCGCTCGTCGGCTCGGTCCCGCAGGTTCCGGCCGCGGACACCCCGTCGGTCGAGATCGGCGGAGACGTGCGCGTGCGCGGCTACGCCCTCGAGAACATGTGGGACCTGGACGCCGCCGACGACGGCGACCGCTGGTCCGTCTGGCGCAACCGCGCCCGTCTCTTCGCCCGCATCGACCTGCCCCGCGACGTGGGCGCCTACCTGCGCCTGGCCAACCAGCACTGGGGCGCCGGCGTCACCGGTTCGGAGGGCGCCGACCGCTGGGAAGCCGACAACAAGAGCGCCAAGCTCTTCGTGGACGAGGCCTGGCTGGAACTGCACGCCGCCTTCGGCCTGCCCCTGGATCTGCGTCTGGGCCGGCAGACCGTGGTCCGCGGCAGCGGCTTCGTCCTCTGCGACGGCCAGTCCCAGCTCGCCTCCACGGCCAACTACCTGGACGGCGCGCGTCTGGCCTGGCGCCCCGCGCACGGACTGACCGCCGAGCTGCTGCACTTCAAGGACGAGGAGCACGCCCGCGCCGACGCCGCCCGCGACGACGTGACCCTCACCGGCCTCTACCTGACCTACCGCGCCGAGTGCTGCGGCTACACCCGCGAGCTCTACGCCCTGCGTCGTCACGACCAGGGCCTGGACAAGGACACCGTCCTCTACGGCGCCCGCCTCTCCGGCGAGTACGGCGCGCTCGACTACGACCTGGAGGGCGGTCTGCAGCGCGGCGACCTGGCCGCCGACGTCCCGCACGAGGCCTGGGGCCTGACCTGCGAGGCGGGCGTCTCGCCCGCGGGCGCGCCGGCCGGCCTGCGCCTCTTCGCCGGCTTCACGGGCCTCAGCGGCGACGACCCCGACACCGACGCCTGGGAGCGCTGGGATTCCTTCTACGGCGGCTGGCCCCGCTACGGCGACCTGCTGGCCTGGACCTACATCAACCTGGGCGCGGGCAACGCCGTCTCGGGATTCGATCCCGGCTACGCCGCCCTGAGCAGCCAGCCGGGGGAGGTGGTCTACGGCAACCTGCTGATGACCACCTTCGGCCTGAACGCCGCGCCCACGACGGACCTGAGCCTGCGCGCTTCCTGGACCGCCCTGCGCGCCCACCGCACCGCCGGCGACGACGACATCGGCGACTACTGGCAGCTGAGCGCCCGCTACAGGTACGCCGACGGCGTGAGCCTGGCGATCTACGCCGCGCGCCTGCATCCGGGCGCCGCCTACGGCCCCGACGCCGCCGCCGCCCACGAGTACTTCTGGGAAACGACCCTGTCCTTCTGACCGGGAGACCCCGATGACCGTCAAGACCCTGGTGATCGCCGCCTACGCCCTGATGATCGTGGGCGTGGGCGTGGCCGGCCTGCGCCGCACCCGTTCCTTCAACGACTTCTTCCTGGGCGGCGGCGACGTGGGCCCCTGGATGACGGCCTTCACCTACGCCACCGCCTACTTCTCGGCCGTGCTGTTCATCGGCTTCGCCGGCAAGATCGGCTGGGGCTTCGGCTACTCGGGCCTGTGGATCGCGCTGTGCAACGCCCTGGTGGGCGTGCTGCTCGTATGGGGCGTGCTGGGCTGGCGCATCAAGCGCATGTCGGTGGACTACGGCGTGGCCACCATGGCCGAGTTCTTCGAGAAGCGCTACGACAGCCGCTTCCTGAAGCTCTTCGCCTCGCTGGCGGTGTTCGTGTTCTTCATCCCGTACTCGGCGGCCGTGTTCATGGGGCTGTCGTACCTGTTCCAGGCCAACTTCGCCATCGACTACACGCTGGCCCTGGTGCTGATGGGCGGCTTCACGGCCCTGTACCTGTCCCTGGGCGGCTACAAGAGCATGGCCATGGTGGACGTGGCCTTCGGCATGATCATGCTGGCCGGCGTGACGATCCTGCTGGGCTTCACCCTGAAGGCCGGCGGTGGGCTGGGCTCGATCACGGAGCAGCTGCGGGACGTGGACCCGCGCCTGGTCTCGTCGGTGGGCCCCCCGGGCCCGTGGGCCCTGTTCTGCCTGATCTTCCTGACCAGCGTGGCGCCCCTGGGCATGCCCCAGCTCGTGCAGAAGTTCTACGCGGTGAAGGACCGCCGCGCGGTGCGCATCGGCATGGTGGCCTCGACCTGCTTCGCCCTGCTGATCGGGGGCGTGGCGTACTTCACGGGCGCCACCACCCGGCTGCTCCTATCGCCCGAGACCGCGCCGCAGGCCTTCGCCGACGGCAAGCCCGTCTTCGACGCCCTGATGCCCGAGCTGCTCGCCCGCGTGGTGCCGGAGTCCCTGTCGGTGCTGATGCTGCTGCTGATCCTCTCGGCCAGCATGTCGACCCTCGCGGCCCTGGTGCTGATCTCCAGCTCGGCGGCGGTCAAGGACGTCTACGCCGGCTTCATCGCCCGCGGCGCCGACGACGCGCGGCTGACCGTCCTGATGCGCGTGGCCAGCGTGGCCTTCGTGGCGATCTCGGTGGCCCTGGCCTGGACGCGGCCGGCGACCATCGTGGCGATCCTCGGGGTGAGCTGGGGCGCCATCGGGTCGGTATTCCTGGGGCCGTTCCTGTGGGGGCTGTACTCGCGGCGGGTCGGCAAGACCGGGGCGGTGGCCGGGTCGGTGCTGGGGCTGGCGGTGTGCGTGGGGTTGTACGCGGCGGGGCGGCCGTCGCCGGAGGCGGGGACGCTGGGGATGATGACGTCGCTGGTGGTGGTGCCGGTGGTGGGGTGGCTCGCGCCGCGCCGGAGTTCCTGATTTACACGTGTAAACCCGATTGTGGGGACGACCGAGAGGGCGCTCCCGTCGCCGTCCAAGCACGTGAGCCCTTGAACTGATCCGAGATAATAGATACCATCAGCTGGAACCGGTATTCGATGAGAAGTACTCACATATCACGATCTTCATCAACTGGCTCGCCAAGATCGATTCGAATCAGCTCAGGTGATATCGCCGGTTGGTAGGATGCTCATTCCATTCGGACAAGGGGGTAAGGCATGTATCGCGGCCTGTTCCTCTCAGTCGTCTTTCTCATGATGCCGATCACGGCTCCTGCTACGCCATACCTGCTCAGCTACTACGAGAACTTCGAAGACGATGAACTCGATTATCCGTTCCACTGCTCTTCACTTGTAGAGGAGCCGCCTGGAGATCCGAGTGAATCCTATGCGGTTTTAGCGTCTCCGTCTCTGGACGGCAGTACGGGGCTGCATCTGGTTCAGGGGTCGGGAGGACAGCTGGCGTTTGTTGCCTTGTTCTATCCCAGCTGTATCGGAGGGTTGTTAGAGACCATCGCCTTCGATCTGGAGTCACCGCCTGGGAGATCGTTCGGGGCTTTCGACCTATACATCTTTTACGATGCCGAAGAATACGAGATTCACGAATACTCGGAGCCCGGATCGTATACGTTCGAGTGCTCTGATGAAGAGGATATATACATGGTCTTCTGGGCCGGCCATGATGTCGTCATAGATAACCTGAGCTATTCGGCGTGGTGCGGTTTCGTACCTACCGAAGCGATGACCTGGGGATCGCTCAAGGCGGTCTATAGATGAGGCGGGCTCGCATATGGCTTCATGCGATCGTGGCCGGCCTCTGTATCGTCTGCTCGGTCCGAGGAGCCGCCAGCCCATACGACATCGGCTTCATCGAGCATTTCGAGGATGCCGAGCTCGCTGTCGGTTGGGATGAGGAACTGCTCGTGGACGAGATCCCGACGGACCCCGCCCAGTCCTACGTCATGTTCGTCTCGCCGTCCTGGGACGGAAGCACGGGATTGCTCATGGTCCAGGGACAAGACGCCGAGGCCCCCGAACTCGAATTCACGATGTTGTGCTGGACCGAATGCACGATTCACTGGACGCGCATGGAATTGTCTACGCCGCCGGATGGTGTGTTCGGTTCCCTGCGCATGACTTTCCACTACGGGTCTCAGATCGTCGAGCAGGTCTATGAAGCCCCCGGCATCTACGATTTTGCCACGTCTGACGTCCCATATCTATTCGGCGTGAAATGGAGCGGAACCGATGTCGTCATCGATGATCTGCTTCTGGCGGCTTTCTGCGGCGGTGTACCGAACGAAGCGGTTACGTGGGGGGCTATCAAATCGAGATACCGATAAGGCTAGAAGAAGTTGGCATCCCCGACGGGAATCGAACCCGTATTGCCGGCTTGAAAAGCCGGTGTCCTAACCGTTAGACGACGGGGACGCCGTATGGAGGCGGAAATCTAGTCGGACCGCCTCGTCTTGTCAATCCGGCAGCGCAGCTGCCCATTCCGCTCTACTTCGCCGCCTCCTCCAGCAGCGCCGCCGTGGTGCGCATGCCGCAGCGGAAGTTCGACAGGTGGAACTTCTCGTTGGGGGAGTGGATGTTGTCGTCGGGCAGGCCGTAGCCCAGCAGCAGCACCGGGGACTTCAGGCAGTCCTGGAAGGTGCCCACGATGGGGATCGAGCCGCCCTCGCGGATGAACACCGGCCGCTTGCCGAAGCCGCGCTCGATGGCGCGGAAGCCCGCCTGCATCATCTCCGAGTCGCGAGGCACCATCACGGCCTGGGCGCCGTGCAGGTAGGTGACCTTCACCTCGACGCCGTCGGGGGCGTTGTCCATCACGTGCTTCTCGAAGAGCTCGGCGATCTTGGCCGGGTCCTGGTTCGGCACCAGGCGCATGCTCACCTTGGCGCCGGCGACCGACGGCACGATGGTCTTGGCGCCCTCGCCGCTGTAGCCGCTCCACAGGCCGTTGACGTCGCAGGTGGGGCGCGCCCACATGCGCTCCAGGGTCGTGAAGCCCGCCTCGCCGAAGGGGCCGGGGGCGCCGGTCTCCTTGCGCAGCACGTCGTCGGTGTAGTTCAGCGAGGCGAAGGCCTCGCGTTCGGCGTCGTCCAGTTCGACCACGTCGTCGTAGAAGCCGGGGATCCGCACGCGGCCGTCGCCGTCCTTCAGCGAAGCCACGATCTCCGCCACCGCGTTGCCCGGGTTCTGCACCGTGCCGCCGTAGCTGCCCGAATGCAGGTCGGCGCCCGGTCCGGTCACGTCGATCTGCATGTAGGCGAGACCCTTCAGGCTGTAGCAGACCGCCGGCGTCTCGGCGTTGTAGAGGCTGGTGTCGCTGATGATCACCGCGTCGCAGGCCAGCTTGTCGGCATTCTGCTCGGTGTAGCGGTAGACCGCCGGCCCGCCGCATTCCTCCTCGCCCTCCAGGATGAACTTCACGTTCACCGGCAGCTCCAGCCCCAGCTTCACGTAGGCCTCCAGGGCCTTCACGTGGCAGTAGACCTGGCCCTTGTCGTCGCAGGCGCCGCGGGCGTAGAGCACGTCGTCCTCGATGCGCGGCTCGAAGGGGGGCGACGTCCACAGCTCCAGGGGATCGGCCGGCTGCACGTCGTAGTGGCCGTAGAAGAGCAGGGTGCGCCGATCGGGACGCTGCTCGCCCTGGGCGAAGACCAGCGGGTGACCTTCGCCTTCGATCAGCTCGACCTCGAGGCCGAGTTCGCGCAGCTCGTCGGCGACGAAGACGGCCGCGCGGCGCGTGTCCTCGTCGTGGTCGGAGACGGAGCTGATGCTCGGGATGCGCAGCCAGTCGCAGAGCTGGGCGACGTGGCGATCGTAGTGCTCGTCCAGGTAGGCGGCGATGCGGTCGTGGCTCATCGGGTCCTCCGGAGGGTTCGTCCGTGGGGGCTGATCAGGGCGTCGGCGGCCAATTCTATGCTTGACGACGCACCCTGTCGAGGCGATTGTGTGCCGCAAAACGACTCGAACCGGCGTCTCCGGGACGGGACGGGTGCGGCGAAAGCCCGTTGACAGGGCCGACCATTTTCGCCACAATGCCCCATCACGTCACGGCGGCACCATCCCCGCAGGTCCCTTTTCAGGAGGAAATGAGGCACATGATCATCAGCAAGAGCAAGACCAAGGAAACCGTCAAGAAGTGCAACGTCTCCGGTGATTTCTACGAGGCCCTGGACAAGAAGGTCGCCGAGCTGATCAAGGACGCCGAGGCTCGCGCCATCGCCAACGGCCGCAAGACGGTCCGTCCCTGCGATCTGTAGGTTCCGGAATTCACGCCCCCGAGGGCGCGTGCCGCGTGCCGCACGATTCGACGGAGGTTCTTTAGGGAACCTCCGTTTTCTTATCCGAACACCCTGCAGTCTGTAGGATTTACGCAGAAAAAAGCGAATTCTTTGAATGCCTGGCAGGATTCCACTGTGCTATGATGCAGTTGAGTCGGGAAGGCCCACGCCGATCCGATTCGAGTAAGTGGTTTCGCGGTATCACGATCTCGCGCCCGCTACGTGGGATCAATGCCCGCCCATTTTGCCTGCTGCGGGACCCTTGGCAACGTTGTTCGTTTCATCCAAGGCGATGGTCGCGGACGGCCCGTCCCGATCATGAACATTGGGGGGTAGTATGAAGAAGTTGTGGATGCTGGCCATCCTCGCCGTCTGTTGCGCCGGTGTCGCACACGCGCAGAGTGACGTGATGGACATCATCGGGTACCTTTACGAGTCGGACAATACGCCCGGCGTCGTGGGCTTCCCGCCGAGCAATCCCGGCGACGTGCTGGCCGGGGTCGGGTTCGTGGACAACATCAGCGCGCCGCTGACCTGGAGTACGGCGGACTACGAGTACACCTTCGTGCTGGATGGGTTCGTTTCCCTGGGTCAGACCGACCTGGGCGGCGGCGTCTACCGGACGTTCTACGCCGGCGGCACCATCGACATCATCGCTCAGGCCTACGCGGACGGCGGCTACACGATGCCCTTCTACGGCGTCGATCCGCCGGATCCTCTCGCCATCGGCAGTTTCAGCGACGGCGAGATCTACCTGCACGGCACGTTCAGCAATTTCGCCGTGACCTACAACACGACCAATTCCTCCGGCAACTTCCAGGGCGTGCTGACCTTCGAGCTGGGCACGCACTTCAGTGAGCTGGGCCAGGAACTGCAGAACCCCGACGCCCTGTCCATCGCCGGTCTGGTGGGCCAGGACGTGGATCCCACGGTTCCCGACGGCTACGACCTCGAAGCGGACGGCCACATCTACTACGATGGCACCATCCCCAACGAGGACATGAGCTGGAGCAAGATCAAGGACCTGTACCGCTAACCGCGGAAGGAGGGCAAAATGAAGCGACTGGTGATGATCGCACTCGCGCTGCTCGTGGCCGTCCCCGCCGCGGCGCAGGTCGAGTTCACATTCGAGGGTTACGCCGTCTACACGCCGGCGCCCGACATGGTGGGCTGCACGGTCGACGTCTATGGTATCGCCAACCCCCCGGTCAGCGTGCCGACGCCGATCCCCACGAACTTTTTCGACAATGAGTACACCATCCACGTCTCCGGCATGACCTCGGTCAGCTACGTGGCCGGTTTCGACACCAAGGACTGGGTCTTCAACCAGGGCGTCGTCCGGATCTACGAGGATGCCATCGCCGGCGGCACCGCGGGCGACTACGCCGCTCCCGGTACCTTCGTCGACGGCCTGATGCTGCTCGAGGCCGTCGTCGACGACGGCTGGGAGATGCACCTGGACGATCCCTTCGGCTTCGGCCAGTACACGGGCGCCGGCATCGGCACCTGCGACATGGTCGGCGGCGACGCTCACGGCCTGCTCGTGAGCATGGGCTATACCCTGGATGACTGGGTCTTCTCCGGCACCGGCATCGCCGAGCCCTGGATCCCGTTCATCACGGTGCCCGACGGGTATCATCACGTGTTCGGCGTGAAGATCATCTTCCCCTACGATCCCACGGCCAACGAGGATCTGAACTGGGGTGGAGTCAAGGCGCTCTTCGACTGACGATCCCGCTTCTGATCGACGAGGGAGCCTCCCCGGAGGCTCCCTTCTTCTTTGTCGACTCCCGCCCGACCGTCGCTCGCGGTCACCCCTCTCGCCGCATTCCGACGCTCCGCGTTGACGGCCCGTCCGGCCCGTCGCCGGCGCAGGGGCCGGTTCCGGCCTTTCAGCACCGGCACGTTTCCCGCTGGGCCCGCCCCGGCGAAAGGGGAGAGCCCATGGTGCATCGCGTCCGCAGCGGCGCCGTGCGGGGGATCGACGGCTACGAGGTGGTCGTCGAGGTGGATGCCCGGCGCGGCCTGCCCACGTTCCAGATCGTCGGCCTGCCCGGCTCGACCCTGCGCGAGAGCCGCGAACGCGTGCTGGCGGCCGTGCGCAACAGCGGTCTCGCCTGGCCCGAAGGCCGCGTCACCATCAACCTGGCCCCGGCCGACGTGCCCAAGAGCGGCGCGGCGGTGGATGCGGCCATGGCCGTCGGGGCCCATGCCTGTGCGTGCGGCGGGACCGGACCGTCCGCCGAACGCCGGGAGGCGGTGCTGCTCGGGGAGCTCTCCCTGACCGGCGAGTTGCGGCCGGTGCGGGGCCTGCTGGCCATCGTGAGCGCGGCCGCGGCCCGGGGCGCGCGGACCTTCGTGGTGCCGGCGGCCCAGGCCTGGGAAGCGGCCCTGGTGCCCGGCGCGACCGTGCTGGGAGCGTCCCGCCTGGACGAGGTCGCCCGCTGGTACCTGGAGGGGACGGGGCTCGATCCCGCGCCGCCCTCACGGCCGGGGGCGGCCCCGCCGCCGGCGCCGGTCGAGCTGGCGGCCCTGCTCGATTCGGTGCCGCCCGCGGCGCGGCGACTGGCGCAGGTGGCCGCCGCGGGACGCCACAACGTCCTGCTGGTCGGTCCGCCGGGCACGGGCAAGACCCGGCTCTGCCGCGCCATGGGCGCCCTGCAATCGCCCTGCACGCGCGCGGAGTCCCTGGATGTGGTCCGCATCCTGGGCGCGGCCGGCCTGCTCAAGCGCGCGCATCTGGACGGCCAGCGACCCTTCCGGGCGCCCCATCACACCGTGACCCGGGCGGGCCTGATCGGCGGCGGTTCGGGGCTGCGTCCGGGGGAGGTAACCCTGGCCCATCGCGGCGTCCTGTTCCTGGACGAGTTGCCGGAGTTCACGACCGCCGCCCTGGACGCCCTGCGCGAGCCCCTGGAGGAGGGCCGGGTGGCGGTGGCCCGCGGCCCGGGTGCACGGGCCTGGCCCGCCGACATCCAGCTCCTGGGCGCCATGAATCCCTGTCGTTGCGGATTCCTGGGCAGCCGCCGGCGGGCGTGTCGCTGCGCGGCGCACGAACGCCGGCGTTACGCGGGGCGCCTCAGCGGTCCCCTGCTCGATCGGCTGGACCTGTTCCTGGAGCTGGAGGAGGGGGAGGCGTGGTCGTTGAGCGACGGGGCGACGGGGCGTGCGGCCCTCGCGGCCTGGCGTACGGCCCGCGACGTCGTGGAACGCGCCCATCGCCGTCTGCGCCGCGCCGGCGATGAGGAACGCGCGCCCGACCTGGCCGCCTGCCGGGCCTGGCTGGGCCCCGAGGAGGCCGTGTGGATCGACGGGGCGCGGCGGACCCTCGGGCTCTCGGTGCGCTCGGTGATCCGGGCGTTGCGCGTGGCGCGGACGATCGCCGCGCTGGACGATCGCGACCGTCCGACCCGCGCCGATCTGGCCGAGGCCCTGTCCTATCGCCGCGAGACCCTGACACTCCTCGCAGCCGGCCCGGACCCGGGGGCATGAAAAAGGCGGCGGCCCTGCGGCCGCCGCCCGGTCTCTCTCGCGGAGGGGATCAGAAGTCGGCCGTGAAACCCACCGCCCAGCTCAGGGAGTTCAGGGAGTGCGAGTCGAAGTCCCCGACCGTCACCTCGCCCTGACCCTCGACCCAGCTCGTGATGGGCACCACCGTGGTGCCCTCGTCGCGCACGTCGAAGCTGGCGCCCGGCGTGAAGTCGGCGGTCAGGCGGTGATACATGACCTCGAGCCTCACGCTGATCAGGTCGTCGGCGATGAAGCGCAGGCCGCCGCCGAAGCTGGTGTCCCACATGGTGGCGGCGTCGTCGGTGTAGTTGGAGTTCAGGAACATCCAGGTGCGGTGGACGCCGCCCTGGACGAAGGGATGCCAGCGGCCCTTGCCGAAGTTGCCGTAGTCCAGGGGATAGAACACGGCGTTGAACCCGGTGCTCATGGTGATGCACGAGCGGTTCTCGGGATCGTACTCGCCGACCTCCTCCACCGGCACCGGCACGTTCTCCTCCTCGCCGAAGGCCTGGTTGGACAGCGACTGGGCGTTGGCGATGGTGGCCATGTACTCCGAGACCGAGAAGCCCAGCACGGGCTCGACGGCGAACCAAGGCAGCACGTTGTAGTTGACCCTCAGCTGCGGGTGGAAGGCCGAGGCGCCGTTGATCACCACGTCGCCGAAGTAGGTGTCCTTCTCCGTGTACTTGTAGATGATGTTCTCGTATTCGAGCAGCGTCTTCTCGAGCTGCCAGAAACCGAGCGTCAGGGTGACCTCGAGGTTGCGTTCCGGGATCACCGGCTCGTAGACGGGGACGCTCTCTTCCTCGATGCGCTGCGCTTCCTGCTCCTCGAGGGTGGTGTGCAGGAGGTTGTATGTCTGCTCGGACTCGTCGCCGTCCTGGGCCCAGGCGGCGACCGCACCCGCAGCGGTCAGGCATAGGAAGAGTACGAAGAGCGTGTGACGCATGGGTCGACTCCTGTCCGGCGTTTCGGTCTGTCCAATCGCTTATAATTACAGGCGTTTGAGGGCCGCTGTCAATATGAAACCCCCGTGAGGGCCCAAGATCGCGCCAATCCGGCGCTTACCAGCCGGTCGGACGCAGATGCCGCACTTCCGGGCGCAGGTCGACCCCGAAGCGCGCGGCCACCGCCTCGCGCATGCGGTCGGCCAGGGCCAGCACGTCGCGGCTGCGGGCGGCGCCGTGGTTGACGATGATGTTGGCGTGCTTCTCGAACACCGCCGCGTCGCCCTCGCGCATGCCGGGGGCGCCGGCCGCGTCGAGCAGGCGGACCGCGGCGCGACGGCGCTCGCCCGGCC
>CAZSNA010000015.1:0-53070 GCA_964607825.1 uncultured Fibrobacteraceae bacterium | reverse complement strand
ACTCGTCGCCCTTGGCCTGGTCGGGAGCCGACACGAAGACCAGACCCTCGTCGTTGATCTCGATGTTGGTCTCGGTGTCCTCCTGGATCTTCTTGATCATCTTGCCGCCCGGGCCGATCAGCTCGCCGATCTTCTTGGGCGGGATCTGGATGGTGGCGATCTTCGGCGCGTAGGCGCAGAGCTCCTCGGCGGGCTCGGAGATCGCCTTGTCCATCTCGTCCAGGATGTGGTTGCGGGCGTTGCACGCGTCGGTCAGGGCCTGGGTCATGATCTCGCGGGTGATGCCGCCGATCTTGGTGTCCATCTGGAAGGCCGTGATGCCGTCGCGGGTGCCGGTGACCTTGAAGTCCATGTCGCCGAGATGGTCCTCGACGCCCAGGATGTCGGTCAGCACGGCGACGTCGTCGCCCTCCTTGATCAGGCCCATGGCCACGCCGGCCACCGACTTCTTGATGGGCACGCCGGCCTGCATCAGCGCCAGGCAGCCCGAGCAGACGGTCGCCATGGAGCTCGAGCCGTTGGACTCGAGGATGTCCGACACGATGCGGATCGTGTAGGGGAAGTCCTCGTGCTCGGGCAGGATGGGCTTGATGGCCCGCTCGCCCAGCTTGCCGTGGCCGATCTCGCGGCGGCCGGTGCCGCTGTAGCGGCCGGTCTCGCCCACGCTGAAGGGCGGGAAGTTGTAGTGGAGATAGTAGTTGTTCCACCACTCGCCCTCGAGGGCGTCGATCTTCTGCTCGTCCATCTTGGTGCCCAGGGTCACGGTGCCCAGGGACTGGGTCTCGCCGCGGGTGAACAGCGCCGAGCCGTGGGCCCGGGGCAGGATCCCGAGGTCGATGACGATGGGCCGCACGGTGGTCAGGTCGCGTCCGTCGGCGCGCACGCCCTCCTTGACGACCATGGTGCGCATCAGCGCCTTCTCGAGCTTGCCGAAGATGGTCTTGGCTTCCTTGTCCGGCTCGCCGTCCTCGTCGACGAAGTGCTCCTTGACCCTGGTCTTCAGGTCGGCCACGGCGTCCTGGCGCTCCAGCTTGGCCGGGATGCGCACGGCCTTGTCCAGATCGTCGCCCAGGAACTCCTTGACGGCCGCGACCTTGGCCTCGTCCAGCACGGGCGCCTCGACGGTGAACTTCTCCGGGGCGCCGACCTTCGCGACCAGGTCGCGCTGCAGGCCGTTCAGCTTGCGGATCCACTCGTGGGCGAACTCGATGGCGTCGAGCAGGCGCTCCTCGCCGATCTCCTCGCAGTGGCCCTCGATCATGCAGATGATCTCGTCCGTGCCGGCGACGACCAGGTCCATGTTGGACTCGTCGATCTGCTCGAAGGACGGGTTGACCACGAACTCGCCCTCGACCTCGGCGACCCGCACGCCCGAGACGTACTCGGTGAAGGGGATGTCCGACAGGTTCAGGGCGCAGGAGGCGGCGGTGATGCTCAGGGTATCGGCGTGGAACTCGTCGTCGGCGCTGACGATGAAGGAGACCACGTCGGTGGCGTGCATGTAGCCGTCGGGGAACAGGGGGCGCAGGGGCCGGTCGATCAGGCGGCACGTGAGAACCTCGCGCTCGCTCGGGCGGGCCTCGCGCTTGAAGAAACCGCCGGGGATCTTGCCGGCGGCGTAGGTCTTGTTCCGGTATTCCACGAACAGGGGCAGGAAGCCCCGGTCGCTGATCTTCTTGTCGGCGGTGACCGTCAGGAGGGCCCTCGTATCGCCCATGCCGACGAGCACCGAACCGTTCGCCTGACGGGCCATGCGGCCGGTCTCCAGGGTGAATTCGGTCCCGTTCATCTCGAGGCTGACCTGTTGCACGTTCATCATCTTGTCACTTTCCTTCCTTCAGCTTCCGCTGCAGCGTTTTTCGATCTTTCCACTCTTCTCAACATCATCACGGGTCCGTCCGGCGGACCCGCACCGGGACCGGCACCCAAACGGAGACGCCGCGGACGTTCATCACGCCGCGGTCGGTCTCGCGGATGCCATTCTCCAGACTCTGGATCGCAAGTGAATCCCTGGAGAGACTCGCGGCTCAGCCGCGAATGCCGAGCTCCTTGATCAGGGAGCGATAGCTGTCGAGATCCTTCTTCTTCAGGTAGTTCAGCAGCCGCTTGCGCTGGCCGACCATCTTCAGCAGACCCCGTCGGGAGTGGTAATCCTTCTTGTGGGTCTTGAAGTGCTCGGTCAGGTGCTTGATGCGGGCGGTCAAGAGGGCGATCTGGACCTCCGGGGAACCGGAGTCCGCATCGTGCTTCTTGAACGACGCGATGACCTGATCCTTCTGTTCCTTCGTAAACGCCATCGTCGAGAACCTCCTTAGGACTGCGACTGTCACGATGGCCGCAGGTTGGCACCCGGCCGGCGGAAAGAGTCCGGTTCACCGCCGGCGGGATACGGTCGCCTTTCGGCGGACCAACCCGCTGATGAGTCGGGCGTTAGCGAACTGCAAAAAGCGCAGGGCTTTCCGCCCCGCGCGCCCGACGCGCCCTGCAATATAGACGACCCGGACGCGCTAGGCAAGCGGGATATTGATATCTCTCTTCAGACGGTTTCGACCGGATTTCGGCCAACTTGAAGGGCGGCAGGGGCTCCGACCTCGACCCTCGAGCCGGGCCTAGGCCTCGGGCAGGATCTCCCGCCGCTCCAGCTCCGCCAGGATCGCGGCCACGCAGGTCTCCACGTCCGCCTGATCGGTCTCCACCACGATCTCCGGCTTCATGGGCTCCTCGTAGGGAGCGCTGATGCCCGTGAACTCCGGGATCTCCCCCGCCCGGGCCTTCTCGTAGAGGCCCTTGGGGTCGCGCCGCTCGCATTCCTCCACGCTGCACTTGGCGTAGACCTCGATGAAATCTCCGTCCTCCACCAGCGCGCGGTTCATGTCCCGGTCGGTGCGGTAGGGCGAGATGAAGGCCGTCAGCACGATCACGCCCGCGTCGAGCATGAGCTTGGCCACCTCGCCGATGCGCCGGATGTTCTCGGTGCGGTCCTCGGGACTGAAGCCCAGGTCGCTGCTCAGACCGAACCGCACGTTGTCCCCGTCCAGGATGTAGGTCTGGCAGCCGCGCGCGAAGAGCTCCCGCTCCACGTGCTGCGACAACGTGGACTTGCCCGAGGCCGACAGCCCCGTGAACCACAGGATGGCGCTGCGATGACTGTTGCGCTCGGCGCGTTGGACGCGCGAGACGGTGGAGTGGGACCGGGTGATGTTGCGGCTCTTGGGGATGTTCATCTTCGTCCTCGTCGTTCGCGCCGGGGCGCGGATCAGGGGTAGACCTCGGCGTCCCGGAAGGGCACAGCGCCGCGATCCTTGTCGGACAGGGCGGTGGCCTCGGGCGCCGGCCAGTCGATGGCCAGGTCCGGATCGTCCCACAGGATGCTGCGCTCGTGCTCGGGCGCGTAGAAGTCGGTCGTCTTGTACAGCACGTCCGCCGTCTCGGACAGGGCCATGAAGGCGTGGGCGAATCCCGCGGGGATCCAGCACTGCAGGTGGTTCTCCGCGGAGAGCCGCACGCCCGTCCAGCGCCCGAAGGTCGGCGACGAACGTCGGAGGTCCAGGGCCACGTCGTAGATCTCGCCCGCCACCGCGCGGACCAGCTTGCCCTGGGCCTGCTCGATCTGGTAATGCAAGCCCCGGACCACGCCTCGACGGGACCGGGAATGGTTGTCCTGGACGAAGTCCGCCTCGACCCCCGTGACCTCGCGCCAGGTGCGGGCGTTCCAGGTCTCGCTGAAGAAGCCGCGGTCGTCGGGGAACACCCGAGGCTCCAGGATCAGCACCTCGGGTATATCGGTTTTGATGACTTTCACTTAGGCGCCCTCCCTGAGGACCTGCTCGAGGTACTCGCGGTAGCTGGAACGGGGGGTCTCGGCGATGACGGCGGCCAGCTTATCCCGGTCGATGAAGCCCCGATGGAGGGCCACTTCCTCCAGGCAGGCGATCTTCAGGCCCTGGCGGGCCTCCAGGGCGCCGATGAACTGGCTGGCCTCCAGCAGGCTGGTGTGGGTGCCGGTATCCAGCCAGGCGATGCCGCGTCCCAACCGCTCCACGTTGAGCTCGCCGCGCTGCAGGTAGAGGTTGTTCAGGTCGCTGATCTCCAGCTCGCCGCGGGCCGAGGGCGTCAGGGACTTGGCGTGGGCGACCACATGCTCGTCGTAGAGATAGAGCCCCGGCACCGCGAAGCGGGACTTGGGTTCGGCGGGCTTCTCCTCGATGCCCAGCACTCGGCCCGTCTCGTCGAACTCCACCACGCCGTAGCGTTCGGGATCGGTCACCGGGTAGCCGAACACCCGCGCGCCGCCGTCGAATTCCTTGACGATCCGGTCCAGGCGCAGGCGCCCGTAGAAGATGTTGTCGCCGAGGATCAGACAGCAGCCCTCCCCCGCCAGGAACTCCTCTCCGATCAGGAAGGCCTGCGCGATGCCCTTGGGCTCGGGCTGCACCTTGTACGTGATGGACATGCCCCACTGGGAGCCGTCGCCCAGCAGGGTCTCGAAACGGGGCGTGTCCTCGGGGGTGGAGATGAGCAGGATGTCCCTGAGACCGCCCATCATCAGGGTCGACAGGGGGTAGTAGATCAGGGGCTTGTCGTAGACGGGCTGAAGCTGTTTCGAGGCGACCTTGGTCAGGGGATACAGGCGCGTGCCCGCGCCGCCCGCCAGGACGATTCCCTTGCGAATGCCGGCCATGTCGTCGGTTCCTCCCGGTCCGTTCAGCGGACCTCGAACGCTGCGCGCACGGCGGCCTCGTCGGCCTTGAGCTGCGCGCGGAGCGCGTCTACGGATGTGAAGGTGGTCTCGTCCCGCAGGCGGGCGATCCACTCGATCTTCAGGCTGCGCTCCCGAATGTAACCGCTGAAATCGAGGATGTGAACCTCGATCCGGGGCCGCGGCAGGCCGCCCTCGTGGACGGTCGGGGCCCAGCCGAAATTGAGCATGCCGGCGTAGACGGCGCGATGGGCGCCGGCCGGTCCCAGGGGCTCGCCCCAGCGATCGACCTCGGGCAGGCGGCCCCGGCGCTTCTCCAGCACGCCGGGCCGGTTCTCGTCGGTGACCACGTCCTCGGGCAGATGCACCCGCACGGCGTAGACGCCGGGGGCGGGCAGCAGCTTGGCCGTCTCCAGCGGATCCATGTTGGCCGTGGGATAGCCGATGGTCTCGCCGCGTCCCGAGCCGTACCCCACCTCCCCCCACAGGCTGTAGGGGCGGCCGAGCATGGCGCAGGCGCGGGCCACGTCGCCCTCGCGCAGGGCGGCGCGGATGGCCGAGCTGCTGATGACGCTCCCGTCGTCGAGGCGCAGGGCCTCCACCTTCTCGAAGTCGTAGCCGCGCTCGCGGCCGTGGGCGGCGAGGGTCTCGGCGGTGCCGTCGCGGTCGCGCCCCAGGTGCACGTCGTGGCCGCCCACCATGTGACGCAGGCCCAGGAAGCCGACCAGGAAGCGGTCCACGAACTCCGTGTAGTCCAGGGCGGCCAGGGCGGGACAGAAGTCGGCCGCCACCACGGCGTCCACCGGCGTGCCCCGCAGCAGGCTCAGCTTCTCGCGCCAGGACGTCAGCAGCTGGGGCCGATCCGTGTCCAGGACCTGTCGCGGGTGATCGCGGAAGGTGAAGAGGCAGCTGTGGCTCAGCCCCCGGGTGCGTCGGGCGGCCACCACGGCGTCGATCAGGGCCCGATGGCCGAGATGCAGGCCGTCGAAGGCCCCCAGGGCCAGGGCGCAGTCCGAGAGCGCGGGGGTCGGCCAGGTCTCGCGGCCGTCGAGGATGGCCGTGATGTAGGAACGGCTCAAGCGGATCAGTCGCACGGTCCGGGGTCCTTCCGGGTCGGGGACGCCGCGGGCGGGAAGACCGCCTCCAGGCGCGGGGCGGGGCGGTCCGCCTCGTCCACGTCCACGCGGGCGACGGCCACCAGACCGCCGTCGGGATCGAGCAGGCGCAGCCGGTCGTCGATCGACGGAGACGCCTCCAGCCGCTCCAGCCAGTCGGGTCCGGGCTGGAGCCCCTGGCGCAGGGCCGCGACCTCGTCGGGCTCGACCCGGAGGGTCGGCAGGTCCGGCAGGGCCTCGGCGCCGGAACGCAGGGCGGCGGCCAGGGCGGCGGCCTCCTGCATTCTAGCGGCCGGCAGCGCGTCCGCAAGGGCGAAGGGGCCCAGGCGCGTGCGGCGCAGGGCGACCACGTGGCCCACGGTGCCCAGGGCGGCGGCGAGATCGCGGGCCAGCGACCGCACGTAGGTGCCGCTGGAACAGTCGACGCGCAACGGCACGTCCAGGGCGGCGCCCCCGGGGACGGGCGCGAGATCGCCGTCGAGCTCCAGGGCGTCGATGCGCACCGGGCGGGGTTCGGGCGCCTCAGGGGCCTCCCCGTCGCGCGCGCGGGCGTAGAGGGGCTTGCCGTCGCGCTTGAGCGCCGAGTAGACGGGCGGCACCTGCTCGATCTCGCCGAGGAAGCCGGGCAGGACCGCCGCCACGGCGTCGGCGTCGGCCTCGGCGGGGCCGGTCGCGACCACCTCGCCGTCGGCGTCGAGGGTCTCGGTGGTCTCCCCCAGCCGCACGACGAACTCGTAGGTCTTGTCGTGGCCCAGGAGGAAGCGGGACAGCCGGGTCTCGGGGCCGACCAGGACCATCAGCAATCCGGTGGCCAGGGGGTCGAGGGTGCCGGCGTGTCCGCAGCGGAACTTGCCGGCGCCGCGCCGGCGGCGTCCCGGCCCGAGGGCGCGGCGCACCCGGTCGACGACGGCGTAGGAGGAGAGGCCGCGGGGCTTGTCCAGCAGCAGGAATCCGCGGGGCGGGGCCTCGGCAGCCACGGGCGGCGCCTCAGCCGAGCTGGGCCGACAGGTCGGCCACGAGGTCGGCGATCAGGTCCGCGGGTGCGCCATCGAGGGTGCAGCCCGAGGCCAGGACGTGTCCGCCGCCGCCGTGGGACGCGGCCACGCGCTGGACGTCGCCCCCCGCACGGGCGCGCAGCGAGACCCGCCACAGACCGTCTTCGCGTTCCTTGAGGAAGATCACGAAGCGCACGCCCTCGGTGCCGGTGGCCAGCCCCACGAAGCCCTCGGTGTCGGACATGGACGTGCCCGTCTCGGCCATCATGGTCCGGTCCGCGTACAGGCTGAGGATGCGCCCGTCGGCGTGGAACTCGAAGGAGGCCATCACGCGCCGGAGCAGCTCCGTGGCGGGGCGGGTGCGCAGGTGCAGCATCTGCTCGGCGACGGCGGCGACGTCGACGCCCCGGGCGGCCATGGCGCCGGCGGCGGCGAAGGTCATGGGCAGCGTGTTGGGGAAGCGGAACCCGCCGGTATCGGCGTAGAGGCCGGCGTAGATGTTGGTGGCGATGTCGGGCGTGACTTCGACGCGGGGATCGTCGGCCGCCAGGGTCTCGATCACGCGCAGCACCAGGAGGCTGGCCGAGCTGGCCACCGCCTCGATCCAGCCGGGCAGGGGCGCCGGGCCGTCGGAGATCAGGTGATGATCGATGCACCAGGCCCGCGGGATGTCCGCCAGCACGGGCGCCAGGGCGTCGCCCACCCGGTCCAGGTGGTGGCAGTCGACCACGAGCAGCGTGTCGGGCGGCGACTCGGCCAGGCGCGCCGCGGCCTCCGGCGCGGGCAGGGCGTCCGCATAGCCGGGCAGGGATGCGAAACCCTTGGGCGCATCGGGATGGGCGAGCACGGTGACGTCCCGGCCGCCGGCCGCCAGGGCGGCGCCCAGGGCCAGGGCGGAGCCCATGGCGTCGGGATCGGGATTCCAGTGGGGCGCCACCCAGACCCGCTCGGCCTCGTCCAGGGCGGCCATCAGGTCGCGGGGCGGCATCAGCGACTCCAGGTCGCGCCGTCGGTTGCGCGTCGCCTCGTCCTCGAACTCGCCCGCATCCTCGAGATCGGCCAGGATGTCCTCGACGGCCAGGCTGCGATCCACGGAGTCGTCGTACTCGAAGCGCAGGTCGGGGGTGTTGCGCAGGCGGAGGATGTCGCTCAGGCGGCTCTGCAGAAAGCCCCGGGCCTTCTTCAGCCCGGCCAGGGAGTCGCGCCGCTCCTGCGCCTCCCCCATCACGGAGAACAGGACCCGCGCCGAGGTCTGGTCGCGGCTCAGCTCCACGCCGTTGATGGTCACGAAACCCACGCGGGGGTCCTTGACCTCCGCCGAGACCAGTTCGGCCAGGACCTTGCGGAGGGCGGCGTTCTGACGCTGCAGCTTGTAGGGATCCATCTCGTCTCCAGGCGGGCAGGGATCCCGCGCCCGCGCCGATCGGCGGCGGGGGCGCGGTCATCGCGTGCGGGTCGCGTCTCAGAGCTCCGTGCGGGCCTCTTCCTCGATCCGGTACGTCTCGATGATGTCGCCCTCCTGGAGGTCGTGGAAGTTCTCCAGGCCGATACCGCACTCGTAGCCGGCCTGCACCTCCTTGGCGTCCTCCTTGAAGCGCTTCAGGGAGCTGATGCGCCCCTCGAAGATCATCACCTCGTCGCGGACCAGCCTCACCAGCGAGTTGCGGATGACGGTGCCGTCGATCACGTACGAACCGGCGATGGACCCCAGCTTGGGAATGCGGAAGACCTGGCGCACCTCGGCCGAACCGGTGCTGACCTCGCGCTGGATGGCGCCCAGCAGGCCGGCCATGGCCTTCTTCATGGTGTCGACGACCTCGTAGATGATGTCGAAGGTCTCGATGGTCACATGCAGCCGCGCGGCGGTGTCGAGGATCGAGGCGCCCGGGCGCATGTGGAAACCGACGATCAGGGCGCCGGTGTTCGAGGCCAGCAGCACGTCCGACTCGTTGATGGCGCCCACGCCCTTGTGCACGATCTTGACCTGCACCTCGGCCGTGTTGAGCTGCAACAGCGAGTCGCAGATGGCCTCCACGGAGCCGGCCACGTCGCCCTTGACGATCAGCGGCAGCTCCTTGATGTCCTTGTCGGCCACCAGCTCGGCCAGGTTGTCCAGGGTGATGATCGTCTGCGGGGCCGAGAACTGCTGCACCCGCTGGAGCTGGCGGCGCTTCGAGGCGATCTCGCGCACCTCGCGCTCGCTCTCCATCACGTGCAGGCGGTCGCCCGCCAGGGGCACGTCGTTGGCGCCCAGCACCACGGCGGGCTCGCCGGGACCGGCGGACTCGATCTGCTCGCCGCGCTCGTCCTGCAGGGCGCGCACCTTGCCGTCCTGCAGGCCGACCAGGAAGTTGTCGCCCACGCTCAGGGTGCCCTGCTCGACCAGCACGGTGAACACGACGCCGCGGCCGGGATCCTTGGAGGCCTCGACCACCACACCCAGGGCGGCGCCCTGGCTGGAGGCCTGCAGCTCGAGCACCTCGGACTGCAGGTGCACGAGCTCGAGCAGCTTGTCGACGTTGGTCCCCTGCTTGGCCGAGACCTCGGCGCAGAGCACGTCCCCGCCGAACTCCTCGATGACGATCTCGTGCTGCAGCAGGTCCTGCTTGACCAGCTCGGGACGGGCGCCCGGCAGGTCGATCTTGTTGATCGCCACGATGATCGGGACGCCCGCCGACTTGGCGTGGTTGATGGCCTCGATGGTCTGCGGCATGATGCGGTCGTCGGCCGCCACGATCAGGATGACGATGTCGGTCACCTGGGCGCCGCGGGCGCGCATGGCGCTGAAGGCCTCGTGGCCCGGCGTGTCCAGGAAGGTGATCGGGCCGCCCGGCGTCTGCACGCGGTAGGCGCCGATGTGCTGGGTGATGCCGCCGGCCTCGCCGGCGATCACGTTGGCCTCGCGGATGTAGTCGAGCAGCGAGGTCTTGCCGTGGTCGACGTGTCCCATGACCGTCACCACCGGCGCCCGCTGCTCTAGATCCTCCTCGCGGACCTCCTCCACCTCGATCTCGTCCTCGCCGAACTCGGCCAGGAACTCGACCTCCTTCTCGAACTCGTCGGCGAGCAGCTCGATCTGCTCCTTCTCCAGCCGCTGGTTCATGGTCGCCATGACGCCCAGGCCGAAGAGCTTGGTGATGATCTCACGGGCCGGCACCTCGAACTTGTCGGCCAGCTCCTGCACGGTCACGAACTCGGTGACGCGCAACATGTGGTGGGGAACGTCGGTCTCCTCTTCTGCAGCGCCGCCCTTGCGGTGCTTGCGCTTGCCCTTGGAGCCGCCCATCTGCGCCAGGGTCTGCTTGACGCTCTGGGCGACGGCGGCCTCGTCGACCTTCTTCTTCTTGCGGCGGCGCTTGCGGCCGGATTCGGGCTGGGCGCCGCGCAGTTCCTGTCGCTTCTGCATGGCGGCCTGGACCGATTCGCGCGCGGCGTCGCGGGTCTCGGACCCGATGCGGCCGCGGCGACCGGTCAGGTCGCGGCGCACCTCGCCCCAGTTCCAGTTGTCGTCGGTCTGCTGGGGCGCGCCCCTGCGCTTGGGCGGCGCGGCGGGCTGGGTCTTGCCGTCGGTCGTGGTGACCACGCCCTCGCCCATGCGGATGATCTTGGCCTGACGACGGGGACGACGGTTGACCGGGGTCGGCTTCTCGGGCTCCGCCTCGGCCTCCGCGGGCGTCTCCTCCACGGGCGTCTCGGCGGCCGGCTCGTCGCCCTCCGCGGCGTCCGGGGTCTCCGGCGCGGCGTCCGCCGCGGTCTCGGCCGGGGTCTCGACCTCCACGATGTCCTCGGCGACCTCGTCCGCCTCGGCCTCGGCGGCCTCCGCGGCGGCCTTGGCCTCGGCTTCCGCCTTGGCCTGCACGTCGGCCTTCTTGATGATGCGAGCCCGTCGAACCGGAGGCGTCTCGACGGTCGTCGGGGTCTCGGCATCGGCGGTCGTCTCGGCGGCGGTCGTCTTCTTCGCGGCCGCCTTCTTGGCGGTCGTCTTCTTGGCCGCCTTCTTCGTGGCGGTCTTCTTCTTGGCGACCTTCTTCTTGGTGGTCTTCTTCTTGGTCGTCTTCTTCTTGGCGACCTTCTTCTTGGCGGCCTTCTTCTTGGCCGGCTTCTTCTCCTTCTCGGGCTCCGGCGGCGGCTCGGGCATGTCGAGGGGCTTGAAGCTCGCGACGTGCTTCAGCTTCTCGGGATCCATGTTGTGGGCCCTGGCGTAGTTGAGCCGCATCTGCTCGCGCTTGTGCTGGAACGTGGCGTGGATGCGGACGACGATGTCGTCCTCCACGACGCTCATGTGGCTCTTCGCCTCGGCGCGCATGTCCCGCATCATCTTGAGGATGGACGGGCTGTCCACACCGTAGTGCTTGGCGATCTCGTAGACCCTGAGCTTCCTGACCAAGAGAGCTACCTCCATCATGCCGGTCCGCCGTCGCGGTTCCCGGCCCAGACCCCGGCGTCTCGCGCCGGTCAGCGCCCCTGACGGGGCTTATTCGCTGATCGCCTTCGTTTCCGGTCCAGGCCCAGACCTCCGAGGAAGTCCGGGTCGTCCAGGGCGACCACCACAAGTTCCTTGCGCCCGAGGGCCGCGGCGAGTTCGTCCCGCCCCACCACGTCGGTCCAGAATGCGCGGACCGGCGACAGGCGCATGATCTTCTTCTTCTGCCCGGGGCTGGCGTCGGCGGCGATCACCACCAGGGGGCTCCGCCCCCGGGCGACCATCTGGGCCACGGCGTCGAACCCCGCCGCCAGGCGTCCCGCGCGCCGGGCCAATCCCAGCATGTTGAGCAGCGCGGTCGCGTCCACGGCCCGGCTCTAGGCGCCGGCCTCCTCGTCCTCGTCGCCATCGTCACCCGCGGCCTCGGCCGCCGGCTCCGCCTCCGCGGCGTCATCCCCGTCCGCGGCGTCCTCGTCGTCGGCCGCCGCGTCGAGCTCCTTGATCCGGTCGTCGAAGTCCTGAAAGAGCCCCTCGGGCGGCGTCTCGTCCGCATCGGCCGGCGCGTCCTCGAGGACCGCGGGCGGCGCCTCGCCGTCGTCGCCGAAGACGCTCTCGTCGAAGATGGGCTTCTCGTCGACCTCGATCGCGGCCATCTCCTCCTGGACGGTCGACTCGACGATGCGGTCGATCTCCTCCAGGGTCACGATGGCCGTGGTCTGCAGCGACTCGGCGGTCTTGGGCCCCACGCCGGGAATCTCCAGCAGGGCCTCGGGCTCGGCCAGGGCCAGCCGCCGGATGCTGCCGATGCCGGCCTCGCGCAGCAGCCCCGCCAGGCGCTCGGTCACGCCGTTCATCTCCTCGAGCTCCATGGAGACCTCGGACTTGATCCGCTGGCGGATGTGGTACTCGCGCGAGGAGACCAGGTCGATCTTCCACTCCGTGAGCTTGGCGGCCAGGCGGACGTTCTTGCCCTCCTTGCCGATGGCCTTCGAGAGCTGATCCTCGTTCACGACCACGGTGGCCTCGCGGCCCTCCTCGTCGAGCATGATGTTGCTGACCTCGGCGGGGCTCAGGGCCCGGCTGATCAGCAGCGAGCTCTCCGCGCTCCAGGGCACGATGTCGATGCGCTCGCCCGCCAGTTCGCGGGTGACCGCCTGCACGCGACTGCCCTTCATGCCGACGCAGGAGCCCACGGCGTCCACGCGGTCGTCGTTGGAGAGCACGGCGATCTTCGAACGCGAACCCGGCTCGCGGGCCACGGCCTTGATCTCGACGATGCCCTCCTGGATCTCCGGCACCTCCTGCTCGAAGAGCAGCTTGAGGAAGCCGGGATGGCTGCGCGACAGGATGATCTGCGGCCCCTTGGCGTTGTCCAGGGCCTCGATGACCAGGCAGCGGATGGACGCGCCCTGGCGGTACTTCTCGTTGCGGATCTGCTCGCGCCAGGGCAGCAGGGCCTCCACGCGGCCCAGGTTGACCAGCACGTTGCCGCGGTCGACCTGCTGGACGGTGCCGGTGATGATCTCGCCGACGCGGTCCTTGTAGGTGTCGAAGATCTGGCTGCGCTCGGCCTCGCGGACCTTCTGCACCAGGATCTGCTTGGCCACCAGGATGGCGTTGCGGCCGAACTCCTCCAGGGGCAGGTCCCAGCGCAGCTCGTCGCCGATCTGCACGCTGTCGCCGAACTCGTCGCGGGCCTCTTCCAGGGTGATCTCCGCGTCCTCGTCGTCGAGGCTGTCGACCACGGTCTTGACCAGCTCGACGGTCATGGCGCCGGTGGTCTCGTCCACGTGCGCGTCGATGACCGCCTCGGCGCCCAGCTTCTTGCGGGCGGCCGACTGCAGACCGGCCACGAGCGACTCGATGACGATCGTGCGGTCCAGGTTCTTTTCCCTCGTGATCATGGCGAGGGCGTCGAGGACGTTGTAGTCCATGGTTCTCCTCGGCCGACCGCCGCTAGCTGCGGGGCCCGCCCTTCTTCCGCCCGCGGCGTCGTTCCCGCGCGAGCCTCTTCTCTTCCTTGCGGCGGCGCCGATCGGCGTTGATCAGGGCCTGCACGTCGAATTCCGGATCCAGGTTCGCCTCTCGGATATCCGCCCAGGCCACCGTCATGGTCTCCGGCGTATCGTCCACTTCGGCCGGGTCGATCTCGAGCCCGGCGTCGCCGACGGCCGTCAAGCGGCCCTTGAGGGATCGGCGCCCGGTGCCGGCGAGCTTCAGGATGACGTCCTGGCCGCGGGCGGCCTCGAAGTGGTCGCGGGTGCGCAGGGGCCGACGGACCCCCGGCGAGGTGACCTCGATCACGTGGGCGTCGCCGACCAGCGTCGCCTCCTCGAGCAGCATGCCCACCGTGCGGGACGCGTCCGCGCAACCGTCGATGGTGATGCCGTCCGCGGTATCGACGTAGATCCGCAGCGTCAGGCGCCCGCCGCCCCGGAAGACGCGCACGTCCAGGAGCTCGTAACCCACTTCCGCGAGCGGGGCTTCCAGCAGGGCCACGGCGTCGGCCGCCAATCGATAGCGCGTATCCGTCAACCCTAAGCTCCGTACGTCCGGCGTCGACGTGGACGACGACGGCATGCATGAAAAGAAGTGGACTTGCGCCCACTCCAAAAACCGTGCCAGTGGCACACCTCTGAAGCGATCCCATAGTAATCCCGGGGCCCCCCGCAGGGCAAGTTAAAAAAGCGTATGCAGCGGGGGGCGGCGGACGGCGTCAGTCGATGGGGTCATGGGCCAGGTCGACCAGCAGACGTCCCACCTGCGCCAGGCTCCAGGGGTCGCAGATGGCGGGCACGTCCCCGACGGTATGCCATTCCGGAAAGTCGAAATCGATCAGGTCCACCGCCCGCAGGCCCTCCCGGATGAAGGGGACGTGGTCGTCGTAGACCGTCCGGCCGGGCTCGGCGCGGAAGGCGGGCAGATCCATGGCCGCGGCCCGGTCGTAGAGGGCCGTCAGCCAGTCCCCCGCCGAGCGCCGGGAGAACGCCTCCATGGGCAGGTCCAGGTTCCGCTCGCCGACCATGTCCACCACCACCAGGGCCTCGGGCCGCTCGCCGGCCAGCGGGGAGCCGAAATCGTTCCAGCGCGCGGCCAGGCGGCTCGAGCCCAGGCAGTAGCTGTCCAGGTCGCCGCTGACGCCCGAATCCTCGCCGTCGAAGAAGAGCAGGGCCACGCGGCGGGGCGGCGGATCGGCGGCGAAGATCTCGGCCAGGTGCAGGAGCACGGCCACACCGCTGGCGCCGTCGTTGGCGCCGGTCAGCGGGACGGCGGCCAGCTCGGGATCGGCCTCCAGGTCGCAGACCGGGCGGGTGTCGTAGTGGGCGCCCAGCCACAGGGGCGGGCCCGCGTCCTCCCCGCAGAGGATCACGTGGTTGCACAGCCTCATCACGCCGGCGTCGCGGGGCATGTCCTGGTCGAAGCAGAGGGCGTGATGCGCCAGGCCGAGGGAGGCGGCGTGCGCGGCGATCATGTCGTTCAGCCGGGCGTGCCCCTCGGAGCCGGGCAGGCGGGGGCCCATCTCGCACTGGGCCACGAGCAGCTCCATGGCGCGGTCGCCGTCGAAATCCGCCGCGGGGGTCGCGGCGGCGCTGAGCGCGACGAGCAGCAGCGTCGCCGGTGCGATTCTCCTAGAACACAAAGGTCGCCTCCATGCCGAGCCCGACGGTCGTGACCACGCTGTCCGTCTCGTCGGCCTTGCTCCGCGTGTAGAGCAGACGGAAGCCGCCGGTCAGGTTGCGCGAGATCTGGTACGTGAATCGCGGCTTGACGTTGATGCGGGAACTGCCGATCCGGGTCGAGGGCTCGCCGCTGTAGTCCATGCCCGGGGTCCAGCGCAGGGTCTGATCGCGGTTGTAGGAGATGTCCACGTCCATCTGGACCGAGGGCTGGGCGCCGGGGCGATAGAGCCCGAGCCGCGACAGCAGCTTCTCCGCCCGGAAGGAATGGCGGACCTGCAGGTTGGTGCTGAAGCGGTTCGTCTCGGTGAGCGAGCCGCGCGTATTGTCGCGGTCGTTGCTCTGGGAGACGTTCAGCGACACGGACATGCCGCTGCGGAACTGGAAGCTCAGGCGCGGCGAGAGCGTGCTGGTGTCCTTGGGCGAGTAGTCCGCCCGCGTGTAGGTGGGCACCCGGCGCGTGTGCTTGTAGCCCATCTGCATGCTCGCCTGCTGGATCACGCCGTCGCCGCCGCCCAGCCAGCCCAGCTTCTGGATGCCCGACAGGGACACGTTCACGTCGGGCCATTCCTGGGTGTACGACCACGAATGCACGCCGACGCCGATGGACTCGCTGCGCGACTTGAGGTACTTCAGGTCCATGGTCAGGTTGCTCGACACCTTGGTGGACGTCGACATGGACATGTTGTAGCTGTCGTTCTCGGTGTGGCTGGCGTAGGTGGTGTCGGGCGTGTCGATGGCCTGCTCGAGCCCCATGCGGTACCAGAAGGGCGCGTCGCCCCGGAAGCGGCTGTAGCCGCCGGTCGTGCTCTTGGAGTAGTTGAACTGCACCGGCGCGAAGCCCCGCAGCACGGCCTTCAGCGGGTTCAGGGGATTGGGGATGCGGAAGCTCCGCCCGGTGTCGAGGGTGTCGGCGGCCGCCTCGCCGTCGTCGCCCCGCCGGCGCTCCCGTTCCGCCTCCTGCTCCTCGAGCCAGTCGAGGGTCAGCTCGTCGATGATCGTCTGCCGCTCGTCGGGTGTCAGATCCGGGTCGGAGAGCCGCGGTTCGTTGCTGAAGTCGGGCGGCTCCTCCGTGACGCTCTGCTGCGCCCGCTCGATCTCCCGCCGCTGGGCCTCGGTGATCTCCTTGCGCTTGGGAAACAGCTTGTTGAAGGTCTTGTCGATGGGAATGGTGGCGCGCAGGCTCCAGTCGCCGTTGTTGATGACGTTGCTCGTGCCGGCCGGATCGTCCTCCTGCCGCACGTTCAGTCCGTGGTCGTCGGTGAAGGAGCTGTTGTAGCTGACGGCCGGACGCAGCTTCTTGAACTCGGCGTAGGCCTTGTTGAGGGGCTGCAGGTACCAGGTGCGCGGCAGGCCCAGGGTGTTGGGCGGGTTGAGGCCCACCTGCAGCGAATGGCTGTAGACCGTCTCGGCGCCGATGTTGAAACCGAACAGGTCGTGCCGCCGGAACATGTCCCGATCCGAGCGCATGTTGATGCTCACGTCGGCCAGGGGCAGCGGCTGCCAGCTCATGTTGCCGGTCAGGCTGCCGGTCTTGGTCTCGGTCTCCGGCCGGGCGATGTAGGCCTCGTCGGTCGCGCTGTAGTTGGAGGTCTGCGACCGGCCGCCGGAGAAGCTGCCGGAGGCCGTCAGCCGCGAGGGCAGCAGCGAGACGCTCTTGAGCAGGGGCACCGATCCCAGCAGCGGATAGTCGCCCAGCAGGTAGGTCTTGCGGATCTGCAGGTCGTAGCTCAGCGACCCCTGCCAGTTGCTGCCGTTCTGCAGGACCAGCGGCGCGGAGCTCTCGCTGCGCGAGCCGCTCAGGGACAGCGACCAGGGCTCGAGCAGGTACTTCAGGATCGGATTCGAGGCGCCGCGGCGCGACAGGCGCACCGAGAAGTTCTCGCGCTCGCTGCGGGTGGACAGCTCCTCGCGCAGCGTATCGTCGATGATCTCGATGTCGCTGTTGGTGAGGTACTTGGGACGCGTGGACTCGTTCCGCCGGCCGTAGCTGATGGGCATGGAGAAGCCCAGCAGCGGTATGAAGTCCTCGACCCTCATGTTGGTGCTGAGGTTCCAGTCCTCGTTGGTGTATCCCTGCCCCGCGTCGGCGTTCAACCCGTGGAAGTCGGCGTCCTGCCGCGACCAGTCGAAATCCACCTTGACCACGTCGGCCAGCCCCACGCTCAGCGCCAGGCGCTCGGCGTGCCCCATGTCCCGCTTGACCTCGCGCAGGCGCACGTCGTTGAAGTAGAAGTAGCCGCTGGCCGGCGTCGTGCGGTCGGTGTTGCGCACGCCCAGGTAGATGCGCTTGACGCGGCGCAGGTCCGGGGCGCCCACCACGCGCACGTCGTACTCGCGGTCCTCCTGGTCGTCGGGCACGCGGGTCTCGATCCAGCCGGTGACGGGATCGGGCTCGAGCAGCTTCACGTTGGTCAGCTCGGCCAGGTCGATGCTCACCTCGCGCCAGCCGGTGCGCACGCCCGTGCTCTGGTCGAAGCGGTAGTTCACCTCGTAGAAGTTCAGCGTGTCGGCGCCGACCCGGTAGAAGATCTCCATGTCCGCCTGCTGCGGGTCCGGGTTGTAGACGTAGAAGACCAGGCGGCCGTACTTGGTGAAGTCCTCGCCGCGGGTCGAGATCACGCGGCTGGCCCGGACCATGTGCTGGTGGTCCAGGTTCTGGTAGTCCAGGACCAGCGAGGTCTCCTTCTCGGGGATCTTGTTCTCCACGTGCAGGCTGAAGGGCGGCGTGTAGTCCGGGTTCTCCTTGTTGTTCACCTCGCCGATGAAGTACACGTCGCCGGCCGGCATGTCGGTGTCCTCCAGGAGCTGTTCCTCGGGCGACTCGGGCGTGGGCACCTTGCGGATGCCCTCCCTCTCCCAGCGGCTGCCCAGGAACTTGATCTCCGAGAGCTGGAGATTGCGGGCGGTGGTGCCCGGCGGCGGGTCGCCGTCCTCGAACCAGATGCGCATGTGGGTCACCGCGCCCAGGTAGGGCGCCGCGCCGCCGGCCGGGATCACGTTCAGGGCGTCGGTCAGCCGGATGCGGTACTTGCGCCAGGCGTAGCCCCGCTCGATGCTCTCGTCCACCTCGCTCGCCGAGTAGTCGCGCAGCACGTCCACCAGGGCCGAGTCGGCCAGGTCCACGCTGATGGTGAAGAAGCCGTTCTGCTTGTCGAAGGTGGTGCTGCCGTTGAGGTCCTCCGAGTCCTCCCGCCGGTTGCGGTTGGTGCTGTTGATGTCGGGATAGGGATCGGAGCTGCTGCCGTAGGTGGCGTCGTAGAGGGGTTCCTCGGCACCGAGTCCGATGTCCTCGTCGTCGGTCCACAGGCCGTTCGGGTCCTCTCCCGGCAGGATGCCGTCCTCCTTCTGGAAGGTCCCCGTCTCGAGCTCGGAGCCGACCACCGGCCAGTAGAAGTCCTCGCTGATGTAGCCGAAGTCGAAGTGCAGGGTGCCCGTGCGGTCGCTGCCGAGCACGTCGTGGCGGAAGTCGTTGACCCAGAACTCCAGGAACTGGGCCTTGGACAGGTCGATGCCCGCCTTGCCCAGGCCGCGCATGATGCCGCCCCAGTCGTCCTCGTCCCAGTCGTCGCGGATGTCGTCGCCGTCCTCGTCGGCGGTGCGCATGTGGATCTGCAGCACCTGCTGGGCCTCGCGGGCCTCGGCCTCCTTCAGCTCCGGGTTCAGATGCTGCCGCTGCACGGTGTTCTTGGGCAGGAACCAGCGCGTCTCCTGCCGCGACTCGGGCGTGTAGTCGCGGTCGAACAGGTAGGCGTAGTCGCCGTAGCGGGGATCGCCGGCGGTGACCTGCAGTCCCAGGGGGTGCACGGGCACGCTCGACCGCTGCCAGCTCAGGCGGCTGATGGGCATCAGGTCGGACGAGTCGATGCCCTCGAAGTCCTCCACGTGGACCTCGTCGAAGGTGTTCGGATTGGGCAGGCTGATCGCGAACTCGCCGCTCAGGCGCACGTCGCTCTCGCGGTCGGTGTGGCGACGGCTGATGAGGTTGGCCACGTCGGTCAGCAGGTCCGGCTTGAAGGCGAACTGGCCGTTGACGTTGCCCACCAGGGTGCGGCTGGGCTCCTCCCCCAGCTTGGCCTTGTGTCCGACGACCTGGTTGGACTCGTAGAGCCAGGTCGTGGACATGCGGCTGGTGGGCCCGAAGGTGTAGCTCAGGTTCAGGCCGAGCAGGCTGCTGTTGCCGCCGCCCAGGAAGGGCGCGTACTGGTAGTCCACGCTGATCTGCGAGTCGGGCGTCATGCTGGCGGCCGCGTCGCCCTTGAGGGTGACCTCGCCGAAGAGGTAGTCGATGGTGTAGTCCACGTCGCGGGTCAGCGTGCGGCCGTCCAGGATGACCGACTCCGAGCCCTCCTCGATGTTGGACACGCCCAGGTTGAAGGAGCTGGCCGCGGCCGCGTGGGTGGCCACCAGGCGGAACTGGGTGAACTGGGACAGGTCGTTGACGTTGGTGGCCGGGTCGTAGATCTGGGGGATCAGGTAGTCGCCCAGCTGCGACTCGTCGTAGACGAAGCCCGAGGTGTCGGCGTAGGTCGTGTACTGTGCTTCCGAGGCGTTGAACGGCTCGGGGAAGTCCAGGGGGAACTTGAGCAGCCCGCGCTGCAGGTCGAAGATCTCGGGACGATGGACGTCCACCAGCAGGTCGCCGCCCTCGTTGGACTGCTGGTCCTCCCTGTCGAGGCCGAAGATGCGGAACCAGTCCAGGCCGCTGCCCTGGTCGATGTGCGGGAAGTCGGAGAACTGGTTCAGCTCGATCTTGAACTCGAAGGTGCTCGCGTCGATGTTCGAGCCGCCCAAGGGGTAGATGTTGCGCAGCACGTACTGCCAGGTGAAGGCCTCCGGCAGCTGGGGCTTGAGCAGCTTCATGCGGTAGAACGGCTCGCCCTCGATCTCGATCCGGTTGTCCTCGTCCTCGCCGGGACGGTCGCCCACGCGCCAGCGGCCGCTCGGCGACTCGACGTCGTAGGTCACCACCAGCACGTCGGTGGCCTGGTGCTCCATCCTGAGGTCCAGGGCGGCGATCTTGGTGGTCGCCCCCTCCTGCACCAGCAGCAGCTCGAAGGGCACCGGCCGCCAGAGCTCGCCGTAGTTCAGGTTGTCCAGGTTGTTGGTCGTCTGGTCGTCGATCACGTCCAGGTCCCAGACGCCCGTGGTATCGGGCACGGCGACGATGTTGCGCACGTCGCCGGTCTGGGGCAGGCCCGAGCCGACGAACCTGTAGACCTGGACCGAGTTCACGTCGATGGTCTCGACGGCGCGGTCGCGACCGGGCACGTCCGGACGCGCGTGGACCACCAGATCGTTCCGCGGCAGATCCAGCCTGAAGAAGCGGTTGTTCAGATAGCGGTAGGCCTCGATCACGTGCTCGGTGGCCGAGCCGCCCTTGGAGTTGAAGGCCTTCGAGGCCGACTCGGCCTTCTGCTTGCTGGCCACGATGGTGAACTCGGCCGGACCGACCTGCCCCTCGGTCTTCACGCCGAACAGGCCCGACTTGTTGGAGCTGTAGCCCAGGAGCTGGCTGCCGGGCAGGGTCAGGCCCACGTCGCCGGTCTCGATGGACTTGATGACGTCGTCCTCGCCGCCCTCGAAGGAGAGCCGGATCTTGGTGGCGTCGGGCCCGATGGCCTCGCTGTTGTGGTCCACCTCCAGCATGATGCGCTCGCCGATCTGGCCCGAGAGGTTGATCTGCAGCTGCTGCTCCATGTCCAGCGTGGGGAACCAGCTCTGGTTCTGGCGGCGCTCCGAGGCCGTGAACTTGTTGGAACGGCGGGTCTCGCCGGCGATGGAGATGTGCTCGCGGCCGCTGATGCGGATGCTGGTCTTCTCGCCGCGACCGATGATCTTCTCCAGGGTGCGCGGCACCTTGATGGGGATGGTCAGGTTGATCAGGCCGTCGTCGGTGCGGGCGGAGCCGCCCTGGCCGTAGGCGTTGAGCCGCTCGTGCCGGTTGAGCACGTTGACCACGGCCAGGCGCCTCTGCGAGGCGGCGTCCAGGTCGTCGATGAAGAGATCCACCTCGGGCACGTCCACGACCCGAGGCGGATAGTAGACGAAACCGCCGGGCAGGGTCCGCTGGGTCTGGAACAGAAAGTGGTAGCGGGGGTATCTGAAGACGGTCTCCAACCCGTAGTCGCCCGCAGGTTCCGTCACCGTCACCATGCGCTCGAGATCGGCGCCGGTCTGCTTCACGATGTGTCGGCGCATGCGGCGATCGAAGTCCAGCAGGTCGTCGGCGTCCACGGGATCCTCGCCGAGCGCCAGCAGGCGCTCCCGGATCACCAGGCGGTCGACGCCGAGCAGGCGGGCGTCGCGGGTGGCGCCGAGGAGGGGATCCAGACCCGGCAGCACGGGTCCGCCGTAGTCGGGATCGGCCGCGGCGGGTCCGACGCCGGCCAGCAGCAGCCCCGTCAGCAGCAGCATCGCCGCCGACCGGAGCCGGCGGGAACGCGGAGCGGGGCTGAAACCGAACGGGCGCATCAGGCTGAGGATCTCCCGTCGTGGGGACGACGACCGACTAATGATTGTCCCGGGACCGGTGACGAACTAGACTTCCCGAACCCCGCGGGCGTACGACGACGCCCCGGATCGTCCTCGAAAGGAGTCAGGCTGCCCACGGACGTCTACAGTGCCGCGAAGCCGCGAATCATGAATCTCCTCGATCGACACCTGCTGCGTACGACCGCCGGACCCTTCGTCTTCGGCTTCTGCGTGGTGACGTTCGTGCTGATGATCGACATCCTGTACCGATATGTCGAGCTTTTCGTCACGCGCGGGGTGTCCTTCCTCGTGGCGACCGAGGTGCTCGTACTGAGCCTGGGGCACATGTTTGCATTATCCATACCAATGGCGGTGCTCATCGGCGTCCTGATGGGCGTGGGGCAGCTGGCGGCCGACCACGAGATCACGGCCATGAAGGCCAGCGGCGTCGGACTGTACTCCATCCTGCGGCCCCTGCTGGGCGGCGCCCTGGCGCTGACCCTGGGAATGATCGCCTACAACCACTACGTCCTGCCCGACTGGAACCACAAGCTGGCGAACCTGCTCTACGACATCCGCCACGTCCGGCCGATGATGGAGATCCGGGAGCAGATGTTCACCGAACTCAACGACCGCCTCACGATCCACGTCAAGAGCAAGGACGAGCAGACCAACCGCATCGAGCAGGTGGTGATCCTGGAGAAGGACAACCCCGGCGACGCGTCGCCGACGATGACCACCGCCGCCTGGGGCAAGCTCATCCCCCTGCACGAGTCCGACGCCATGCGCATCGAGCTGCACGACGGGGAGATCCACGATCTGCCCGACGACCGCGACCTCTCACGCTATTCGATTACCCGCTTCAACGTCCACAACCTGCACGTGAAGGACGTCGAGCGGGACCTGAAGGACTCCAACCGCACGTCGCGCGGCGACCGCGAGATGGACCTGCACGCCCTGCTGGCCGCCGCCCGCAAGGAGCGCGAGGGACGCGCCGGGACCCTGGTCCGCAGCCGCGACCTGGCCGCCGCCCCCGCCGATCGCCAGTGGGGCCTGCTGACCGCGGATTCGCGTTCCGGCCAGCTCGACACGGTGCGTCGGGGCGGTTCCCTGGACGTGCTGCAGCGCCGCAACCTACTGCGGGCGACCCGGCAGGAGATCCGCCGCGCCGCCCGCTCGGCGGGCTTCCAGGACAACGTGCTGCGCTCCCAGCGCTCGCGGGAGAACAGCTACATGGTGGAGTTCCACAAGAAGTTCGCGATCCCGGTGGCCTGCCTGGTCTTCGTGCTGCTGGGCGTGCCCATGGCGGTGACCACCGCGCGCAGCGGCCGGGGCATCAGCCTCAGCCTGGCCCTGGGACTGTACCTGGTCTACTACCTCTTCCTGATCGGCGGCGAGAAGCTGGCCGACCGGGGGCACGTGCACCCGGCGGTCGCCATGTGGATGGCCAACGTCATCCTGACCGCCGTGGGCATCCCGGTGCTCGTGCGCACCGTCCGCGAATCCGCGGCCTTCAGCTTCGCCCTGCGCCCTCCCCGCGCGGCGGACCCGGCGCCGGCGCCGACGGAGGACGATCGATGCGCCTGATCCACCGCAGCGCCGTGTCCGGCTTCCTGCGCATCCTGCTCTTCACCCTGCTGGGCGCCCTGATCCTGTTCACCCTGATCGATCTCTTCGATCACATGGACAGCTTCATGGACAACGACGCCACGCCCTCGATGATGGCCCGCTACTACCTGTACAAGGCGCCCTGGATCATCGACACGGTCCTGCCCATCGGCATGCTCATGGCCACGCTGTTCACGGTCGGGATGATGGCGCGCTACAACGAGCTGACCGCGCTCTTCGCCGCGGGGCGCTCGCTGATGCAGGTGACCCGTCCGCTGCTGCTGCTCGCGGTGGCGGCGTCCCTGTTCTCGCTGGCCTGGACCGAGTACGTCCTGCCGGACGCCAACGCGGAGGTGGAGCGGATCTGGGAGGTGGAGGTGCACGGCCGGCCTGATCGGGTGCGGCCCACCAACGACGTGGCGTTGACCGGAACAGACGGCTGGCTCTACTACGCCCGGACCTTCGTGCCGGACCGCTCTCGCATCAAGGAGTTCCGGGCCCACCGTCTCGACGGCCCCCAGGTGGTGGAACGCTTCGACGCCGAGACCGCCGACTGGCAGGAGGGCCAGTGGCTGCTGCGTCGGGGCACGCGCCGCTGGTTCGGCGCCGAGGGCGACAGCATCGCCCGCTTCGACCTGCTGCAGTCGGGCCTGTCGGGCATCACGCCGGAGACCTTCGCCGACGAGCGGGTCAAGCCCGAGAGCATGAACGCCCGGCAGCTCCGCCGCTACATCCGCATGCTCCGCGCCAGCGGGAGCGACGCCACGGCCTACGAGGTGGACTTCCACTTCAAGCTGGCCTTCCCGGTGGTGCACGTGATCGTGGTGTTCCTGGGCATCATGCTGGCCTCGGGTCCGCGCAAGACCACCGTGGCCAGCGGTTTCGGCTGGACGATCCTGATCAGCTTCGGCTACTACCTGTCCGTGAACTTCGGCCGGGCCCTCGGGCACAGCGGCGCCCTGCCGCCGGTGATCGCGGCCTGGGCGGGCAACCTCGCCTACACGGTCCTGGCTCTCGGTCTCTTCGCCCGTTTGCGCCGCTGAGAGGGCGACGCGCGGCTTTTCGCTGGACTCGTGGCCCCGGCTACCCTAACTTCCTATTTGAATAGGTCATGCCCGCGCGTCGCCGACGCGGGGCCTTTTCCCGAACCGGTGACCACGGAGCCCACTGGCATGCGCAAGTATCTGATCATCGTCCTGCTGAGCGTCCTGGCGACGGCCTGGCTCGTCGGCTGCAGCGACGACACGACCTACAAGCCCGTCATCACCCGGATCGAGGCCAACGTCGACTGCGGCTATCCGCCCATCGACATCCAGTTCGTGGCCTTCGTCTCCGGCGGAGACCCGTCGGCCGACCCGACCGGCGCCAATTCCAACCTGACCCTGGAGTGGGACTTCGCCGACGGCAGCACGGGCACCGGGTCCATCATCACGCATCGCTACCTCGAGCCCGGCGTCTTCGAGGTCTTCGCCACGGTGACCGATGACGACGGCGACAGCGACCAGGCCAGCGTCGTGGTCTCGCTGCTCCCCGACTCCCTCTTCGTGACGGCCAGCAACGACACCACCGTCACCGCGAGCAAGGCCTACTTCGAGACGCCCACCCTCGGCGACGACGGCGAGAACGGAGCCAGCAACGGGACCGGCGGCAACAGCATCCGCCCCCACCTCGTGATCAACGAGATCCTGGCCTTCAACGAGTCGATCATCCAGAACCCGGTCAACGCCCAGTACGAGCCGGTCCTCGAGCTCTACAACCCGACCGACAGCAACATCAACATGGGCGGATGGTCGCTGTCCAACGACGCCTCGAACCCGGGCCTGTGGGAGTTCCCGCCGTCGATCAACGTGCCCGCCGGCGGCTACCGGCTCATCTGGGTCGACAACCGGGACCTGGCCGGCGACAACCACACCAACTTCCACATGACCAACAACTGGACCGACGCCCCCGAGGACTACGACGGCAAGGTCTACCTCTACGACCCCGCCGGGCAGGAGATCGATCGCGCGCATCTGCTGAACCAACGCGCCGACGTCTCCTTCGGCCATCTGCCGGACGCCTGCAACGACGGCCTCACGCCCTTGAACGTGATGGCCGAGCTCTGCGGCTTCGACCCCATCCACGGGCTCTACGAGCGCTTCGACTTCGAGTGGGTCATGGACGACGTCCTGGGTTCGGTCTACGCGGACCGCATGCCGCTGCACGTGTTCACCACCGACGACGAGGGCGTCCGCGAGGTGGTGGTGACCGTCTTCGACACCCACACCAGCGTGACCCGACGCGACACGGTCTACGTCACCGTGGAGCTGCCCGACTAGCCGCCCGCTCGACCGGATACGACGGAGGCGCCGCCCGACGGGCGGCGCCTCTTCTTTTCCGGCGGGTCCTGAGCGGGTGGTCAGCCCATCGCCTTGCGCAGATCCTCGACCCGGTCCAGCCGCTCCCAGGGGAAGTCCTGGTCGGGACGGCCGAAGTGCCCGTAGGCCGCCGTGTTCCGGTAGATGGGACGCAGCAGGTCGAGCGACTCGATGATGCCCTTCGGCCTCAGGTCGAAGACGCTCAGCACCGCCTCGGTGATCCGGGCGTCGGGCGCCTGTCCGGTGCCGTAGGTCTTCACCATCACCGACACGGGATCGGCCACGCCGATGGCGTAGGCCACCTGGACCTGGCAGCGGTCGGCGAGTCCGGCGGCCACCACGTGCTTGGCCACCCAGCGGGCGGCGTAGCTGGCCGAGCGATCCACCTTGGAGGGATCCTTGCCCGAGAACGCGCCGCCGCCGTGGGGCGCGCTGCCGCCGTAGGTGTCGACGATGATCTTGCGCCCGGTCAGGCCGCAGTCCCCCTGGGGTCCGCCGATCACGAAGTTGCCGGTGGGGTTCACGTGGAAGGTCGGGGCGTCGTGGTCGATGTCCAGACCGGCCAGTTCGGGCTCGATGACCTCGGCGATGATCCGCTCGCGCAGGTCGGGCACGTCGGGATCGTGCTGGGTGGAGATCAGGACGGTGTCGACGCGGACCGGCGTGAAACCGTCGTACTCGATCGTGACCTGGCTCTTGCCGTCGGGACGGACCCAGGGCAGACGCCCCTCCTTGCGCACCCGCGACAGGCGGCGCGTCAGGCGATGGGCCAGGGTGATGGGCAGCGGCATGAGCTCCTCGGTCTCGCGACAGGCGAACCCGAACATGAGGCCCTGATCGCCGGCGCCGCCGGGATCCACGCCCATGGCGATGTCGGGGGACTGCTCGTCGATGGCGGTCATCACCGCGCAGGTCTCCCAGTCGAACCCGTAATCGGACGAGTTGTAGCCGATGTCGCGGATCGCGCCGCGCACGATCTTCGGGATGTCCACGTACGTCCGGGTGGTGATCTCCCCGGCCACCATGGCCATGCCCGTGGTCACGAGGGTTTCGCAGGCGACGCGGCCGGCCGGATCCGCGGCCAGGATGGCGTCGAGGACGCTGTCGGAGATCTGGTCGGCGACCTTGTCGGGATGGCCTTCGGTCACGGACTCGCTGGTGAAGAGATGTCTGGCGTCCATTTCAGCTCCCTGAGAGCCGGACGGAGACGTACGCCCACGGCGTGGCCCGCGTCCGACGCGAAAGGTTAGGTGTCGTACTCCTGGAGGCGCTGCTTGAGCGACTCGATCCGCGTCACCGGCACCGGATCGACGCCGGCGGCCGCGGCCAGAAAACAGGACAGATAATCGCCATATTGCACGAGGGACAGGATCCGCGCCAGCGCGGAATCCCCCTCGGCGCGGAATTCCAGCACGTCGTGGAACTCCCCGGCGAGCAGTTCGCGGGTGATCTCCACGCGGGCGGCCGTGCGGGGGTGCTCGTCCGCGGAGCGGAGGATCAGCAGCAGGAAATCGTCGCGGCGGGGCCGCAGCACTTCCCAGCCCACGATGTCGTTGTGGTCGAGTTCGGGGAAGGGCACGACCAGGGCCGGCGACTTGCCGTTCTCGTTGACCTGGGCCTTCAGGCGCCAGCCGGCGGCGTGCGATTCGTCCGAGGTGGTGTAGACCACCAGCATGCGGCCCAGCGTGCGGCGCGCCGCCGTCTTGGCCGGGGAATCCACCGGTGCGGCGGGACCGAGCCGATCCACGCCCGCGCGCAGGGCGGCGGCCGCGGCCGCGATCTCGGCGTCGACGCCGTCCAGCAGCCCCAGACGCGACAGGACGTTCAGCTGGGCGCCGAGGCCGTGGCCCAGGGCCGCCCTGGGGGGCAGGCCGCCTTCCAGCTCGACGCAGGGGAACGGCGGGTGATCGTCGTCGCCGGCGGCCATCCGGCCGAGTTCGCCGCCGCTGGTGATCGCCACCAGGGGACACCCCCGCTTCCGGGCGTCGCGGGCGGCGCTCAGCGTCTCCTCGGTGTTGCCGGAGTAGCTGCTCAGGATCACCAGGCTGTCGTCGCGCACCCAGCCCGGCAGGGCGTAGTCGCGCACGACCGTGACGCGCAGGCCCTGGCGGGCGGCCAGGGGCGCCAGCAGGTCCCCCGCGATGGCCGAGCCGCCCATCCCCGCCACCACCACGCCGGCGGGCGGCGTCGCGGACGGCGACAGGGCGTCCAGGCCCTTCAGATCCGGGCTGGCGGCCAGATCGTCGCCGAGACCGGCGACCAGGGAGAGCATGCGTGCGAGACCGTCGTCGTTCATGGTCGACATCCTACGAATTCTCCGCCGCGCGGCGGGCCTTCTTGTCCTCGAGATAATCGTTCAGCAGACGGTCGGCTTCGTCCGCCTCGGCGCAGGCCATCAGGCGGGCCGTCAGGTCCTCGGCCTCCGCGGTCGGCGTCCAGCGGATCACCTGCTTGATCTTGGGCAGCTGGGCGGCGTGGAGGCTGAGCTCGTCGAACCCCAGCCCGAGCAGCAGCTCGGCGTAGCGGGTCTCGGACGCCATCTCGCCGCAGATGCCGCACCAGATGCCGGCCGCGTGGGCCGCGTCGACGGTGGTCTTCATGAGCGCGAGCACCGCCGGGTGCAGGGGCCGGTACAGGTAGGAGACGCGCCGATTGAGGCGGTCCATGGCCAGGGTGTACTGGATCAGGTCGTTGGTGCCGATGCTGAAGAAGTCGCATTCCAGGGCCAGCCGGTCGGCGATGGCCGCCGCGGCCGGGGTCTCGATCATCACGCCGACCTCGAGCTCCGGATCGTGCTCCAGCCCCTCGCGGGCGAGCTCGTCGCAGCATTCGCGGCAGATCTCCCGCGCCTCGCGCAGCTCGGCCACGCCGGTGATCATGGGGAACATCAGCCGCGCGGGCCCCAGGGCGCCGGCGCGGTAGATGGCGCGCAGCTGGGCCTTGAGCAGGGGACGGTTGGCCAGCAGGAAGCGGATGCCCCGCCAGCCCAGGAAGGGGTTCGACTCCTTGCGCGCGCCCAGATAGCGCTGGACCTTGTCGCCGCCCACGTCGAGGGTGCGGAACAGGACCGAACGGCCGTCCATGCGCTCCATGATGTCGGCGTAGATCGCGAGCTGTTCGGCCTCGTCGGGAATGGTCCCGTGCTGGAAGTAGATGTACTCGGTGCGCAGCAGCCCGATGCCCTCGGCCCCGCAGTCCAGCGCCTTGTCCACCTCCACGGGCATCTCGATGTTGGCCATCAGCGCGAGGCTCCGGCCGTCGGGGGTCTCGGCGGGCCGCTCGCGCAGGTGGCCCAGCTTGGCCGCCGTGTGGCTCTGGGCCAGGGCCAGTTCGCGGATGCGGGACAGGGTCTCGGCGTCGGGCTGCAGGTACACCTCGCCGGCCACGCCGTCCACGGCCACCAGGTCCCCGTCGGACATGTCGTCGATGCCGGCCCCGACGCCCACCACCGCCGGCACGCCCAGCGAGCGGGCCAGGATGGCCACGTGGCTGGTCCGGCTGCCCTCCCCCAGGACGAAGGCCTCCACGTTGCGCGAGCCGATGGTGGCGGTGTCCGAGGGCGCCAGGTCGACGGCGGCCACCACGCTCGGCGCGGCGGGCCCCTGCACGACGGTCTCCCCCATCCCCGTCAGGATGCGCAGGACGCGGTCCTCCACGTCCCGCAGATCCAGGATGCGTTCCTGGAAGTAGCCGTCCTCGAGGGTGCGGAAGCGGCGGATGACGTCGCCGACGGCGTCGGCGAAGGCGGCCTCGGCGTTGAGGGTCTCGTCGCGGATCAGATCGCGGGCCGGCGCCACCACCAGCTCGTCCTCCAGGATCAGCAGGTGGCTCTCCATGATCGCCGCGCCGTCGGGCCCCAGGTCGCGGGCCAGGTTGTCGATCAGGTCGCGGATCTGGCCGCGGGCGGTCTCGAGGGCCGCGTCCAGACGGGCGAGCTCGGTGTCCGCCTCGGAGGGATCCAGCTCGCGTCGGACGATCTCCGGCGCCTCGCGCGCGATCAGGTGCACGCGGGCGACCGCGTAGCCGGGAGAGGCCGGAATGCCGTTCAGGACACGCAAGGACTCAGCCCTCCGACGTCTCTTCGTGGGCCAGTTCGATCTCGATCAGACGGACCAGGGCCTCCGTGGCCTCCGTCTCGTCGCTGCCCTCGACCTCGAGGTCGACGATGCTGCCGTGATCCGCGGCCAGGCTCGCCAGCCCCATGATGCTCTTGGCGTTCGCGGCGCGGCCGTTGAAACGGACGGTCACGTCGGACGAGAAGGTCTTGGCGAGCTTGACGATGCGGCCGGCGGCGCGCAGGTGGAATCCGACGGGGTCGGAGACCGTTGCCTTGGCTGTTATCAAGGATCGCTCCTTTGTCAGTCGAACGACGCGTCGGCGATCGCTCGGCTATAGATACGTCATCAGGAAGGCCAGCGGCAGCAGCAGCAGCAGCTTGACCTCGCCGGGCCAGCTCCGCCGCACGGCGAAGGAGAGGCCCAGCGCCAGCGCCGCACAGAGCAGCAGCCGCCGGTCTCCCGCCTCCCCGAGCCACAGCTCCAGCCGGGCGGCGTAGAGCCCGGCCAGAACGCCCGTCAACAAAGCGCCCGCCCGTTTGGCTGTCAAGATGGCGCGATGCCATCCGGGCGCGTCCAGCAGGTCGGCGATGTCCAGTCCCAGGGCGTAGCCCCTGGTGAGGGCCTTGTAGCGGGCGACGAACTGGAAGACCGCGAAGGCGCCCACCACCGCCAGCGGCAGCAGCACGCCGCCCCATACCGCCGCCAGGCTGGCCAGGACCAGCAGCGTCGGCTGCAGGCCCAGCCAGAAGAACTGGTCGCCCAGGGCCGCCAGGGCGCGCGCCAGCGTGTTCTTGTAGTCGTGCAGCAGCTCGGGCGAGATCGCCTCGCCCGCCCGCCGCGCCGACTCGAGCCGCAACAGCCCCCCCAGCACCAGGTTGGCGTAGTAGGGGTTCGTGTTGAAGTACTCGTAGTGCCGGCGGCAGAAGCGCCGGCCCTCGGACGCCGGCAGCCCGGACGCCCTCAACCAGGGCAGCATGGCGAAGAGCAGCCCCAGGTTCTGCATGCGCTGTCCGTTCCACGAGGCCTGCAGCAGCAGGGACCTCAGGTACGTCGACCAGAGCGTTCCGGGCGACAGGCGCCGGGGCGTTTCGGTCGCCGCGCTCATGCGACGCCGCCTCCGCGCAGGGCCCAGACCAGGGCCAGGGTCGCCAGCAGCCCGCCGCCGATCCAGGTCAGCCCCCGTCGGGCGCCGTAGAGCCCGCCCAGAGCGCCGATGGCCACCGCCGGCGTCAGCCAGGGCAGCAGGGCCAGGGCCTCGACCAGCCGTCCCGGAAGATGCTCGAACAGGGGCAGCCAGATCACCAGCGCCATCAGGCCCCAGCCCGCCGTGAACAGCACGCCCCGCACCGCGGCCGCGGCCACGCAACGCAGGTGGGCGCGCTCGATCCGCTCGTAGCGTCCGCCCCGCAGGCCGCGCAGCCCCCCCAGCATGAGCCGGTAGTGCAGGCGGCTCTGCCAGCGCAGGGCCCGGTCGCCGGCCAGGCTGCCCAGGGACGCCGCCAGCAGCATCCAGCCCAGGCGGGCGGTGGCCGTCCCGGTGCCGGTGAAGGCCGCCGCGGGCGACCAGTCCGTCAGGGCCGCGGCGGAGACCAGCCCCAGCAACGGCGTGACCTTCTCCCCCGTGAAGGGCTGGCCGATGGGCAGATTGCCGACGGCCAGCAGCTGCAGGGGCAGCCCCAGGGCCAGGCCCAGGGCCGGGTCGCCCCAGACCAGGCCCGCCAGCAGGCCGGTGATCAGGGGCTGGCTGAACCAGGACTGGACGGCCGCCGTCTCGTCGAGCACCAGCCAGGCGCCCAGCAGGAGCGTGGCCGTCAGGGCGGGCCAGTCGGTTCCGAGCGCCGTCAGGGGGCTCACAGCTGCGCCTCCATCTCGTCCAGCAGCGGCGCGTCGAGGTTCACGGCGCGTCCGCCGGGCACGGTCTGGGCCGTCAGCCGCGCGCCCGCCGCGAGCAGGTCCCGCAGGGCGTTCAGGTCGGCGCGATCCACGTAGACGAAGTCCAGCAGCTCCCGCTTGCCCTTGACGTAGTGCATCCCCCCCACGTTCACCTCGTCCAGATCCAGGCCCCGGGACTGGAGATCCAGCATGTCCGCCGGCGAACCCACCAGCAGGATGACGTCCTCCTCCGCGGCGTCGTCGCCGGCGAGCAGGTCCGCGGCGCCCGCGCGGTCGAGAACCGACACCGACAGCTCGGGCGGCACCGTGCTGGCGTAGATCCGGCTCTGCCAGGGATCGGCGGCGATCCGGTCGTTGCAGAGGACGATGCGGTCCGGGCGCAGCCTCCGGCTCCAGCCGACGATCACCTGTCCGTGAATGAAGCGGTCGTCGATGCGCGCGAGGACCAGCGCCATGCGGGTCAGTCCTCCTTCGGCGGAGCGAGGACCGTGACGGCGTCGCGCCCCTTCTCGACCAGGCGGCGCGCGAGTTCCGAGGCCTCGAGGGTCTCGCGCCAGGTGACGTAATCCAGGAGCATGGCCAGGTTGGTTCCGGTCAGGATCAGGGACGTCTCCTCATCGGCCAGGGCGATCTGGGCCGCGTTGGCGCAGCTGCCGCCGAAGTCGTCGATGAACAGCAGGGCCGCGTCGTCGGCGTCGCCGCGCGTCTCGGCCAGGGCCGCCCGGATCTCCCCGGTGAGATCCTGGACCGACTTGCCGGCGTTGGTCAGGGCGCTCAGGCCCTCGACCGGGCCGAGGATCATCTCCACCACGCGCACCAGCTCGCGGCCGACGTCGCCGTGGGTGATCACCAGTGCGTTGATCATCGCGCCTCCTATTCCCGGTCGTCGCGGAGGTAGCGGTTCAGTCGATCGCCGGAGCGCAGCGTCTCCATGATGCGGCGGTTCAGGTCCTTGGCCGAGTCGATGCCGTAGACGCGCAGCATGGAGTCCAGGGCGATGACCTCCGCGATCACGGTGATGTTCTTGCCGGGCACGATGGGCACCACGATGTGCGGGAGGCGCACGCCGAGGTACTCGGTGTACTCCCGCTCGAGCCCCATGCGTTCGTAGTCGGCGTCGTCCCGCCACTGCTGGAGGTTGACCTCCACCTCGATGCGCTTCTGCATGCGGATGCCGCGGATGCCGAAGATGGCCTGCACGTCGACCACGCCCACGCCGCGGATCTCGATGTTGTGCTGCAGCACCTCGCGGAAGCGCCCGATCAGCACGTCGTCGCTCACGCGGCAGATCTCGACCACGTCGTCGGCCACCAGGCGGTGGCCGCGCTCGACCAGATCCAGGGCGCATTCGCTCTTGCCGACGCCGCTCTTGCCGGTGATCAGCATGCCGACGCCGTACACGTCCACCAGGGACCCGTGCACGTCCATGCGGGGGGCGAAGGCGTCGGAGAGGTAGCTCGACAGGGCGTGGATGAACTCCTCGGTGTTCATCACGGTGCGGAAGACCGGCATGTGGTTCTCGCGGGCCGAGACGATCACCGGGTCGGGCACGGTCAACCCGCGGGTGACGAAGATGGCCGGCGCCTCGAGGAAGGCCAGGTTGGAGACCGCCGCGTTCTGGGCCGCGCTGTCGAGGGTGTCCAGGTAGGCCATCTCCGATTCGCCCAGCACCTGCAGCCGGTGGGGCAGGAAGTTCTCCATGAAGCCCATCATGGCCATGCCCGGACGGTGCACGTCGGGCGCCGCGAGCGCGACGTCGTCGTCCGACAGCTCGGTCAGGAGCGTGAGCTTGAGGCTCTCGTTGAGGTCCTGGTACACCTTCTGGACGGTGACCTTGTTCATGAAGCCGTGCAAAACGGATCTCACTCGGGCTTCATGACGCCGAACTCGCCGTCCTCGCGACGGTAGAGCACGGCCACCTCGTCGGTGTCCAGGTTTCGGAACACGAAGAAGGGCGACTCGGTGGCGTCGTAGGCCTCCTTGGCCTGGGCCAGGGTCAGGGTCCTCAGCTCGAAGCCCTCGGTGGTCAGCGTGGAGCCGCTGTTGTCCAGCAGGGAGCCGCCCAGCTCGCCCATGGCCTCGCCGAGACCGCCCTCGGCCGCGCGGCCGCGGTGGTCCTTCATCTTGTCCTTGTGGCGGCGCAGCTGGCGCTCGACGCTCTCGATGGCCTGGGCGGCCGCGCCGTCCGGCTCCACGTGCTCCACCTTGGCGTGGCAGGAATGCTGCTTGATGTTGTAGGTCAGATCGCCCGTGAAGCGGCCGCCCGCGAAGGTCAGGGTCAGGCGCGCCCGCATGGGAGGCGTCGGGCTGTAGCGGGACAGGTTCTCGAGCTTCTCGACGATCTTCTCGCGCATATCGTCGCCCAGGTTGAAGTGGCGACTGTTGATCTCAAGATCCATGGGGGCCTCCGTTCGCGGACAGGGGTCGGGTCAGAACTTCTTGCGCATGCGGGCATTCAGGATGCCCAGGTGGTCGCGGTACTTGGCCACCGTGCGGCGGGCGATCTTCAGGCCGCGCGCCGAGAGCAGCTCCACGATCTTCTTGTCGGACAGGGGCTTCGACGGATCCTCCCCCGCCACGATCTCCTGGATCATCTCCTTGACGGCCTTGGCCGCGACCTCCTCGCCCTCGTCGGTGTCGAGACCGGCCGAGAAGAAGTACTTCAGCGGGAAGACGCCGCGCGGCGTCTGGACGTACTTCTGCTTGGTGACCCGCGAGACCGTCGACTCGTGCATGCCGATCTCGGTGGCCACCTGCTGCAGGGTCAGCGGCCGCAGGGCGATGGCGCCGGAGGTGAAGAACTCCCTCTGCTCCCTCACGATGGCCTCCATGACCTTGATCATGGTGCGCCGCCGCTGCTCGATGGTCTTGATGATCCATTCGGCGTAGCGCCGCTTCTCGTCGATGAACTGGACGGTGTCGGTGTCGCCGCCCTTCTTGCCCGCCTGCACCGCGTCGTAGGCGTTGCTGACGCGCAGCCGCGGGATGTTGCCGTCGTTCAGGTAGACCACGTAGTCGTCGTCCACCTGCTCCACCACCAGGTCGGGGGTGATGTAGGCGGCCCCCTCCTGGGCGGCGGACATGCCCGGCTTGGGATCCAGCTCGCCGATGCGCTCGGCGATGGCCTGGACCTCCTGCGGCGCGATCTTCAGATCGCGGGCGATGTCGGTGAACTTGCGGTTCTTGAGGGCCTCGAAATGGTCGCGGATCACCTCGGCCTCGGGCCCGTCGTCGCGACCGCGGGCGCGCAGCTGCAGCAGCAGGCACTCCTGGATGTCGCGGGCGCCCACGCCCGGGGGATCGAACTCCTGGATCACCGCCAGCACGGCCTCGACGCGCGCCTCGTCCACCTCGAAGTAGGCCGCCGCCTCGCTGGGCGGGCAGGTCAGGTAGCCGGCCTCGTCCAGGCTGCCGATCAGGTACTCGCCGATCTTGCGGTCCAGGGGATCCTCCACCGCCAGCGAGAGCTGGGCGCTGAGCTCCTCCTGGCCGCTGGGGATCGAGGCGGTGGGACGCTCGAGACGGTCCTCGTCGTCGTGCTCGCGTTCGTAGGTGCCGTCCTTGAAGCCGTCCTTGAAGTACTCGTCCCAGTCCACGTCCTCGACGGGCTCCCCTTCGGCCTCCTCCTTCTCGGCCTTCTCCTTCTCGACCTCGGCCTCCAGCTCGTCGTCCTCGGGCTCGAACTCCTCGAGCAGGGGGTTGGTCTGGAGTTCCTGGCGCAGGATCTGCTCGAGCTCCAGGGTGGGGATCTGCAGCAGCTTCAGCGCCTGTTGCAGGCGCTGCGTCATGACCAGCTGCTGGCGCTGGTAGAGTCCCTGGTGCAGTCTCAGCTTCATGTTCATCCTGGGCGGCTCCGTCGGGCTCGGTTCGGGCTACGCACACATTATAGTCGAAACGACTGCCCGAGGTATATCTCTCGTGCCTTGTCGTTCCCCACGATCTCGTCGGCGGTGCCGGACAGCTCGATCCGGCCCTCGTACATTATGTACGCCCGATCCGTGATGCTCAACGTCTCACGCACGTTGTGATCGGTGATCAGGATGCCGATCCCGCGCTCTCGCAGCCGGGCCACGCTCTGCTGCAGGTCCTGCACCGCGATGGGATCGATGCCCGCGAAGGGCTCGTCCAGCAGCATGAAGCGGGGACGGGTGGTCAGGGCGCGGGCGATCTCCACGCGTCGGCGCTCCCCGCCCGAGAGCTGATAGCCGCGGCTCTTGCGGATATGCGTGATCCGCATCTCCTCCAGCAGCTCCTCGAGGCGTTCGCGTCTTTCGGTCTTGGACAGCGGCAGAGTCTCCAGGATGGACGAGAGGTTGTCCTCCACGGACAGGCGGCGGAAGATGGACGACTCCTGCGGCAGGTAGCCGATGCCCAGGCGGGCCCGCTTGTACATGGGCAGCTTCGAGATGTCCTCGCCGCCCAGCAGGACGCTCCCCTGCTCGGGGCGGATGAAGCCCACGATGATGTAGAAGGTGGTGGTCTTGCCGGCGCCGTTGGGACCGAGCAGGCCGGTCACCTCGCCCTCGCGGAACTCCAGGTCTACGCCGTCGACCACGGCGCGACCGCGGTAGACCTTGCGCAGGCCACGGCCCGCCAGGATCAGGGGCCCCCCGCTCACGGCCGGCCGCCTTCGCCCGCGGGGTCCGGCTCGCGGACGGTGGCCTCGACCGACTGCTTCAGCTCGAAGTAGTCCAGCTCGGGCGTGGCTTCCATGCCGATGCCGGTCATGACGTCGTCGTCGCGGGTGAAGCGGTTGAAGACGTCGTTGTGGATCAGGCCGCTGCGGTCCTCGTAGTAGAGCTCCTCGGTCTCCAGCCGGCGGCCGTCGCGGGTGACGACCACCACGTCGCCCCAGGTGAAGAGGTCGTTGGTCTTCATGTTGGCGCGGCCGCGTTCCGAGGTGAGCGTGGAGAAGAGGGTGTCGGCCCGGTAGAAGTGCATGTGCACGCCGTAGAGCTGGGCCTCGTCCTGGTCGTGCCAGCGGGCCAGGCGCTCGCTGTCCAGGCGCCAGCGGCGCACGCCCTCGCGGGAGTCGTAGATGGTGGTGTCGAAGAGCTCCTGATCGGGCAGGTCCTCCGGCAGCTCCACGGTCTCGGCGACGCGGGACTCCTCGCCGCAGCCTCCGCACGCGACCGCGAGCAGCAGCAGGACGACGGCCGGGACCGCCGCTGTAGCCGGTATGTGGACTCTGGTCCTCAAGTGCATCCTCTCGTCGTCAGGGCGCGTCATCGCGCCAGCGGTCATGGAACCATACCCATTCGGCCGGGTTCCGCCGCAGGGCCTTTTCCAGGGCCGCGTTGCAGTCGGACAGCAGCCGCGCCTCGACCGCCGCCGGATCGTCGCCCGCGTAGTCGCCGGGCTCGATGGGCCGTCCGTGCGTCACCCGGTGTCCACGACCCTCGCGGCCGATGACCACCGGCAGGATCGGGGTCTCCAGGCGCAGGGCCAGCCTGGCGAACCCCACCGGCGTGGGCGCCGGGTGTCCGCAGAACGGCACCGTGCGGTTCTCCACGCGCGTGTTCTGGTCCAGCAGCACCGCCGCCACGCCGCCGTCGCGCAACGCGCGCAGCAGGGGCCGCAGATCGCCCTCGCGCGGCACCGGGACCAGGCCCGCCTCGCGCCGCCAGCGGTTGACCAGTTCGTCCACCGGCGCGTTGTGGATGGTGCCGGTGACCACGGTCAGGCCGTCCAGCCCCGCGGCGAGATAGCCGCCGAGCAGCTCCCAGCAACCGAAGTGGCCGGTCAGGACCAGGGCGCCGCGGCCCCGGTCGCGCAGGCGCTTCAACTCGTCCACCGCCCCGTCGTCCGTGACGTCCGCGTAGCCGTCGGCCCGCCAGCGGTCCAGGACCAGGGCGTCGTAGAGGTTCTCGCCCAGACGGGCGGTGGCCTCGCGCAGCAGGGTCTCGCGCTCGGCGGACGTCCGGGCGGGAAAGACCCGCGCCAGGTTGTCGCGCGCGCGTTCGGCGTCGCGGCTCCGCAAGGCCAGGGCCAGCTTCGCCAGCCCCCGGCCGGCGGCGCGGCCGCGATGCGTGTCCAGCCGACGCGCGCCCGCCAGGATCGCCCGGGCGAGGCGATGATAGAGCCGACGTCGGATCCGACGATGCAGCGGCGGCATGACCAGATCCCCTCCCGTCGGCCGGCGGTCTCGTCTACAGTCAACACCAGCCGCGACGGCCCGTCAAGCGCTCCCGCCAGACCCCACATCGTCTTAAACGCCAGAGAGTTAACCACGATCATTCACGACGCCTCGCAGGATCCGTCCGTCGGCGTCCCGCCGGTGGACGGCCCGGCGTCGCGCGGGCCGGAGCCGTAGATGCCGGCGCGCAGGATGTCATGGATGTGCAGCAGCCCCACGGGCCGGTCGTCCGCGTCGACGACCACCAGCACCGTGATGGGCCCCCGGGCCCGCTCCTCCATGCGCCGCAGGGCCGTGACGGCCAGATCCTCGGCGCGGATGGTCTCGGGATCGGAGGACATGAGCTCCGACATGGGCCGGCTCAGCGGATCGTCGTACTCCAGCAGGATGCGCTTGACGTCGCCGTCCACGCAGATCCCCGCCAGGGTGCCGTCGGGACGCACCACGCAGGCGCAGCCCAGCCGCCTGGCCACCAGCTCGGGCAGGCAGTCGCGCAGGGTGGCGTCGACGCCCACGCGCGGCAGCTCGTCGTCGCCGTGCATCAGCTCGCCGACGGTCAGCAGCAGGGAGCGTCCGAGCACGCCGCCGGGATGGTAGGCGGCGAAGTCCCGCTCGTCGAAGCCGCGCAGGGTGAGCAGGGACAGGGCCAGCGCGTCGCCGACGACCATGGCCGCCGCGGCGCTGGTGGTCGGCGTGAGGTTCAGGGGACAGGCCTCGCGGGCCACGTCGCAGACCACCACGATGTCGCTCAGGCGCGCGAGCTCGGACTCGGGCCGCCCGGTCAAGGCGATCATGACCATGTCGAAGTGGCGGGCCAGGCCGGTGAGCTGGGTGATCTCGGGATTGTCGCCGCTGCGGGAGACGGCGATCATCACGTCCCCCGCCCCCACCACGCCCAGGTCGCCGTGGATGGCCTCCACCGGGTGGATGAAATGCGAGGGCGTACCGGTGGCGGTCAGGGTGGCCGCCAGCTTGCGGGCCACGATGCCCGACTTGCCCAGTCCCGTCACGATGACGCGTCCGCGGCAGGCCTCCACCGCGCGCACCGCGGCCACGAAGGCCTCGTCGAGCCGTCCGGCCAGGTCGGCCAGCTCGGCGGCCTCCTGGGCCAGGACCTCGCGGCCGATCGCGAGGATCTCCGCGTCGCTGCGGGGGGAACCGCCGTCGCGCATCATGTCGTCTCCTCCGGCGGCAGCCAGGCCTTCTCGGCGATGCGCGCCAAAGCGGGCCCGAAGCGTCCACCGCTCTTCAGGACCAGGTCGGTGATCTCGCGCACGGCGCCGTGCCCGCCGGCGGCGGCGGTCACGTAGCGGCTGGCGGCACGCACGTCCTCGGGCGCCTCGGGCACGGTGACCGGCAGCCCCGCCAGCTCCATGGCCGGCAGGTCGATGAGGTCGTCGCCCATGTAGAGGGTGCGCGCTGGATCTGCGCCGCACTCGTCGAGGATCTCGCGCAGGGCGCGCTGCTTGTCGAAGCGGGCCAGCTTGACCGCATGGAAGCGCAGCTCCTCGACTCGGCGCGCGGCCGTGGCGCTGTCGCGTCCGGTCAGCAGGGCCAGCTTGACGCCGGCGGCGCGGGCCATGACCAGCCCCAGGCCGTCGCGGGCGTGGAAGGTCTTCAGGGCCTCCCCCTCGGGCCCGTAGACGAGGCTGCCGTCGGTCAGCACGCCGTCGCAGTCCAGCACGACGGCCTCGATCCCCGCGAAGAGGTCGCAGAGCGCGTCGCCCAGGACGGCGCGGGCCTCCTCGCGGTAGGCCTCGTCGCTGCGGGGCGGCCAGGTGCGGGCGCTCACGACGTCGTCTCCAGGTAGAGGTCGCGCCAGCGCCGCGCCTGCTCGACCAGCGCGGCGAAGCGGGTGAAGGGGAGCTGGCTGCCGGCGTCGCTGTGGGCGCGGGCGGGCTCGTAGTGGGTCTCCAGGAAGAGGGCGTCGGCGCCGGCGGCCAGGCCGCAGCGCATCAGCAGGGGGATCAGTTCCGGCGTGCCTCCGGTGGCGCCGCCGGCGCTGCCGGGCGACTGCACCGAGTGGGTGGCGTCGAAGACCACCGGCAGATCCAGGTCGTGCATGGCCTGGTGGGCCCGGTAGTCCACCACCAGGTCGCGGTAGCCGAAGAAGCTGCCGCGCTCGGTGGCCAGGATGCGCTCGCAGCCCGCGTCGCGCAGCTTGCCGGCCACGTGGGACATGTCGGCCGGCGCCAGGAACTGTCCCTTCTTGACGTTGACCGCCGCGCCCGTGGCTGCGGCCGCCTCCAGCAACGAGGTCTGGCGGCATAGGAAGGCGGGGATCTGCAGGACGTCGGCCACCTCGGCCACCGGCGCGGCCTGCTCGGGGTGGTGGATGTCCGTCAGGACGGGCACGCCGTGGGCGTCCTTGATGCGCCGCAGCAGGTCCAGCCCGGCCTCGAGCCCGGGGCCGCGGGGCGAACCGCCGCTGGTGCGGTTGTCCTTGGTGTAGCTGGCCTTGAAGCAGTAGCCGAGCCCCTGATCGCGGCAGACGCCCGCGATCTCGCCGGCCAGACGCAGCATCTCGTCGGGATCCTCCAGCACGCAGGGGCCGGCGATCACGTAGAGCGGTCGGCCGGGACCGATGGCGTGTCCGTCGAGAACGACCTCGCACATCTCAGCCCTCCACCGTGGCGGCGTCGCGCACCTGGTTCTGGTGGCCCACCGCCGCGGCCACGAAGGCCGTGAAGATGGGATGGGGCCGGTTGGGCCGCGACTTGAGCTCGGGGTGAAACTGCACCGCCAGGAAGAAGGGATGGTCCGGCAGCTCGATGATCTCCACGAGTTCGCCGTCGGGCGACAGCCCAGAGAAGACCACGCCGTGCTCGGCGAAGCGGTCGCGGTAGTCGTTGTTGACCTCGTAGCGGTGGCGATGCCGCTCGCTGATCTCGTCGACCTGATAGCAGCGCGCGGCCAGGCTCCCCTCGACCAGCCGACAGGGATAGGCGCCCAGCCGCATGGTGCCGCCCATGTCGGTGATGCCGCGCTGCTCGAGCATGAGGTCGATGACCGGGTGCTCGGCGGCGGGATCGAACTCGCTGCTGTTGGCCATGGGCAGGCCCGCCACGTCGCGTCCGATCTCGATCATGGCCACCTGCAGGCCGAGGCAGATCCCGAAGAAGGGCACGCCCCGTTCCCGCGCGTAGCGCACCGCGTTGACCTTGCCCTGGATGCCCCGGTCTCCGAAACCGCCGGGCACCAGGATGCCGTGGCAGCCGTCGAAGGCCTCATCCAGGCGTCGCTCGCCGACCTCCTTGCCCTCGAGGCTCTCCGAGTCCACCCACGCCAGCTCCACGCCCACGTGGTTGGGGATGCCCGCGTGCACGAAGGACTCGCTGATGCTCTTGTAGGCGTCCTTGAGCTCCACGTACTTGCCGACCACCGCGATCTTCACGGTCTCCGGCGGGTTGAGGATGATCGAGACCATCTTCTCCCAGGCCGCCAGGTCGATCCCGGGCGCGTCGATCCCCAGCCGGCGGCAGACCTGCGCGTCGAGGTCCTGCCTGTGGAACTCCAGGGGCACCTGGTAGATCGACTGCACGTCCACCGCGTTGATGACGCTCTCGGTGGGCACGTTGCAGAACAGGGCGATCTTGCCCCGCGCGTCGTCGGGCACCGCCACCTCGGAACGGCACATGAGCACGTCGGGCTGGATGCCGATGCTGCGCAGCTCCCGCACCGAGTGCTGGGTGGGCTTGGTCTTGATCTCGCCGGCGGCGGCGATGTAGGGCACCAGGGTCAGGTGGACGCAGAGGGTGTCCTCGGCCGGCCGGTCCAGACGGAACTGTCGGATGGCCTCCAGGAACGGCAGCGACTCGATGTCGCCGACGGTGCCGCCGATCTCGGTGATGACCACGTCGATATCGGCGTCCTCGTCCGCCGGCAGCTTGATGCGCCGCTTGATCTCGTCGGTCACGTGCGGGATGACCTGCACGGTGCGGCCGAGGTACTCCCCCTTTCGCTCGCGCTGCAGGATGGTCTCGTAGACCACGCCGCTGGTCAGGTTGTTGATCTGGGACAGGGCCGTGTCGGTGAAGCGCTCGTAGTGGCCCAGGTCCAGGTCGCACTCGGCGCCGTCGTCCAGAACGAAGACCTCGCCGTGCTGGAAGGGGCTCATGGTGCCGGGATCGACGTTCAGGTAGGGGTCGAACTTCTGCAGCACGACCTTCAGGCCGCGCGCCTTGAGCAGCTGGCCCAGCGAGGCCGCCGCGATGCCCTTGCCCAGCGCGGAGACCACGCCGCCGGTCACGAAGATGTACTTCGCCATGGGATCCGTCCTTCCCGGTTGGTTGCCGTCGTCAGATTAACTCAGGTCGCGGACGCGTCAAAGATCCGATTCGTCGCGCGTCGCCCACAGGTCGCGCACCGTCTCCAGGTCGCCCGGCGAGTCCACGCCCACGGGCAGGCCCGAGGCGGGCACCACCCGGATCCGCAGGCCGTGCTCCAGGGCCCGCAGCTGCTCCAGCCCCTCGCAGAGCTCCAGGTCGGTGCGCTCCAGGTTCAGGTAGCGCCGCAGCGACACGCCCCGGAAGGCGTAGACGCCCACGTGCCGGGCGGCGCGGGTCCAGGGCAGCTCAGCATCCTCGCCGGCGCCCGGATGCACGCCGGGCACCGCGGCCCGGCTGAACCACAGCGCCCGACCGTCCGCGCCGGACAGCACCTTGACCACGTTGGGGTCGCGCCACTCGGACTCGTCCGTGAAGGGGTGGGCCAGGGTGGCCATGTCGGCGTCGGGATCGTCGAGCAGGGCGCGGACCAGGGCGTCCAGGTCGGCGGGCTCGAGCAGCGGCTCGTCGCCCTGCAGGTTCAGGACGATGTCGGCCGGGTGCCGCGCCAGCACCTCGGCCACGCGATCCGAACCGGTGGGGTGCTCGCCGGTGAGCTCGGCCTCATGCCCCGCGGCGTCCGCCGCCTCGATCACGCGCGCGTCGTCCGTGGCCACGATCACCGAGTCGGCGGTGGCCATGCGGGCGGCCAGGTCGGCCACGCGGACCACCAGGGGCCGTCCGCCCAGGTCCGCCAGCACCTTGCCGGGAAAGCGCGAGGAGTCCCAGCGCGCGGGAATCACCACCAGAACGCCGCTCATGATCGACCTCCATCAAAGAGGAAACCCATCCCCGTGCGGGGATGGGTTCCGCGAAACGAACTGCGCTCGGTGTCAGGCGGGCAGGACACTGACCTTCTTCCGGCTCTTGTCGTAGCGCCCGTAGACGACCTTGCCGTCGATCTTGGCGAACAGGGTGTCGTCGTTGCCGCGCCCCACGTTCTCGCCCGGATGGATCTTGGTGCCGCGCTGGCGCACGATGATCGTGCCGGCGGTCACGTTCTCGCCGCCGAAGCGCTTGATCCCGAGCCTCTGGGCGTTGCTGTCGCGTCCGTTGCGGGAGCTGCCGACGCCTTTCTTGTGTGACATGTCTGTCTCCTTCCGGGTCCCGGCCGCCCTAGGCGGTGATGCCCTTGATGCGGATCTCGGTGAAGGCCTGGCGATGGCTCTTGTTCCGACGATAGTTCTTGCGGCGCTTCTTCTTGAAGACGCTCACCTTGCGGCCCATGCCGTGGCGCAGGATCTCGGCGCTGACCGAGCAGCCCTCGACCGTCGGCGTGCCGACCTTGACGTCCTGGCCGTCGTTGTAGAGCAGGACCTCGTCGAAATTGACCGCGTCCCCGGCCTCGCCCTTCATCAGCGGCACCTGGAGGGTGGCCTCGGGCTCGACCTTGAACTGCTGGCTCATGATGTTGACGATCGCGTACATCTGTAGTCTCCAAACAACGTTCGCGCGCAGGACGGACGATCCGGACATACCTCGTCGTCCGCCGACGCCGCTCTTCGAGTCGCCGTGTGATGCCCGGCCGACGCCGAATCTGGACGAAACAGGCGATTCCAACCGGAACCGGGAATAATAAACAGTTTTTTCGGCCCCAGTCAAGGTCCGATTGGCTGTTTTCATGTCTCGCGACCCGTCGGGCGGGTTGACACAAACGCTCCACTTACCTAAACATAGGGCCGGAAACCCACGAAACCTCTCGCCCGGAAGGAACGCCCCGGCATGAACCAGACCATCCATCGCGCCATCGTCATCGGTTCCGGCCCCGCCGGCTTCACCGCGGCCCTGTACCTGAGTCGCGCCAACATCCCCCCCCTGGTGTTCGAGGGGCAGCAGCCCGGCGGCCAGCTGACCATCACCACCGAGGTCGAGAACTTCCCGGGCTTCCCCGAGGGCATCGACGGCCCGGCGCTGACCCAGAAGTTCCGTGAGCAGGCCGCCCGCTTCGGCGCCGAGATCGTGTCGGCGACCGTCGACAGCGTGGACCTGTCCGAGCGCCCCTTCAAGGTGGTCGTCGGCGACGAGACGCACCTGGCCCAGAGCGTGATCATCGCCACGGGCTCCAGCGCCCGCTGGCTGGGCCTGCCCGAGGAGAACGACTTCCACGGCAAGGGCCTGAGCGCCTGCGCCACCTGCGACGGCTTCTTCTTCCGCGACCACGAGATCGCCGTGGTCGGCGGCGGCGACACGGCCATCGAGGAGGCCATCTACCTGACCAACTTCGCCAAGAAGGTCACGGTCATCCACCGCCGCGACGAGCTGCGCGCCAGCAAGATCATGGGCGACCGCGCCCTGGCCAACGAGAAGATCGAGTTCGCCTGGAACAAGACGGTCAAGCAGATGATCGCCGGCGAGAACGGGCTGCTCGAGAAGCTGATCCTGGCGGATACGCAGGGCGGCGAGGACGTCGAGCTCGCGGTCACCGGCTGCTTCATCGCCATCGGGCACGTGCCGAACACGCAGTTCCTGGACGGGCAGCTGAAGACGGACGAGCTGGGCTACCTGGTGACCAAGCCCGACCTGACCGCCACGGACGTCGAGGGCGTGTGGGCCGCCGGGGACGTGCAGGACCACGTGTACCGGCAGGCGATCACCGCCGCGGGGACCGGGTGCATGGCGGCTATAGAGTGCGAGAGGTGGCTCGGGGAACAGGGGCTGTAGAGGCCGAGTCCCGTATAGACAGAGACCCGCCGAGTCCGTCGCTAGGGCTCGGCGGGTCTCTGTCTATACGGGACTCTGCGATGCCTGCGGCCTGGGGAGGGGTTGACGGGGGTGCCCCTCTCCCATCTATTATCAGGTAGTATCTTGACCGACATATTTCGAAGGGGGCGATATGAAGTGGATCCTCGCCGTTCTTCTGCTTGCGGCGTGTCCCGCCTGGGGGCAGTCATTGTGCGGCAGTCTCTGGGCCACCGTCGATGGCGTCGGTTCCGTCTCGATTGATGTGGAGGTGTATCGGTCCCAGCATGAGGACCTGCCTCCGGACTGGGTCGAAATCGTCATCGCTCGGAAGATACATGGAACGTGCCACAAGTTGGTCGCCATCTCGCCCGGGGCGGTCTGGGACATCCCGGAGCCCGGCGAAGACCTGATCGTGACATGGTCCGAGCCGATACCCGTTCCCAACCGTCACTACCACTACGAGGTCATGGCGAGGGATGCTGAGGGCGGTCTGTACAATATCTCGTGCTGCTGCAATCCCTCTTACGATATCGTGACCTGGGGAGAGGCGATCTGCATGCGGGGGCGCCTGGTCTACCAGAGCGGATATTTTGATATCCAACCTTGTGAGGACGGATGCTGGAGCGGGTTTTGCGGGTCGTTGACAGCCGAGGCGTTCGGGGAGTCAGACCATCAAGCCCTGTTCTGGAGCATCTCGGGACAGGTCCTGAACTTCTATGGTGTCGAGACGTATGGCGGCATGCCCACCAATTGTCATTTCTGGATCGATCGGGTCGAGCCCCACGACGGCGACTGCGGCCCCGTCCCCAACCAGGCCCGCTCCTGGGGCGACCTCAAAGCCATGTATCGCTAGCCGACCACAGGCATTTCATACCGCGCCAAAACAAAACGTAGAAAGTCTACACGTGTAGACTTTCTACGTCTCGTGCGCCGACCTGACGATCAGTTCCAGGGCTTCTCTTGAATGAGCGTCAGGAACTCGCTCCGCGTCTTCGCGCTGTCCTTGAACACCCCCAGCATCTCGCTGGTCACCGCGAACGAGTTCTGCCGCTTGATCCCCCGCATCATCATGCACAGATGCTGGGCGTGGAGAACGACGGCGACGCCGGCGGCGTCGAGGTTGTCCATGAGGCAGCTGGCGATCTGGGCGGTCATGCGTTCCTGCACCTGGAGGCGGCGGGCGTAGGCCTCGACCACGCGCGCGATCTTCGAGAGCCCGACGATCTTCTTGCCGGGAATGTAGGCCACGTGGGCCTTGCCGAAGAAGGGCAGCATGTGGTGCTCGCACATGCTGAAGAAGTCGATGTCGTTGACCAGGACCATCTCCTGGCCCTCGGCCTCGAACAGGGCCTTGCGGACCATGGCGTCGGGGTCCATGTCGTAGCCGCCGCAGATCTCCCCGTAGGCGCGGGCCACGCGCTCGGGGGTCTTCTGCAGGCCCTCGCGGGTCGGATCCTCGCCGATGTGCTCGATGATGCCGCGGACCAGGTCTTCCATCTCGGTCTCCGTTCGTCGTGCGCGCGTTCCGGACAGCGCCCCACCATACGAACAGCGCACCCGCCGGTCAAGTCGCCGGCCCGGCATGCTCCCTGCAGGTCGACGGGCAGCGATGCATGTCTCCTTGACCCGCTTGCAAGGGTCGGGACCGGACGCCGACCGACGGGCACGTCGGCGGAGCGCGGACGCTCACTCCCCCCCGGGCGGCCCGCTTCGCACCCGGCCAGGGACCCGACCCTTGAGCGTTTCCCCTCCCATCCCATCCTTTCCGCCGTAACTGCAATCCGGACAAGCGGTCACGCCAGATAAACGATCGATCACAAACCGCGATTCCACCTTGATTTCCCTCCGTTTCGCCTTCTTATTTGAACAGGACGAGACAATATTGGATTGCTCTTGTCTCCTTTTCCGACCCGCCGCACCCTACGAACCGAGGAGCGCGACCGTGCCCAACAGGATCGTCGACGCCAGGCTCCTGGCCGACAAGACCATGCTATTCGAGATCGAGGCCGAGCATATCGCCCGCCGGGGCCGGGCCGGCCAGTTCATCATCCTGCGCGTCACCGAGGAGGGCGAGCGGATCCCCCTGACCATCGCGAACCGCGACGAGGTCAAGGGGACCATCACCATCGTGGCCCAGGAGGTGGGCAAGACCACCCGCCTGCTCAACGCGCTGCAGGTCGGCGACGAGATCCTCGACCTGGCCGGCCCCCTGGGCCGACCGACCGACATCCCCGAGGGCAAGACCGTGCTCTGCGTGGGCGGCGGCATCGGCAACGCCGTGGTGTGGCCCATGGCCACGGCCATGAAGGCCGCGGGCAACAAGGTCATCACCATCCTGGGCGCCCGCACGAAGGACCTGCTGATCCTCGAGGACGAGTGCGCCGCGGTGAGCGACGAGCTGATCATCACCACCGACGACGGCAGCTACGGCAAGAAGGGACTGGTCACCGACGCCATCGAGGACGTGGTCGCCCGCGGCGAGACCGTCGACGAGTGCGTCTGCATCGGGCCGGTGATCATGATGAAGTTCGTGTGCAAGACCACCGAACCCCACGGCATCAAGACCCTCGCCTCGCTCAACCCGATCATGGTGGACGGCACCGGCATGTGCGGCGCCTGCCGCGTGACCGTCGGCGGCGAGACGCGCTTCGCCTGCGTGGAGGGCCCCGAGTTCGACGGCCACCTGGTGGACTTCGACGAGCTCATGTCGCGCCTGGCCTACTACCAGGACGAGGAGCGCAAGTCCCTGGAGATGGCCGATCACGAATGCCGGCTGGTCAAGGCCGCCGACGAACTCACCAAAACCGACAGCTAGGAAGGGGGTCGATCATGGCCGAGAAGAGGAAGAAGCCGAGCTACAAGTTCAACAAGTCCAAGACCAAGACCCCCATGCGCGAGCAGCCGCCCGAGGAGCGCATCAAGAACTTCGACGAGGTGCCCCTGGGCTTCGACTGCGAGGAGGCCCTGGCCGAGGGCCGGCGCTGCATCCAGTGCAAGGACCAGCCCTGCATCGGCGGCTGCCCGGTGGGCGTGGACATCCCCAAGTTCATGAACCTCGTGGGCGAGGGCCTGTACGAGGAAGCCCTGCGGAAGGTGAAGGAGAAGAACTTCCTGCCCGCGATCTGCGGCCGCGTCTGCCCGCAGGAGGACCAGTGCGAGCTGGTCTGCACCATGAACAAGCCCGACAAGGGCCGCGAGCCCGGCGGCGTGGGCCGCGTGGAGCGCTTCCTGGGCGACTACGCCATGGAGCACGATCTCAACATCCTGCCCCCGAAGGAAGCCGATACGGGCAAGTCCGTGGCCATCATCGGCAGCGGGCCCGCCGGACTGACCGCCGCGAGCGACCTGATCCAGCAGGGCCACGACGTCACCGTCTTCGAGGCCCTGCACAAGCCCGGCGGCGTGCTGTTCTACGGCATCCCCGAGTTCCGCCTGCCCAAGCGCATCCTCGTGAAGGAGATCGACGGGCTGAAGGACATGGGCGTGAAGTTCGTCATGAACTACCCCGTGGGTAAGGCCGAGTCGCTGAACTCCATCCGCGAGCGCTTCGACGCCGTGTTCATCGGCGTGGGCGCGGGCCTGCCCTGGTTCATGGGCATCCCCGGCGAGAACCTCAACGGCGTCTACAGCGCCAACGAGTTCCTGACGCGCGTGAATCTCATGGGCGGGTACCAGTTCCCCGAGAAGTCGGACACGCCCATCAAGAAGATCGAGCGCATCGCCGTGATCGGCGGCGGCAACGTGGCCATGGACGCCGCGCGCACCGCCAAGCGTCTCGACCCGGAGCACGTGTACCTGATCTACCGGCGCACCAAGGCGGAGCTGCCGGCGAGGATCGAGGAATCGCACCACGCCGAGGAGGAGTTCATCGACTTCCAGCTCCTGCACGCGCCCATCGAGATCATCGGCGAGAACGGCGCCGTCAAGGCCATCAAGTGCCAGGAGATGGAGCTCGGCGAGCCCGACGACAGCGGCCGCCGCCGCCCGGTGCCCATCGAGGGCGCCTTCAAGACCTGGGACGTGGACACGGTGGTCGTGGCCATCGGCCAGGGCCCGAACCCCGTGCTGACCGCCGACTGCCCCGAGCTCGAGCTCAACGAGCGTCGCGGCACGATCGTGGTCGAGGATCTGGAGACCATGAAGACCAACCTCGACAACGTGTGGGCGGGCGGCGACATCGTCACCGGCGGAGCCACCGTGATCCTCGCGATGGGGGCCGGCCGGAAGGCGGCGACCTCGATTCATGAATACCTGATGAGTGAGGTTGCGGCACGGTAGGCCGGAGAAGCACATGTTCGCTCCTGATCGGGGAGACGCGAGGCGGCACGTCCTGTGCCGCCTCGCTTCGCTTCCGGGCGCGGAACCATGGATGGCGGAGCGCCCGGAAGCGAAGCGGCTCGGCACAGGATGTGCCGAGCCGCGCCTCCCCGTCAGGGCCCAACACCCACCTGCCTCAGTCGACCAGGCTACGCACGATCAACCCCGACCGCAGCTTGGGCTCGAACCACGTCGACTTGGGCGGCATGACCGCCCCCGCATCCGCGACCGCCATGATCTGGGCCACGTCCGCGGGCGCGAAGGCGAAGGCCACGGCCATGTCGGTCTCGCAGCGTCGCTCGAGCTCGCCCATCCCCCGGCTGCCGCCCACGAAGTCGATGCGCGGGTCCTGGCGGGGGTCGCCGATGCCCAGCACCGGAGCCAGCAGGAGATCCTGGAGGACGGCGGCGTCGAGGCTGGCCACCGGGTCGTCGGCCGGGTAGCTGCCGGAGCGGGCGGCCAGGCGATACCAGCGGCCGTCCAGACGCATCCCCCAGGTGTGGTGGGCGGCGGGTTCGGGATCGTCGGTCTCGGACACGTCGAAGATCTCCCCCACCCGGGCCAGGAAGTCCGCGGGCGTCAGGCCGTTCAGGTCGCGGATCACGCGGTGGTAGCCCATCAGGCTCAGCTCGTCGTCCGGGAAGAGCACCGCGAGGAAGTGGTTGTAGGGCTCGTCGCCGGTGTGGGCGGCGTTGCGGTCGCGGTAGATGTCGCGCACGCGGTGGGCCGAGGCGGAGCGGTGGTGTCCGTCGGCCACGTAGAGGGCGGGCACCTCGGCGAAGGCCGCCTGCAGGGCCGCCACGTCGTCCGGATCCGCGAGGGGCCACACGGCGTGGCCCACGCCGTCGTCGGCCGTGAAGTCCACCGCGGGCGCGGTCGAGGAGACCAATCCGTCCACCAGCACCTTGATGCGCCGGTCGGCGCGGTAGGTGTAGAGGACCGGGCCGGCGTTGACGCCCAGCACCTCCATGTGGCGGGCGCGGTCGTCCTCCTTGTCGCGGCGGGTGTGCTCGTGCTTGCGGATGCGGCCGTCCACGTACTCGTCCACGCTGCAGCCCACGGCCAGGCCGTACTGGACGTGGTCGCCCAGGGTCAGGCGGTAGACGTAGAAGGACGGCGCCGCGTCGCGCACCTGCACGCCGTCGTCGACCAGCCGGCGCCAGTTGGCGGCGCTGCGGGCGTAGACGGCCTCGGGATCCGTCGCCTGCTCGGGCGTCAGGTCGATCTCGGCCTTCACGACGTGCAGGAAGCTCAGCTCGTTCTCGCCGGCCATGACGCGGGCCTCGTCGGAATCGAGCACGTCGTAGGGCGGGCTGGCCACGCGGCGGGCGGTCTCCGGCGTGGGGCGATAGGCGGCGAAGGGGCGGATGTCGGCCATGTCAGCCTCCCAGTCCGGCGATCACGCGGCGGACGGCTTCGGGGTACAGCTCGCATTCGGCGGCGAAGACGCGGGCGGCCAGGGCGTCGGCGTCGTCGTCCGGGCGCACCGGCACGCGCGCCTGGGCGACGATCTCGCCGCCGTCGTAGACCTCGCTCACGTGGTGGACGGTGCAGCCGCTCTCGGTGTCGCCGGCCGCCAGCACCGCCTCGTGCACGTGGTGCCCGTACATGCCCTTGCCGCCGTATCTGGGCAGCAGGGCGGGGTGGATGTTCAGGATGGGGCCGTCGAACCAGTCCGGACGCTGGTAGAAGCACAGGTAGCCGGCCAGCAGGATCAGCCTTGGTGTGGCGGGCCGCAGCCAGTCGTTGATGGCCGCGTTGTGGGCGGCCAGGCCGGCGTGGTCGGCGCGACGGAAGATCCCCAGGGGCAGGCCGGCCTCGCGGGCGACCTCCACGCCGCGCACGTCGCCGCGGCTGCTGACCACCGCCGTGATCTCCAGGGGCAGACGTCCGGCGCCGATCTCGGTCAGGAAGTTCTCCAGGGTGCGGCCGCTGCCCGAGAGCAGCACCGCCGCCGGGACCGGGGCGGGGGTCATGGCGTCTCCTCTCCGCGCGCCTCGGCGCGCAGGGCGTCCAGCACCTTGCGGTGCGTGGAGAAGGCGATGGGGCCGGGCGGCTCGTCCAGATCGAAGAAGCCCACCTCCGCGGCGTCGTCCCCGGCCTCGAGCACGCCGCCGGTCTCGGTGGCGCGGTAGACGATCAGGATCACCGAGCGGTCCGGCGGCAGCAGGCCGTGGTGGACGGCGAAGAGCTCGTCGATCCGCACCTCGAGCCCGGTCTCCTCCAGGGCCTCGCGGCGGGCCGCGTCGTGGGCCTCCTCGTCGTACTCGAGGAAGCCGGCGGGCAGGGTCCACTCCCCCGCCTTGGGCTCGTAGCGGCGGCGCGCCAGCAGGACCCGTTCGCCGCGTCGCACGATGACCGCCGCGGCGGGCGCGGGGTTCAGGTACTGCACGAAGCCGCAGGCCGGACAGGTCGGACGCGGCACGCCGCCCTCCTCCCGATCGACCAGGTCGGTCCGGCACTCGGGGCAGTGGGGAAAGGCGTGGCGCAGGGGGTCCATCAGCGGCGCCTCCTCATCAGCATCGCGGCCACGACCAGCGTCCAGACGCCCAGGGCGATCGCCAGGGGGACCGCGCCGCCCCGGACGTAGGGCGTGTCGCCGGCGCCGGGCATGAGGTCGGTCACGATCAGGCCCCGCTCACCCAGCTCCAGACGCTGCATCACCCGGCCGCGGGGGTCGGTCACGTAGCTGATGCCGTTGTTGGCGCAGCGCACCACGGGCACGCCGCACTCGGCGGCGCGCATGCGGGCCATGGCCGCGTGCTGGACCGGGCCGGCGGTGCGTCCGAACCAGCCGTCGTTGGTGATGTTCACCAGCACGTCCGCGCCCTCGGCCACGGCGTGGCGGCCCAGCGAGCCGAAGATGGACTCGAAGCAGATCAGGGCGCCGAAGCTCAGGCCCTGGTTCGGGGCCACGGGCACGGAGATGGGATGGGGGCGGTCGCCGGCGTGCCACTCGGCCTGCCCGAAGTCGAGCTCGCCCAGGGCGGGCAGCACCGACTGGAAGGGCACGCGCTCGCCGAAGGGCAGCAGGTGGTGCTTGTGGTAGCGGTCGAGCAGGTAGCCGTCGGGGCCGAACAGGCCCGAGGCGTTGGTCTTGCGACGACCGCCGTCGGGGGCCGCGTTGGCGTCGGGGAATCCCACGAAGAGATGGACGTCATTGGAGTCGGCCAGCCCCCGCGCCCAGTCCAGCAGGCGGCGCTCGTAGAGCAGGTACGCAGGCACCGACGTCTCGGCCCAGACCACGAACTCGGCGCCGGCGTCCACGGCCGCCTCGGTGAGCGCGGTGTAGGGCACCGTCGTCGAGTCCAGACGACCCTTGGCCCACTTGTCGCTCAGGGCGACGTCGGCCTGGATCACGGCGGTGCGCACCGGCAGCCGCTGCGGATCCCCCTCGGAACCGCGTCCGGAAGACCCGAGCCAGCCCCACATGGCCAGCGCCGCCAGCCCCAGCGCGAGGGCCGTGGCCGCCGGACGCCCGTCCCGCGCGACGCCCTGCTCGAAGGCCGCGACCAGCGCCGCCGCCAGGAACGCGCTCGCGGCGCCCAGGGCCTGCTCTCCGCCCATCGCGGCCGGCGGATAGAGCGGGCTCTGCAGCGAGGCCATCCCCGAGAGGCACCAGGGGAAGCCCAGCTCGCCGGCGGTGCGCAGCATCTCGACGAGCGTCCACAGCAGCGGCGCCGCCAACAGGCCCACGCCCAGGCGGGCCGCGCGTCCGGCCAGCCAGCCGAACAGCAGGTAGTAGAGCGAGCAGTAGAGGATCGCCGCGCCGGCCATCACCGGCACCAGCACCCTGGACGCAATCGGCGCCTCGGGGCCGAGCTGGAAGAGCCAGTGCAGCAGGGTGAGCTGGTGGGCCACGCCGAAGAGCCAGCCCAGCAGGGCCGGGCGCTCGGCGTGGCGCAGCACGGCGAAGAGCATGGTCAGGGCGGGAATGACCAGCCAGCCGGTGCCGCTGAAGGGCGGCATGGCGACCGTCGCCATGACGCCCGCGCAGACGGCGGCGAGGCAGGTCAGCCGGAACCGGCGCCGCCTCGCCTCGATCTCTCGAAGGTCTGTATCCCGCTTCGACATGGGGCGAACATAGCGGCTCGTCCGGTCGCTGGCAACAAGGGGGCGGGGGGCCGGGCGCCTGCGCGAGACGATGCGGAAAAGAAGTCGAGCGCGGCGAGAGGCCTCACGCCACGCTCGACTCACGGAACGTCAAAACCAGGGTCCCCCGGGGGACCGTTTTCATGTGGATAACCGCGCGGCGGGCTAGAGATTATGGAACGGCTGGACCCCTGGTGTACCGTGGACGTGTTCACGTTC
>CAZSNA010000014.1:0-56779 GCA_964607825.1 uncultured Fibrobacteraceae bacterium | reverse complement strand
GCAAGCCCGCCCCCCTGCGCTGGTGGCTCGACCGCGCCGTGCCCGCCGCCGGCCGCGTGCTGGGCCGCGACCGCGCCGCCTACGCCTACCTGACCGAGAGCATGGCGCGCTTCGTCACGCCGGACGGGTTCGCGGCCCTGCTGGCGGAGGCGGGGTTCGGCGATACCTTCGTGGAGAGGCAGACCTTCGGCATCGCGCACCTGGTGGGAGGACGATTGACGTGAGCGCGCCCCCGATCACCGTCGCCTGGACCGGCGCCAGCGGACTGGCCTACGGGGTCCGCCTGGTCGAGGTGCTGCTGCGCGCCGGCCGCGACGTGGCCCTGCTGCGCTCCGACGCCGTCGACCAGACCGCGCCGGTGGAGCTGGGCCGCGCCCCCGACGCGCTCGTCTCCGATCTGCGGGCCGCGGCCGCCGAGGCCGGCGCGACCCTCGCGGAATACGGCCGCACCGAGTTCACCGCGCCCGTCGCCAGCGGCTCGGCGCGCGGCGGCGCGATGGTCGTCTGCCCCTGCTCCATGAGCACCCTGGGCCGCATCGCCACCGGCTCGGGCGACACGCTGCTGTTCCGCGCGGCCGACGTCAGCCTCAAGGAGCGCCGCCCGTTGATCCTGGTGCCCCGCGAGACGCCCCTGGCCACCCATCACCTGGAGAACATGACGCGGCTGAGCCGCGAGGGGGCGGTGATCCTGCCGGCCATGCCCGGCTTCTATCACGGTCCGGAGCGCGTGTCGGACCTGATCGACTTCGTGGTGCAGCGCGTCTGCGACCAGCTCCGCGTGCCCGTCGATCTGGCGCCGCGCTGGGGGGACGACGCGTGAACCTCGGCCGCTATTTCGGGCTCGTCAAGTTCGAGCACACCCTGTTCGCGCTGCCCTTCGCGTTGATCTCGCTGCTGGTGGCCACCGACGGCCGTCCGCGTCCGCACACCCTGCTGTGGGTCGTGGTCGCCATGGTGGGCGCCCGCAGCGCGGCCATGGCCTTCAACCGCCTGGCCGACCGCAGGCTCGACGCCCTCAACCCCCGCACCGCCGATCGCCACCTGCCGGCCGGGACGATCACGCCCCTCGGCGCGGCCCTGTTCACCCTGGTCTCGGCGGCGCTCCTGGTGCTGGCGGCCTGGCGGCTCAATCCGCTCTGCCTGGTCCTCTCGCCCCTCGCGCTGGTGGTGGTGCTGGGCTACTCGTACACCAAGCGGTTCACGCGCTGGGCGCACCTGGCGCTGGGACTGGGCCTGGCCGTCGCGCCGGTGGGCGCCTGGCTGGCGGCGACCGGCGCCTTCGCGCCCTTCCCCCTGTGGCTGGCCGCGGCCGTGCTGCTGTGGGTGGCCGGCTTCGACGTGATCTACGCCTGCCAGGACGTGGACTTCGATCGGGACGCCGGCCTGCACTCGCTGCCCGTCGCGTACGGCACGACGAGCGCGCTGCGGATCGCCCGCGGCCTGCACGTGGGCGCGGTGGCCGCCCTGGCGGTCGCCCTGTGGATCGGCCCCGGTCTCGGCCCGGCCGCACTGGCCGGCGTCGCGGCCATGGCCGCCCTGCTGGTCTGGGAGCACCGCCTGGTACGCGGGGGCGACCTGAGCCGCATCGACCGGGCCTTCTTCGAGATCAACTCCTGGGTGGGCGCGGTCGTGCTCGCCTTCGTCCTGCTCGATCTCTACCTGCTCTGATCCTCCGGGCCAGCGTCGCATCCCTTCGAATTGCCTACCCGCGGCGACGCGGAGGGGCGATCTGCGTCGTCCCGCGTCGGTAAGGATCTCCCGTCGTCCGGGTGTTTTCATTCGCCGACGCGGTCCCGTCGTTCGAGTCGCCGACGGCTTCTCGTGCCTGACGTCATGTAACCGTCATGATGACAACCGATTACAGGCCCGGCCGAGCGCCGGCCCGGCTTCCGTTTCCGTCGTCGATAAACCTGACGATCCGTTGCGATAAATCCCTAAAGGGGGCATGGGGTTTGCCGAAGGACATCCCTGGAGTTCACGAGGGTCCGGCGCGACCGGCCCGCTCGGTCACTGGCCCACCACGGGGCCGAATGAAAGGGAAGCAGGAATGAAGAATTGGAAAAGCATCATCGTGGCCGTCGCGGTGCTCGCGTTCGCGGGCGTGTCGGTCGCCCAGCCGACGATCGGCGTCTACTTCGATGCCGAGGGCACCGATCTGAACGGCTTCGCGGGTCCGCTGCCCGATGCGGCTACGGGCTACGTGATGATCAAGGACGCCAACATGCTGGTCGGCGGCGCGGCCTTCGCGCTCGACATCGACCCGTCGCTGACGTACTTCTGGAGCCCGCTGACCTCCGAGGGTCTGTACGTGGGTGACGAGAACGGCGTCGAGATCGGCCTGTACAACTTCACGCCGGTCTTCGATCCCGCCGACTTCTGCCTGGTCGCCACCCTGAGCTTCTTCTCCGAGACCCAGGTCGTGAGCGCCCCGGTCTCCGTCGAGAAGCACCCCAACTACGACTACCCGGTCGTGGCCAACAACGAGGGCATGCAGTACGAGGCCACCGGTCTCGACTCGTACCTGACCCTGCACGCCACCCCGACCATCGGCGTCTACTTCGACGCGGACGGCACGCTCGACGCCCTGGAGACCAACGGCGGCACCGGCGTGATCCACGAGGCGTGGATCCTGGTCAAGGACGCCCAGATGCTGGTCGGCGGCGCCACCTTCAAGCTCGAGGTCGATCCTCTGATCATGATCGGCTCGGCCATCCACCCGCCCGCCCTGGTGCTCGGCTCGCTGACCACCGGCGTGGAGATGGGCCTGTACGACTACATCCCCGTGTTCGGCTCCGACGCCGGCGTGCTCTACGAGCTGGCCCTCATGACCTTCGACAACGTCATGGAGGACGCGCCGCTGACGATCACGAACCACCCGTCGTACGCGAACCCGATCGCGGCCGACAACAACGCCTACCAGTTCGACGCCATCGGTGAGACCGGTTACCTGACCATCGTGGTCCCGACCGATCCCATGGCCTGGGGCGAGGTCAAGAACCTCTACCGGTAGGTGCTCGGTACTCCGCGACGGCGGCGGGTTTTCCCCCAAGGCCCGTTCCCGGGCGGAGACGAAGCGGGAGAGACCTCTGGTCTCTCCCGCTCAATTGTATGTACGGTGGTGCGCCTATTCCGCGCGCATCAGGATGTGGAACCCGAACTCCGACTCGACCCGCCGCTCCGACACCTCGCCCGGCGACAACGCGAACAGCTCCACCTCCAGCTCCTCCGGCAGGTCCGACGGCTCCACCCCGCCGATCAGCCCGCACTCGAAGCGGTTGTCCGGGTCGTCCGAGAAGCGGGCGGCCAGGTCGCAGAACTCGACCTCGCCGCTGGCCAGCATGGCCAGCACCTCGTCGGCCAGCAGCTCCGCCTGCCCGCGCGTGCGCGTGACCCCCGCCGCGGCCAGCCGCACGCCCTCCCAGGCGATCAGGATGTGCCGCGCGACGGCCACCCGCACGGGCAGTCGCATCAGGATGTGGATCCCGCGCGGCGTCGACACGTCGATGTCGAAGGCGTTCTCCTCCAGGTCGAACAGCGCCACCTCCATGTTGAGCGGCAGCTGCCCCCGCCGGAAGACGCCCATGTAGCCGCCGTTGCGTTGCGCGCTGGGGGCGTCTGAATACTCGCGCGCCAGCTCGGCGAAGGGACGGCGCCGGTCCTGCACCAGCGCCCCGATGCGGGCCGCCCGCTCCAGGGCCTCGGCGCGGGTCCGCGTGACGCCCTCGACGGTCGGTTCGCTGTCCGCGTGGGCCACCAGGATGTGGGCGGCGGCGGCGATCTCCACGGCCGGCTCGTCGGTCGCGCTGTCGGCGACGACCCCCGCGGGCGCGGCCGCCCGGTCGCGCATCTTCACGGCGTAGGTCAGGGTGACGGCCAGGACCGCGAGGCACGCCAGCAGCAGGTAGCGGCGGGGCGTCATGGACGGTCGCTCCTCATGAAGGGTTCGGCGCCCACGGCGCGCAGGATCTTGCGGGCGAACAGGTGGTAGACCTGCATCTCCCAGTCGACGATGCCCGCCCGCATGTGCAGGTGGCGCAGGTAGGTCAGGAACTTGACGCATTCCTCGTCGGTGTAGCCGACCGCGCTCATGGCCGCGCCCACGTGGGCGTACATGATGTCGAGCTGGTCCTGGGTCGGCATCTTGGTGGAGCGGTGCGGGTGGGAGACGCGCATCTCAGGTCGCCGGCCGGTCGGTCGCGCCGGCTTGGCCCGGGTCTCCAGCCAGGCGCGGCGGATCTCGTAGGCGTAGATCATCACCGCCTGGGCCAGGTTCAGCGAGGAGTGCTCCGCATTGGCGTCGATGCGCGACACCCAGCGGCAGTCGTAGACCTCGTCGTTGGTCAGACCGGTTCGCTCGGTGCCGAACATCATGGCGACGGGCCCCTCGGCCGAGGCCTCCACCAGCATGCGCGCCAGGTCGGGCGGGTCCAGCAGGGCGCCCTTGCGCAGCTCCCGCGGCCGGGCGGTGGAGCCGGCGACGACGATCATCTCGCGGATGGCCGCCTTGTGGTCCAGCACCACGCGCGCGCCGTCGAGCACGTCCTCGGCGCCGTGGGCCACGACCCGCGAGCGGTCGCCGAAGGGGTCGCGCGGGTTGATCAGCACCAGCTTCGACAGTCCCATGGTCTTGAGCGCGCGCGCGGCCGCGCCGATGTTCATGGGCTCGGTCGTGTGGCTCAGCACGAAGGTGATGTTGTCGAGGTTCGGCGTCAGCGCCGATCTGTCGTCGCTCAAGATGAATCTCCGGCTCGGGTAATTGCGTACGTCTCCAAGTATCGCCCCGGGAGCGGCCGTTGTCACGCGCGGCGGGCGCGTCTATACTCGCGGGGTCAACGAAGCGTTCCGACCGGAGGGGTGGACATGGGCCGACTGATCGCCGTTTTCATAATCCTGCTGGGCGTCAATTTCCTGCTCGACAATTTCGGCATCGGGTTCTTCGACGTCGGCGACCTGTCGAAGCTCTGGCCCCTGGTGCTGATCTGGCTGGGCTGGCGGATGTGGAAGGACGAGGACGAGGACAAGTGCAAGGGCAAGGACGAGACCGTCCAGCTCTGATGTTCGCCGGATAGACGCGGGTGCCCCGGCCGGAGCCGGGGCGTTCGTCGTGCCGTGGACGGCGTCGTCGATCAGGCGATCACTCCGCCCGCGGACGACACGGCCCGTCGCGCCGCTGCGAGGGCGGCCAGCGCGATCAGGTTGGCCGGCGCCTGGAAGAGCCAGCCGGCCGTGATGTTCGAGGCCGCGGTCCAGTAGCCCGCCACCAGCCGGTGCAGGGGGATGAAGAACGCCGGCGCCAGGACGAGGGACGCCACGAAGATCACGACCAGCGCCCGCGCTCCCCGGAGTCCGCTCGCCGGTCCCTCGCGCCGCGACGACACTCCGGCCCAGGCCAGGAACCCGAGCACCGTGATCAGCAGCGCCACCGGGACCTGCACGGAGATCTGGTTCGCCGCGCCCGACGCCTCCCAGGCCCGGAACCCCATCACGATGCCGAAGCCGTTCAGGAAGCAGAGGACCAGTCCGTGCAGCAGGGGATAGCCGTGGCGTTTCATGTCCGGTTCCTCCTTCAATCGCCGAGCCTGTAGGACACCGTCAGCGGGAAGACCTCGCCCTTGGGATAGTACCGGCGCCAGTGGACGAGCGACTGGCCTTCGTGTTCCACGACCCTGACCGGCGGGTTGACCGAGAGGACCTCGGCCCCCGGGGGCAGCTCCACCTTCAGGTTCTGCAGGCGATCCTCGGCGTAGTCGCCCCAGTGGGTGTAGGTCCAAACGCCGTCCTCGAGAACGGCCGCGCCGTCCCAGGTCATCCTGACCATCATCGTCATCTCCTCGCCGGGCATCACCGGCACCTCGAGGTCGACGATGACGTTCATGATGTCGGTGCCGCGGCGGGGTTCGAACCGGTGCTCGAGCTCGTGGCCGTACACGTCCAGGGCCGTCATGGTCTCGTAGGCCTCCAGCTCGTGAGGGGCGGCGCCCCATTTCACGGTGGACTGGATCTTCCTGCCCCTGTTGTGGACGATCATGCTCTGGCTGATCACCACGTCGCCGTCGGGCAACAGGCGGCGGTACGAGCTGGTGCGGGCGAACTTGCGTTTCCCGTCGACCCGCGGCGCGCCTTCGCGCCCGTCGACCGACGCGATCTCGCCGCCGCTCAGCTCGTACAGGGCCTCGTCCGTCTGCAACAGGTAGAGCCCCTCGCTCACGGGACGCAGAAAACCGGTCAACGTCTTGCCGTTGTTCAGCTCGACCGCGCTCGGTTCCGCCGCGAAGCCACCCGCCGCCAGGGCGGCCAGGATCAGGATCGTCGTGATAAGACGTGTGAACATCTCGTTCCCTCCTACAGGAAGCCGCCGTCGAGGACCAGACTCTCCGTCTCCAGCTCCGCGAACGCGCCGATGATCTCGCCGTCCACGACGAGGGCCACGGCGCCGGGCCGGGCGAAGGCTTCGATCGCGGCACCGGGTTCGTCCCCGGTGCCGAGGCGCGTGACGACCTGTCCCAGCACGATCAACGCGAGCACCGCGGCCGCCGCCCAGGCGGTCCACATGGACTTGCGTCCGGCGTGCCGGCGCTCGAAGCTGATCGTCCTGCGGGGGGCGCGCCCGGCGAGGATCTCATGGCGCAGGTCCGCCGGCGCGCTCTCGCGCAGGGCGTCCCGCCATCGATCCCGTTCCTGTTGCCGTGCGGCGATTTCGGCCGCGCACGTCTCGCAGACGGCGAGATGGGCCTCGCAGGCCGCGGCCGTATCCTCGGGCAGCTCCCCGTCCAGGTAGGCGATCAGCTGGTCATGCAGGTCTTCACAACGCATGGCCGGTCCTCTCCAGCTCGCGACGCAGCTTGAGCGTCGCATGGTGTTTACGCGAGGCGACGGTTCCGGGGGGCACGTCCAGGATCTCGGCGATCTCCTCGTAGCGCAGCCCCTCCACCTCAGACAGGAGGAAGACGGAGCGGTGCGTCTCGTCGAGGGTCGCCAACGCCGCGTCCAGGGCCGACCGCAGCTCCGCGCGGTGCAGCTCCCGGTCGGGCGTCGTCGCGTCGGGGGCGTCCCGGCGCTCCGGATCCAGGGGCACGATGTGACGTCGTTGCGTCCGCTGCCGTCGCAGGTGCGACATGGCCGCGTTGCGCGCCGACGCGAACACGTAGGCGGGCCGCGGCACGCCCTCGCGTTCCACCACCGGCCGCAGTCTGAGGAACGTCTCGTGGGCCACGTCGCGGGCCAGGTCGGCGTCGCGAAGGAGCGAGCGGAGGAAGCGCCAGACGCGGTCGAGGTCGCGGTCGACCAGGGTCGCGAAGGCGTCCTGCGTCTCGGTCCGTTCCTGTGTGGCCAGGGTGAGCATCGTGTCTCCAGGTTACCATCCGGTATGCCGTCGTCATATGGGTAGACGCGGGGAGGGGGATATTCTTCACGAAAAACCCGGATGTTGAGGGGAGGGGGGCACGACGGTGGCGCTTGAAATGCGGAGGGCGCGGTACACGCACTGGGGCCGCCGAACACCCTAGCGACGGGTTTCGACGGCCCCAGTGCGTGTACCGCGCCCGGCCCTACTTGGCGAGCAGCACCTTGGTCCAGTTCAGCAGCCCCGCTCCGGAGGCTCTTACGAGGTAGACGCCCGAAGCGAGGGGGCGCCCCTCGCTGTCGTACCCGTCGAGGGCGATGGCGTGCGGCCCCTCGGCGAGGACGCCGGTGTGCAAGGTCCGCAGCGTGCGCCCCATCAGATCATGCACCGTCACCTCGACATGCGCCTCCCGCGGCATCGTCAGCGAGACGGTCGTCCGCGGATTGAACGGATTCGGATAAGCCCGCAGATCCAGCCCCAGGTTGAAAGGCACGCCCTCAACCCCGGTCCCCGGATTGTCCAGCAGCCACTCCGTCGCGTTCAGGAAGAACTCCCGGTGATCCGCCCCGGCTTCCGACCAGTTGTCCACGTGCGACTCCGTGCCGGTCCCGTCGGCCATGCTCGACGAGTCGCCGTAGCCGACGACCTTGCCGCTGCCGTACCGCGACCACGCGGCCATGTGTGGATAGCCCGCGTCCTTGCTGATCAGGGCGCCCACGTCGCTCAGGTGCGGGTTGGCGCTGGGCCACAGGGTCATCACGTTGCCCACGTGGTAGATCACCGCGTTCACGTTGCCGTAGCTGCCCTCGGTGATCGGGTTGCCCGGGGCGGCGGTGATGTTGTCGAAGGTGCCGCTGATGGAGTTGTTGCCCTCGTCCTTCACGTGGAAGTGCAGGCCGAACAGGGCGCCGGCGAAGGTCTCGGTGTCCGAGCCGACGGGATCGGAGATGTGGGGCACCGAGTAGCCGCCGAAGATGCTCGGGCTGTCCCAGCCGTTGCCGTTGCGGTCGCTGGAATTGTGGTCGGCGACCATGAACAGCGAGCCGCCGTCGTAGACGAACTGCCGCACCGCCTCGCGCTCGGCGGCGGTGAAGGGGTCCTGGGGCTCGGGGATGATCAGCAGGTCGACGCCGGCCAGGCCCGCGGCGCTGAACGCGGTGGTGTTGCTGCGCACGGTGTGGCCGGCCAGGTACAGCTCGTAGGCCCACTCCGACAACTGGCCGCTCCAGGAGGTCTCGCTGGTGGGATTCGTCGGGTAGGGGTCGGGGTAGTTGTTGTCGATGCGCCAGTTGCCGTTGCTGCCGGCGTCCTGGTCGTGGGCGTGGTCGAAGAGCACGACGGCCGAGGCCGAGGGCGGGCCGTCGATCCAGACGCTGTGCCAGCTCGCGGGGGCGCCGGCGGGGGAGGTGGCCGTGTCGGCGCCGGTGTCGACGGCGTGGATGTAGTAGTCGAAGCTCACGTCGCCGGGCTGGTCGGCGAAGGTCGTCGTGTAGAGGTCGCCGCCGGCGGCGCTCATGGACTGCGACTGGAAGGCGCCGCCGTCGGTGCGCCACCAGCAGGTCACCGCGGAGACCGGCTCGTCGCCCTCGGCGACGGTGGCCGAGACCGTCAGGTCGTCGCCGTGCTGCGGGGACGAGGGGGTCACGCCCACGTTCGAGATCGACGGCGCCTCCGGGTCGCCGCCCGCGTCCGCGTCGTAGTAGAGCTCCACGTACTCGTAGGTGTAGGTGTCGGGATCGGTGACCTCGCTGATCACCAGGCCCGAGAAGACGCCGTCGGGGGCCTCGACGCCCGCGGCGGGCGAGGGCGTGTCGTTCTGCAGGGTCCAGCCGAGGGTCTCGGGGTCGCCGCGGTGGTAGGACTCGCGCGTGGCCGTCACCGCCGGGGTCGGCCCGTCGATCAGCGTGCCCGATCCGTTGCGCACGCTGTAGGTCTCGTCGCCGTTGATCATGGGCGCCGAGTTGCTCGAGCGCAGGTAGGCCGTGCCGGCGGGCAGGGTCGTACCGTAGTAGCTCTCGAAGGCGGACTGGTCCTGGTCGCGGCAGATGATCACGTATCCGCCCGGCTGCACCGTGGTGCCCGCGGGGAAGGTGTAGCTCTGGGTCGAGTTCTCCTGATGCAGGGTCCAGCCTCCGATGTCCAGGGGGGTCTGGGCGACGGCGGCGGCGGCGAGCAGCATGAGGGCGACGGGAGTCGCGCGGAGCAGGCGTGCGGTCATGTAGACACTTCCCGGTTCGACGGCCACAGGACGGCGGGAGCCCCCCGGCAGGGTTCTCCCGGATGCAAAAACGGCCGGACAACGCCGGCGAGGTCGGACAATTATACCATATCCGGCACGTATCTGCAAAAACAGCAATTCGGCCGATTTTATGACTCAAGATTCGCCGCGGCTGCCGATTGAAAATAAGACCGAAAATCCGATCGCAGTATCCAATGCCCCGCAACGCAGAAGAGAGGGTAGACGATGAACCGCCAGGACCATCTCTGTGTCCTTCTGGTCGAGAACAACGACCAGGACGCCCGAGTCATTGAGGACCTCCTCGCCGGCCGCGACCACATCGAATACGTGGTGACACGCGCTTACGACGCCACCGAGGCTCATCGCCGTCTCGACAACGGAACCTTCGACGCTGTCCTGATCGCCAGGGATCTCGGTGACCGGACCGGCTTCGACCTGGTGAACGAGCTCGATCGGACCGACCCGTTCGCTCCCCCGCTCATCATGCTGACGCACGAAGAGGATCGCACGCTCGAACTCGAGGCCCGCGAAGCCGGCTTCGAGGACTGCCTCGCCATGAGCGAGGTCGACGCGGCGACGATGGAGCGCGCCATCGACTCCGCGCTCTACAGCAAGGCCCGTTATCAGCGACTCGAGCTGCTGGCCATCTACGACTAGCCCGCCCGGTTCGGGACGACCCCCGCAGACGTCCGGTCGCGAGAGCGGCCGGGGGTCTCGGGCGTCGCCGGCGGCCGTATGTCCGTCGCGCGCTCGCGATAAGAGCGATTCGCCGAAAAACATGGTCAACCCCTTCCGTTTGCTGCCGATGTATTCCATGACAAGCCGCAATCGCCCTATCGGTTGTCCAGCAGTGACGAAGCGAGGAAGAAGGCATGGATAGTCAGGATTATCTCTGCGTCCTCCTGGTCGAGAACGACGACCGGGACGCCCGGGAGCTGGAGGAAATCCTCACCGCGAGTCACCATATCGAGTTCGTCGTGTCGCGCGCGACCAGCGCCGACGTCGCCTGCCGCATGCTCGAGGAAGACACCTACGACTCGGTGCTGCTCGACTACGACCTCGGCGGTCAGGACGGATTCGAACTGGTCCACAGGCTCGACCGGACGGATCTCTTCACGCCGCCCATCATCATGTTCTCGAAGGACGAGGACCGGGGGATCGACCTGAAGGCCCAGGAGATGGGCCTCGGCGACTTCCTGCTCTGGCGCGACATCAACACCGCGCTGCTGGAACGCGTCATCCGCTACGCGCTGGACCACACGTTCCACGAGCGGCACCTCAAGTGGCTGGCCTTCTACGACCAGCTCACGGAGCTGCCCAATCGCGCCTATTTCAGCCGGGAGCTGAACCAACGCCTCGAGCGATCGAACGTGGTCGAGGACAGCTTCCCGCTCATCCTGCTGGACATCGACCGCCTCAAGGACATCAACGCCGAGCACGGCCACCAGGTAGGCGACGAGCTGCTGCAGATGGTGGGACAGCGCCTGATGATCGGCCGGGACGAGGGCGACTTCGTGGCCCGCCTCGGCGGCGACGAATTCGTGGTGATCCTCAGGAAGGGCCTGTCCCCGGAACGGATCGAGATGGCCTGCCGCGGGATCCAGGATCTGCTGTCGGATAGTTACGGGCTGGAGAACTGCGAGCTCAACGCATCCGTGTGCCTGGGCGTGTCCATGTACTCGGACCACGGCACGACCTACAGCGAGCTGCTCAAGTGCGCCGACCTGGCCCTCATCCAGGCCAAGGCGGCCGGTGACGGCAGCTGGCGCATGTACCAGCCCGCGCCGCAACACGCCTAGACCCTATCGCCACCCCTGCGAAGACGCCGGCCGCGAGGCCGGCGTCGTCGTGTGCGGGATGGTGCGAATGGCGTTCCGGTGACAACTCGGTGACACGGCCGGCGCGGAATCGGCTATCATGGAGGCATCCGCAGGCGACCCACTGCGCCTGCTCGGCGGCGGCCCTCCTTCTCGCCCAAGGGCCGTCGCCGGTCTTTTCAGCCCCGCACCAGTTCAGCCAGCGCCTCCACGTGCCCCGTCTGCGGGAACATGTCGATGACCTGGACACGCTTCAGCTCGTAGCCGCCGTCGACCAGCGCTCCGCAGTCGCGGGCCAGGGTCGCCGGGTCGCAGCTCATGTAGAGCAGGCGGGCGGGGGCCAGCGCCAGCAGGTGCCCGACGGCGGAGTCGCCGAGACCCGCGCGGGGCGGATCGACCAGGACCGTGGTCCGCGCGCCGTCCGGCGCCGCGATGCGCCGCTCCCCGTCGCGCCAGTCCCCGTCGCGCCAGCGGCCCAGGACGGCCGCCGCCTCCGCCTTGACGATCTCGGCCCCGCATTCGCCGCGCCGCAGGTTGTTGCGGGCGTCGCGCACGGCCCGTTCGTCGCTCTCCACGCCCACCACGCGCTCGAAGCGATCGCCCAGCGCCAGGGCGAACAGGCCCACGCCGCAGAACAGGTCGACCAGCTCGCCGCCGGGGGCGTCGGCGGTCGGGCCGGCCTCGTCCAGCCAGCGTCCCGCCAGGGCCACCGCGCCCTCGGCCTCGGCCGGGTTCACCTGGAAGAAGCTGCCCGCCGACACGCGGTAGGTGTGTCCGGCGAGCCTGTGGAGCAGGTGGTCGCGTCCCCAGACCGGCCGGTTGTTCCAGAGGAGTCCCACGCAGTCCGGATGCGGCGCCCCGCCCTCGGGCACATCCTTGAGCACGGCCTTCAGGGTGCGGAGGCGCGTGGGCGGGCCGTAGAGGGAGATCAGGAATCCGTCCCGTTCGTCCAGCCGGATGACCGCCTCGTCCGCCGGCGGCAGGGTCGTCAGGAAGGGCAGGATCTGGTCGTTGAACGGGTCGGGCATCAGGCCGTGGCGTTCGATCTCCAGCACGTCGTGGCTGCCCCGACGCCGCACGCCCCAGCGGCCGGTCGGCGACCGCCACAGGCGCAGCTTGTTGCGGTAGCCCAGCGGCGGGCCGAGGGGGGCGGGCGCGGCGATGCGGTCGCCGGCGTCCAGCTTGCCCAGTCGGGCGAAGCAGTCGCGCACGATGTCGGTCTTGGCCCGGAGCTGCGCGTCGAGGTTCATGTGCTGGAGGTCGCAGCCCGCCAGCGAACCCACCTCGCCCAGGGGCGGGTCGATCCGGTCGGGGGAGGCCTCGAGCACTTCCAGGAGCTCCGTCTGGACGAAGCCCTTCTTGACCCGGGTCACCCGGGCGCGCACGCGCTCGCCGGGGATCGTGCCGGGCACGAAGACGGCCTGGCCGCCCGGCGTGCGGCCGAGGCCCGCGCCGCCGGTGACCAGCTTGTCGATGGTGGTCTCGAGGGCGTCCCCCTTGCGGGGGGCGTCGTCCCGGGCGTTTTCGGTCTCGCTCATCCTGTCTCCCTGGTTCGAGGGTGACCCAAGCTAACACCCGGAGGATCGACTGCCAAGGCGGGCGCCGCGTCGTCAGGGCCGGGCGCGGGCGCGGAGGACGCGATCCAGGTTGTCGCGCGCGAGCCGGTATTCGGGGTGATCGGCCAGCAGTTCGCGGAGCAGACGCGCCGCGGTCTCGTAGTCGCCCGCCTCCGCATGGGTGAGCGCGAGACCGTTGCGGGCCTGGGGATGACCCGGCTGATACTCGAGCGCCTCGTGGAAGGCGACGCGCGCCTCGTCGAGATCGCCGCGCCGCGAGAGCACGCCGCCGAGGCTCGTGTAGAACGCCGCCCCCTCGTGGTCGCCGGTCGGCCAGACGACCGCCGTCGCGACCACGACCGCGGCCGCCAGCACGGCCTTCGACAGCCACGACCGCGGCGCCGCCAGGCCGGCCCCGGCGAAGACCGTCAGCGGAATCATCAGGGGCAGACGATGGCGCGTGTTGACCCAGAACAGCAGGCAGACCAGCAAGGCCGTACCCGCGAGCAGGAACAGGGGGACCGTGTCGCCGCGCCGTTCGCGCAACGCCGCCGCGATTCCGGGGATCGCCAGGAGCCACAGCAGGCCCAGGGACGGGATCAGCCAGCGCCCCGGCCCGAGGTGCCGGTGCACCCAGGCGGCCAGGAAGTTGTGCTCCATCTCCCGCCAGGCGAAGACCAGGCGCAGCTTGCGCGCGTACAGTCGCAGGGCCGCGGCCGGATCCGCCGCCAGCTCGCCGAGCCCCCGTCCGAACCAGTGGCGCGACGCGCCGCTCCAGTCGAGAGACCGTCCCGCGCCCTGGCGCGCCCGGTCCATGGCGGCCTCCTGCTGGCGCTCGATGTCGGTGGGGAAGCCGGGCGGCAGGTCGAAACGCCCCGTGGCGCCCTGCACGTTGCCCAGATAGAAGTTGAAACCGCCGTTGGCCGAGACCGGCACGAGCTCCCCGCTCGCGTGAAGGTTGCGCACGGTCACCGGCGCGATCACCGCCGTCGCGCCGAGCAGGATCGTCAGCATCGACAGCAGGGCGGCGCGGGGTCGGCCGCGGGACGCCCAGCCCCGCCAGGCCAGCACGCCCGCCAGCAGCAGCAGGTGCTGGGGTCGGTTGACGATCGCCAATCCGAGCAGCAGCCCGAGTCCGAGCAGCAGGCGCCGGCCCCCGCCCCGCCCGTGCAGGATCACCGCGAGCTCCGCGACGGCCACCAGCAGGAGCACGTTGAGCGTGGTCGGCAGCAGCCACCCCTCGAACCAGAGCAGGGGCGCGAAGGCGAGGGCCAGCAGACCGGTGCACAGGCCGGCCCGAGGACCGTACAGGCGGCGGCCCAGGTCGTGGAGACCGGCGACGGTGGCCGCGCCGCACAGCGCCTGGAACAGGGTCGGCCCCCAGGCCCCGCCGATCCGCTCGAGCCACGACAGCAGCCGGGGATACAGGGGGGGCATGTAGTAGGGCGCGTCGGCGGGACCGTGCGTCAGGCCCATCGCCATGGCCCGCGCCCAGCTCTCGTAGTAGGCGGCGTCGTTCAGGGGGACGTGGAAGAGCGGGTCGTGCTCGCGGCGCCAGAGCAGGATGGCCGCGCGCAGCGCCAGGGCGGCGATCGCCAGCAGGAGGGTCGGTCCGAGGGGGGATTTGCGGATCTCGGTCACGGTCGGGGCGCTCCTCGGCCTGCGGGGCCGTCGATTCGGCCGCCCGCGGAGGCGCCAGCCTATCATCCGGAATGCCGTCTGCCAAGACGCCCCGCCTTGCACGGTTCTTGCATCCCGACCCGTGACAATGGATCCGATCTTCCCTACACTCCCCGGCATGGAAGCCGGCAAGCGGACACGGATGTCCCTGGTCGCGGCGGCGCTCGTCGTGCTGTCCGTCTGGCTCATGCTGCCCGGATGCGCCCCGCATCGGCGCGGACGCCTGCCCGCGTCCGATCCCGCCGCCCGCGAGGAGACGACCCCGCCGGCCCGCGAACCCATCGTCCAGCCCCCCACCCGCGCCCCCGAGCGCCCGCCCATCGAGTGGCAGGACATCGACCGCACCCAGCCGCCCGCCGACCAGGTCTGCGACATGGCCCTCTCGTTCCTGGGCACCCCCTACGTCTACGGCGGCACCACCCCCGACGGCTTCGATTGCAGCGGGCTGGTCCAGTACATCTACCGCGAGGTGGGCGTGGACCTGCCCCGGGTCGCGCGGCACCAGTCCCGCTCGGGACGCGCCGCGACGGTGCGCACGCTCCTGCGCGGCGACCTGATCTTCTTCCGCATCGACCGCGACGTGATCTCGCACGTGGGGATCTACGTCGGCCGGGGCGAGTTCGTCCATGCGCCGGGGACGGGCAAGCACGTCCGGCTGGACAGCATCGACGACGGTTGGTGGCGATCGCGGGTGAAGGCGGTGCGGCGGATCATCGTGGAGTCGTAGGGGGCCTACGCGTCCCCGACCTCGCTCTGGTCGAAGTCCGGATACAGCCGCGTGCAGCAGTCCGGGCAGATCCCGTGGGAGAACTCGGCTTCCGAGCGGTCGCGGATGTAGCCCTCTATCTGCCGCCAGTAGCCCTTGTCGTCGCGGATCTTCTTGCACGATGCGCAGATCGGCAGCATGCCGCGCAGGATCTTCAGCTCCCCGACCGTCCGCTCGACTTCACGGGACAGGTCGGCCTCCCGCCGCTTGAGATGACGGACCCTGAGCAGGGGAACGCTGACCGCCAGGGCGACGACCGCCAGGATGACCAGCAGCTTGAACGTCAGGGTCTGGTGGAAGTGGGGGTGCAGCTCGAGGTCCAGCACCGCGCCGACGCCGTTCCAGACTCCGTCCTCGTTGGCCGCGATCACGCGGAACCGGTAGCGTCCCGGCGAGAGGGCCGTGTAGGCGGCGAGCCGCTGGCCGCCGGCGTCGACCCACTCGTCGTCGAAGCCCTCGAGCCAGGTCCGGAAGCGGATCATCTCGGGCCTGATGTAGCTCAGGGCGGCGTAGTGGATCTGGAGACGCCGGGCGCCGGCCTCGATCACGTAGCGGCCGTCTTCGTTCGGGACGAGCCGTCTGGCGTCGCGACCCACCGTCACGCGGTCGATGACGATACGGGGCGGCTGTTCGTTCCGGCTGATCCGACCCGGGTCGATCACCACCGCGCCCCGGGACGAGGGGAACCAGAGGCGGCCGTCCCGGCTCCTGCAGGGCTGGATCCGCTTCTCGAAAGCCCGCGTGGGCAGTCCGTCCTTCTCCGTGAGGTGGGTGGAGGTTATCCGGTCCAGGCGGCCGTCGGCGAAGGCGTCGAGCTCCACCAGGGAGACCCGGCACAGTCCCTGGCCGGTGGCCACCCACAGGTGCTCGAACCCGTCCTCCACGATGCCGTAGCAGGCCCGGTCGTGCAGACCCGAGCCTTCCCCGTAGCGGGTCGAAGCCCCGTTCTCCAGACGCACGAGGCCGTGCTCGGTGCCCAGCCAGAGGATCCCCCGTCCGTCGAGGTGGACCGCGTTGATCATGCGGGTCGGCAGGGTCGGCGGGAGGGGCACGGTGCTCAGCCGGTCGTCCTTCAGGTAGTGCAGCCCCTTGTCGGTGGCGACGTAGAGCCCGCCGACGGCGTCCGGCAGCAGGTGGTTGATCGTGTTGGAGGGCAGTCCTTCCACGCGCCACTCGTCGGCCCGTCCGTCCGACCACACCCGGACCAGCCCCCGGCCGTTGTTCCCCAGCCACACGTCGCCCGTCGCGGTCGTCGCCGGGATCGGGAACCAGAGGAGGATCTCCTCGGGGCTCGGCCGGCGGGATTCGGTCCTGTCGCGATCGACCAGGAGGTAGTCGTCCTTCCGCCCGACCCAGAGACGGTCCCGACCGTCCACGGCGAGCCCGACCACCCGGCCGACGGCCGTATCCCCGAGCGGCCGGGGATCGATCCCGTCCGTCGCCCGGTCGAGACGGCAGAGGCCGGTCGCGGTCCCCATCCAGATGCCGCCGCGCCGGTCCTCCAGGATCGCGTGCACCCTCGGGTCGGGCAGGCCCTCCTCCTCGGTATAGGCGCGGAGGAAACCGTCGCGGAAACGGTGCAGCTCTCCCCGGGCGGTGCCCAGCCAGAGGTTCTCCTCGCGGTCCTCGAAGATGGCGCGGATGCCGGAGCTCTCCAGGTCGCCGTAGCCCGCGACCCCCGCGAAGACGCCGTCCCGATGGGTGAGCAGCCCCTCGTCGTAGGTGCCGAACCAAGGGTTCCCCCGCCGATCGACGGTGACGACGTTGATCTCCTCCATGGGCTCGCTCGTCAGGGGGTGGCGCCCGAGGACCCCCTCGCGGTGGCTGTAGATCCCCTTGAAGGTGCCGATCCAGACCGTTCCGTCGTCGGCCGCGGCCAGGCCGGTCACCATCGAGAGGGCGGGCTCCGCGCCGAGGAAGGGTCGCTCCAGGATCCCGTCCCGCAGGACGTTGATCCCGTGCAGGGTCCCGATTCAGAGATCCCCCCGCCGGTCGACCGCGAGACAGTTGACGCCCATCCAGCTCAGGCCGTCGTCCATGGTGTAGGTCAACGCCGCTTCGCCGGGGCGATACCCGACGAGACCGCGGTTGGTGCCGATCCAGAGAATGCCCTGGTCGTCCTCGGCGAAGCTGGTCAGGGAGATCAGATCATCGGGCGTGTTGGTCCGGCTGACGTCCAGTTCGGTCAGGCGGGCCGGGATCTCGATGCGGTGCGGACCGTCCGACTCCAGACGGTAGCCGCCGTTGTCGGTGCCGATCCAGAGGGTGCCCCAGCTGTCCAGGAACAGGCTGAGGATCCTGCGCGAGGCGGACCCATCCCCGAGGACGAAGTCCGCCTCCAGGAACGAGCGGCCGTCGAAGCGGTAGAGCCCGTCGTCGGTGCCGATCCAGAGGTAGCCCCGCTCGTCCTGGGCGATCGCCGAGATCGCGCCCCGGCCGGGACCCTCGTCGACGCCCCAGACGCGGTGCAGGTACTCGGTGGTGGGCAGGTCGGGATCGATGGCGAGGGCGGGGGAGGCCGTCACGGCGGCCAGCAGGAGGGAGAGCAGGATCAGGTGGAACCGGGCGTCGCGCCCGGGGACGCCTGTGGCCGGCCTTCTGGTCTCGACTGCTCGGGGCAACTCGGGTCTTCCGGATGGGGGGCGTGTCGGCGTCGCATCGCCTCTGAAAGTCCTATGGGAGCGACGAACGCGTCAACCCCTTTAGTTATACCTTGTCGCGTGCCCCCGAGGCCCATATGCTTCCCTGGCAACCCTCTCGCCCCGGAGGCCCCGAGTGAGCAACACGCCCGACAGCCGGACCGCCGCCGAGCCCACCGACCTGAACCGCCTGCAGGATGAGCTCGCCCACCAGCGGGTCCTCTCGAATGCCTCGTTCGAGGCGATCTTCCTCTCGGAGAAGGGCGTCTGTCTCGAGCAGAACCGCACCGCCCGGCTCATGTTCGGGTACACGGACGAAGAGGCCGTCGGGCGCATGGGCACCGAGTGGATCGCTCCCCGGGATCGCGATCTCGTGATGCACAACATGATCAACGGCGTGGAGGAGCCCTACGAGGCCCTCGCCCTGCGCAAGGACGGCAGCACGTTCCCGTGCGAGATCAGGGGGCGCATGCTGAAGTTCCGGGACCGCGACGTCCGCGTCACGGCGCTGCTGGACATCTCCGTGCGCAAGAAGGCGGAGTTGGCGCTGCTGGAGAGCGAGGAGCGCAACCGGGCCCTGCTGGCGGCGATTCCCGACATCATCTTCGTGCTGTCGCGCGACGGCGTGTTCCTGGATTACCAGTGTCCGTCCGACAGGCACCTGATCGCGCCGCCGGAGGAGTTCATCGGACGCAACACCATGGACATCATGGACGAACCCATCGCCCGTGAGACCATGCGGGTCATCGCCCAGGTCCTCGGCACGCGAGAGACCGGGCACCAGGTGTACAGCTACGAGCACGAGGGCGTCACGAGATACATGGAGGCGCGGGCCGCGCCCTGCGGCGACGACCAGGTCCTGTTCATCGTGAGGGACGAGACCGAGACCGTGAAGCTGCGCCAGCAGGAGAGCCGCGCCCAGCGCCTGGAGCTGGCCGGCCAGATCGCCGGACACGTGGCCCACGACTTCAACAACCTGCTGGGCCCGATGGTCGCCTACCCGGACTTCATCCGCGGGGAGCTGCCGGCCGACCATTCCGCCCTCGAGTACGTCCGCTGCATCGAGGACGCGGCCTCCCGGATGGCCGAGATGAACCAGCAGCTGCTGACCCTCAGCCGGCGCGGGCACTACAACCTGAACGTGCTGGATCTCGACGAGATCGTCGCCAAGTCGGTCTCGGGTCTGAGGGCGATTCCGGAGACGATCGTGGTCGAGACGGATCTCGGCGGGTCGTTGCCCATCAAGGGCGGCAAGGCCCAGATCCACCGCGTGCTGGCCAACCTGCTGAGCAACGCCCTCGATGCGGTCGACGGCGTCGGCCGGGTCGTCGTCACGACCCGGAACGTCTATCTGGATCACAAATGCGTGGGTTTCGACCGCATTCCCCGCGGCGAGTACGTCCGGCTCACCGTCGCCGACGACGGGTGCGGCATGAGTCCGAACGAGGTCGAGAAGATCTTCGACCCCTTCCACACCACCAAGACCGTCACCCGCAAGCGCGGCTCCGGGCTGGGCCTGAACGTGGTCAAGAGCGTGCTGGAGGACCACGGCGGCTACATCGACGTGGAGACCGCGCCCGGCACGGGGACGTCGATGCACGTGCTGATACCGATCACGCGCGAGCACGAGGAGGCGCCGGCCGCGTCGTCCGAACCGGGGTGCGGCGAGACGGTGCTGGTGGTCGACGACGACGCGCTGCAGCGGCGGATCTCGGTGGACCTGCTCACGCGGCTGGGATACGCGGCGAAGGCCGTCGGCAGCGGCGAGGAGGCCGTCGCGCATCTCGCGGAACAGGCCGTCGACCTGGTGTTGCTGGACATGATCATGCCCGGGAGAGTCGACGGCGCCGAGACGTATCGTCGGATCCTGGAGGTCGCGCCCGGCCAGAAGGCGATCGTGGTGTCCGGACACGCCGAGTCGGAGCGGGTGGCCGAGGCGCAGCGGCTCGGCGCCGGCGATTTCGTGCGGAAGCCGCTGACGCTGGACACGCTGGCGGCTGCGGTGAAGAAGGGACTCGGCGAACGGGCCTGACGGTTCGAGGGGAGGGGCGATGCTCGAGAGACGGTCCGGCCAGGATGGAATCCGCCCGAGCGGGATCGGGCTCGTTTTCGTCCTGTTCGCGTGCTGGCTCCTGTCCGTCTCCGTCGTCCGGGCCGCCGACCCGCAGCACCGGTCCCTCGCCTTCCGATCCCTGCCCACCGAGCACTCCCTGATCCAGAACTCCGTGCGGCGGATCGTGCAGGACCGGCGCGGCTTCATCTGGATCGCGACCCTGGGCGGTCTGCACCGCTTCGACGGCGGGGAGATGATCCTGATCAACGACCTGCCCGATCCGTCCCGGTCCGCCTTCGACATCGTCTCCGTCTCCGCCCTCGCGCTGGGCCTGGACGACGACCTGTGGGTCGGCGGCGGCGTGGGCGGCCTGGTCAGGATCGACGGGGGCGACGGGTCCATCGAGTCCTTCTCCGACCTGACCCGGCCGCTCATGCCCAGCAACAGCAACCAGGTCAGCTCGATCGCGATCGACGCCCGGGGCCGGGCGCTGGTCATGAACGGCAACGCGCTGTGGCGGGTGGATCCGGAGGATCGAAGCATCACACGCCTGCCGATCCGTTTTCCGGACGGCTGGATCGCGCGCCGCATCATCAGGGCCGTCCCGCTGGAGGGCGACTCGCTCCTGGTCCAGTCCCTCAGGGGTCTCGGAGTCCTGGACCCGGCCGACGGGCGCATCGAGACGATCGGTCTCGCCGGCGGCGGAGACCTGGAGCACCGCGGGCTCGTCAACCTGGAGCGCGTCGCCGACGGCACCCTGTGGGTCTTCGGCAACCGGGGATTCCTGGCGGAGATCCGGGACGAGGGCGGGGAGCTGGCGATCGTCCCCCACGCCCTGCCCACCCGGGAGGACTTCACGGACATCTGCCAGGACCGGCACGGGGACATCTGGCTGCAGACGCACCAGGGGACCCTGGGCCGCTGGTCCCCCGGCACCGGCCGCTTCACGCCCTTCGAGGTCGAGCTGGACGAGCTGATGTTCACCGACGAGGGCTGGCTGTACTGCCTGCTCGTGGACGATTCGGATTCCCTGTGGCTGGGGACCGAGGGCTACGGCGTCCTGCAGCACGACCCGAGCGCCAGCCGCTTCAGCAGCATGGCGGGCGGGTGCGCAGACGACGCGGGGTTCTGGGATCCCTACATCTGGGACATCAAGCCGTCGGAGGCCGGGATCGTCCTGTGCGGGCGCGGCGAGCTGGGCCTCATGGACCCCGAGACCCATGCCTACAGGCGGCTGCTGCAGACCCGGGAGGATCCCCGGTTCGCGGACTACGGGAGCCTGCAGGGCGTCGCCCCTCTCGACAGGCGGCGACTGCTGCTGGGGTTTCGTCCTCACGTCCTGGTCGTGTACGACCTCGAGGACGGGTCCGTGGAGGTCGTGTATGAATCGATCGATTCCGCCACGGGTCCGTCCGGAACGCGGATCCTCTGGTCCCTCGAAGAGGACCTGGACGGCGACATCTGGGTGCTGGCCCAGCAGGGCGCCTACCTCGTCGACCGCCACACGCTGGAGACGAAGCCCGTGCCCGAGCCGTTCGCCCGGGCGCTGACGGGGACCTATCCCCGCGTCATGCTCTACCGGCCCGACGGCGCCTACCTGTTCGGAACCGAGAACGACGGTCTGATCCGGGTCGACGAGGGGGCGACGCGCGACGCGCCCGGACCGCGCCTGCCGACCGCCGAGGAGCTGCCCCATCCCGGGATCCGGGGTCTGCACCTGCAGCCGAACGGGGATCTGTGGATCGGCACCTACGGGGGGCTCGCGTGGCTCGGCGGCGAGGCCGCGCCCGGCGGCGCCCCGGATCTGCGGATCTACACCACGGCCGACGGCTTGCCCAACAACACCATCTACGACATCCTGTCCTGCGGCGACGGTACGGTCTGGCTGTCCACCAACTGGGGCCTCTCCAACTTCGACCGGGCCGCGGGCGTCTTCCACAACTACGACGTGTCCGACGGGCTGGCCAACAACGAGTTCAACGGCAGCGCCTCCCTGCTTTCCGACGAGGGGTGGGCCTATTTCGGCGGCCTGGACGGCCTGACCTGGTTCCCCGTCGACGGGGATCACTACCGGAACCTCGTGAAGCCCCGGGCCGTCGTGTCCCGCCTGGTCGTGGGGGAGACCGACGCCGTCCGAGTCCTGGAGACGCCCGCCGTCGACTTCGTCTCCATCCCCTGGGACCGCGCCAGCCTCGACCTGGACGTGGCGGCCCTCTGCTACCAGCAGCCGGGCAAGCAGGGGGTGAGCTACCGGATCGCCGAGATCTCGTCCAACTGGCGGAACGCCGACCGGGGCCAGCCCATCCGCTTCACCAACCTCCCCTCCGGCCAGCTCGCGTTCGAGTACCGGGTCCGGAACAACGACGGGATCTGGAGCGACACGGAGACCCTGACCCTCCTGGTGGGCACGCCCCCCTGGCGGACGCCCGGCGCCTATCTCGGCTACGCTCTGGTCGGCCTGACCGTCGTCTGGCTCGCGTGGCTGCTGTACAGGCGCCGACGGGCCGAGCAGGAGGAGACGGCCCGGCAACTGGTGCTGGCCGACAAGCTCAACGCCGTCGGGCAGCTGGCCGCGGGCATGGCCCACGACTTCAACAACCAGCTGCAGGTCATCATGGGCAACACGGAGCTGCTGGACCTGGACCTGGCGGACGACCACCCGGGCCGCGGCACCCTGGCCATCATCCGCCGGGCCTGCGGCCAGGCCGGGCTGCTCACGTCGCGGCTGCTGGTCTACGCCAAGGACACCGATCCCGCCCTGAAGCCCATCGACCTCGACGAGACCGTCGCGGGCCTGCAGGAGATGATCAGCAGCTTCCTGGGCGCGCGCATCGACCTGAGCTTCACCCGCTCGCCCGACGCCAAGATCGTGCAGGCCAACCGGGAGCAGCTCGAGCAGGTCGTCATGAATCTCTGCCTCAACGCCCGGGACGCCATAACGGGCCCGGGCCGGATCGACATCCGAACCTCCGTGAGCGGATCCGAGGCCGCCGGCTTCTGGTGCGTCTGCGTGGTCGAGGATGACGGCGCGGGGGCCGCCGAACGGGACAGGAAGCTGATCTTCGACCCGTTCTACACGACCAAGGCCAAGGGCAAGGGGACCGGCCTGGGGCTGACCATGGCCGACAAGATCGTCAAGCGGCACGGCGGTCGGATGCGGGTGCTGGACAACGAGCGCGGCGGCGCCACCTTCGAATTCAGCCTGCCGCTGGACAGGGCGAACCTGCCCGCGACATCACCGGGGCCGGAGGACGCTTCGTCGGACGAGGCGGTCAAGGGCATGGTCCTGGTGGCCGACGACGAGAAGGACGTCCTGGAATTCACCGCCCGGATCCTGGAGTCGGCGGGGTACGAGGTCGTCGCCGTCAAGAACGGCCAGGAGGCCATCGACGCCCTGATCGATCGACCCGGCATCCGCCTGGCCGTCCTGGACGTGGTCATGCCGGTGAAGGACGGGCGGGCCGTCTACGATTTCATCCAGGAGACGGAACGGAACGTGCCGGTCCTGTTCTGCTCGGGCTTCACCTTCGCGGCGCTGAAGACCAAGGAGTTCCGCGACCTGGACGTGCCCGTGCTGGCCAAGCCCTTCGGCGCCGACGAGCTGCTGGAGGCCGTCAAGGCGCTGCGGAGCTGTCCTGTGGGATGAGCGCCGGATCGCGTCCTTAGAGACGATGGAACTGGGCGGGATCGAGCGGCTGAACCGGTAGGACGCGAAGAGAGAACGGCGCGGGTCGCGACGGCTATCCGTCCACCCGCGCCGCGTGCCGCTTGAGATCCGCCAGGTCCACGAACTCCAGCGCCAGGATGTGCGTGGCCTCCAGGTGCACCGGCGGCGCCATGCCGGCCTCGAGCGCCTCCTGCCAGCGCATGGCGCAGAGGCACCAGTCGTCGCCGGGCTTCAGCCCGTCGAAGCCGTACTGCGGCGCCGGGGTGGAGAGGTCGTTGCCGCGGGACCGGCTGAACTCCAGGAACTCCGCGGTGGCGCGGATGCAGACCAGGTGATGGCCGTGATCCTCGGGGCCGGTCTCGCAGCTGCCGGTGCGGTAGAAGCCGGTGAGGGGGTCGCGGCTGCAGGGCTTGAGCTCGGTGCCGATGACGTTGAGGGGGAGCTGGGTCACGGGTCGGGCCTTCCGGTGGTCGTGTGTGGTCGACGGACGGGGGACAGGATATCCACGTCAGCGGGAATCCGCCTCCGCTTTCACCTTCCGCGCCGCCCGCACCCCTTCCTCCACCGCCTCGTCCAACCCGATCCTCTCCGACCACTCCAACAACTCCCCGGGCGTCGCATTCAACACCGGCCGCGGCGACCGTATCGAACAGCAATCCCGGTACGGTTCGATCGACGTCTCGAACACCCCGATCTTCCGGCTGATGTCCGTGATCTCGATCTTGTCCAGCCCCACCAGCGGCCGCAGGATCGGCAGCGTGATATCGGGGCTGATGGCCCGCAGGTTGTGCAGCGTCTGGCTCGCCACCTGGCCCACGCTGTCGCCGGTCACCAGCGCCAGGCTGTTCTCCCGGTGGGCGATGCGCGCGGCGACCTTCACCATGTAGCGGCGGAACAGCACCATGTCGAAGGCGTCCTCCACGGCGCCCACCGCGCGGGACTCGTAGGGATAGGCCGGCACCAGGTGCAGGGTCAGCGGTCGCGGCGACCACTCCGACAGGATCGCCACCAGCCGCTCGATCTTGTCCAGGTCGATCTCGTCGCTCGAGCGTCCCGGATGGAAGTGCACGAAGTCGGGACGGCAGCCGCGCTTCATCATCATCCACGCCGCCACCGGCGAGTCGATGCCGCCGGACAGCAGGACCGTCAGCCGACCGCTCACGCCCGCGGGCAGGCCGCCGGGGCCGGGCAGCTTGGCCGTGAAGACCAGGACCTCCCGTTTCAGCACCAGCACGTGGGCGGTGAACTCGGCGTGCTTGAGGTTGACCGGCAGGTCGAGCTCCGGCTGCAGGACCGCGCCGATGCGGGTGTTGATCTGCTGGGAGTTCAGGGGGAAGGACTTGTCGGAGCGGCGGGCGTCCACGCGGAAGCTGGCGGCGCGGCCCGCGTCGCGCCTGGCCAGGGCGATGACCGTTTCGCAGACGCGCTCGAGGTCGGCCTCGACGTCGCCGGTGCGCTCCACGGGCGTGGAGACGGACAGCCACTGGATGCCGAACACGCGGGTCAGCTTGTCCGCCACGCGCTCCACCGCGTCCGCCTCCTCGAGGCGCACCAGCATGCGGCTCTCCACGTGGTTGATGCCGCGTATCGGCTCGCCGCGCAGGGCCCGGAACATGTTGTTCTTCAGGCGGCGGACGAACATCTGGCGGTTGCGCCCCTTGAGGGCGATCTCCGCGTAATGGGCGCTGATCACGGGCAGGGCTTCGGGCACGGCGGTCCTCCGGTTCGGGTCGACCGGACAATGTTAGCAGGATTGCCGGCGGGCGCCAGCGTTCAGCGGGCCAGCGTGATCTTCCCGGTGCTGCGCAGGGGAGGGCCGCCGTCCGAGGGGCGCATGGTCACGGTGTAGACGTAGGTGCCGGCGGCCATGCGGCGGCCGTCCCGGTCGCGGCCGTCCCAGACCACGCGGCGTTCGCCGGGCGACGGTGAGGCGAGGCGCCAGTCGCGCACGCGGCGGCCGCGGGCGTCGTAGATGGCGAGCTCGTCGTCGCCGCCCAGGGTCGAGGTCCAGGCGATCAGGCCGCGGGCGGCGAAGGGATTGGGAGAGGGGTCGCGCAGCTGCAGCACCCGCGTCTGGACGGGCTCGGCGGAGGTGGCCACCTCGTAGGTCATCAGCATCCAGCGGCCGGGATCGACCACCAGGTTGGTCGGCGTGGCCTGGGGCGTCAGGTAGAAGTAGCTGTTGCGGCGGTTGACGCGCACGGTGGCGTCCCAGTTGCCGGCGCCGGTCTCGAAGCGCAGGTCCAGGTCGAACTCGAAGGGCGCGTCGCCGGCGTAGGGGTCGGTGGGCTGCTCCTGCCGCACCTCCACCCAGACCAGGGGATGCTCGGGGCTGCCCACGTCGTACCAGCGGATCGCCAGCTCGGGATAGGTCTCGCGGTAGAGCCACTGCTGGAAGAAGCCCAGCAGCTCCTCGCGCCGCGTCTTCCAGATGGTGAACCCGATGAAGTCCTCGCTGGTGGCGGTGCCGTAGGACAGGTGGCGGTAGTGGGGGAAGTCGCGCAGGATCTCGAAGAACAGGTCGTCGCCGATCTCCCGGCGCAGCATGTGCAGCACCCAGGCGCCCTTGTTGTAGACGATGGTGTCGAAGTAGTACCAGGGATCGCTGTTGCCGGGCTCCCGCACCAGCGGTCCGAACCACCAGGTGAAGACGCTGCGCGCGACCATGAACCACTTCAGCTTGCTGCCGCCGTACACGTGCTGCTTCCAGAGGCCCTCGGCGTAGGTGGCGAAGCCCTCGTTGAGCCAGGTGTGGGTCCAGTCCTCGCAGGTGACCTTGTTGCCGTACCACTGATGGGCCAGCTCGTGCATGACGATCGTGTCGAAGTAGTTGTCCCCCGTCATGAACTGGGAGGAATAGGTCGAGACGGTGGGGTGCTCCATGGCCCCCTGCCAGTCGAACAGCGCGTGCCCGTACTTCTCGCCGGGGAAGGGGTAGGGGCCGAAGGTCTCCTCGCACCAGGCGAGCATGTCCGCCACGGGGGCGAAGTCCACCAGGGCCTCGTCGACCAGGTCGGGATAGACGTAGTCGACCAGGGGCAGGGAGTCGCCCTGGGCGTCCACGTACACGCCGTCGAGCCGCACGTAGTCCGAGGCGGCCACCGAGACGTGATAGGTGGACAGGGGGTGGGACTCGCGCCAGTGGGTGGCGTCGTGGTCGGTGTACGGCTCGAACCGTTCCGCGACGAGGTCGTCGACCAGCGACTTGGTCTCGGCCGACAGATAGGGATGATCGGCGGGCGCACCCAGCTCGGCGCCGTTGGACACCCCCGTGACGCCCGTCGGCGTGTAGAGGGAGGTGTCGAAGGTGGCCTTGTCGGCGGGGTCGTCCTTGCAGGGCCACCACGAGCGCGCGCTCCAGGGCTCGCTGAGGCTGGCCGCGACCAGCTCGCCGTCGTCGCGCTCTGTGAACTGGAAGCCGTAGAGCCCGTCGGGCTGGGGGATGCCCTCGGTGGCCAGCATCACCGTGAGCCGTTCGCGGACGCCGACGGACCGGTCCAGGTAGACGTGCAGCCGGTCGCCGTCGCGCCGGACCTCCAGGGACGCGTACGTCGGCTCCAGGGCGAAGGCGCCGATGACGCCCATCTCCTCGACGTAGTCCAGCACGAGCTCGTCGACAGGATCGATCGCCTCGAAGGTCACCAGCGTGGTGGCGAGCACGCCCCGGGTGTCGAAGTCCAGCAGGAGGTAGTTGACGTAGTGCAGGACGTCGATGTCGTCCTGCAGGGGGTGGTTGGTCGGCGCCCGGCCGTGGGACGCGTGTCGCAGATCGCCGCGACAGGCGGGCGCCTTGCCTTCGAGCATCCAGCTGAGGGGATCGGGGTCGTCGACGGGCGCGGCGAAGGACGCGGGGGCGAGGAGCCATCCGCACAACACGATGGTTGCGACGAGCAGGGATGTGGGGCGTCGTGTCATAACGGGACCGGGGGTGTAAAACCGGGTTGTCTCGCTTCCTTCGGTGTCCCAGAATGGCTCGGGCTCGGACCGGCTCTGACCTTTCAGCATAGCACAGGACGGACCACATACTCACACTTGGCGCGGCCGATGTAAACCCGAGGGAGAGATTCCATGTCCAATTGGGGCGCGTTCCGATTCCATGTCGATGAACTGCAAGAGTTTATCCCTGACGAGGCCTTGCCCCCCCTGGCCGACCTCGCCCGCGCGGCCGGGGCCGAGCTGGGCCGCCGGGAGGGGCCCGGCGCCGACAGGCTGGGCTGGCTCGACCTGCCCCGCACGATGTGGGGTCCCGAATTGCAGGCCCTCGAGGACGCCGCGGGAGACGCCCGCGCCGACTGCGACGTGATCGTCGTGATCGGGATCGGCGGCTCGTACCTGGGCGCCCAGGCCGTGCTCAGCGCCCTGGCCGACAGCGTGTCGGGACCGGAGATCCTCTTCGCGGGCACCCATCTCTGCTCCACCGGCCTGCGCCGTCTGCTCGACGCCATCGGCGACCGCGACCTGCGCCTCTGCGTGATCTCCAAGTCGGGCACCACCCTGGAGCCCGGCGTGAGCTTCCGGCTGTTCCGCGAGCTGCTCGAGTCGCGCTACGGACGCGAGAACGCCCGCCGCCGCATCACCGCGGTGACCGACGCGACCGGCGGCGCGCTTCGCGCCATGGCCGAGAGCGAGGGCTACGACACCTTCGTCATCCCCGACGACGTGGGCGGCCGCTTCTCCGTGCTCACGCCGGTCGGTCTGTGGCCCCTGGCCGCGGCGGGCCTGGACGTGCGCGCCCTGCTCGAGGGCGCCGGCGAGATGGCCGAGACCTGCGCCGCCAAGGCCGTCGACGACAACCCCGCCGCCCTCTACGCCGTCCACCGCAACGCCCTCTACAACGCGGGCTACACGACCGAGGTGCTCAGCACCTTCCACAGCGACCTGGGCTACGTCCAGGAGTGGTGGAAGCAGCTCTACGGCGAGAGCGAGGGCAAGCACGGCAAGGGCATCTTCCCGGCCTCGTGCCGCTTCACCACCGACCTGCACAGCCTGGGCCAGTACATCCAGGACGGACGCCGCGACGTCTTCGAGACCTTCCTGGTGGTGAACTCGGGCGATCCCGGGCTCGTGGTGCCCGCCGACCCCGACACCGACGGCGCCGACCGCGACCGCGACGGCCTCGCCTACCTGGTCGGCCGCAGCCTCGACGAGATCAACCACAAGGCCTACGAGGGCACCCGGGCCGCCCACCGCGCCGGCGGCGTGCCCACACTCTCGCTGGAGATGGACAGGCTGGACGAGCGCACCCTCGGCGGCCTGCTGTTCTTCTTCGAGAAGGCGGTGGCGATCAGCGGGCGGATGCTGGGGGTCAACCCCTTCGACCAGCCGGGGGTGGAGGCGTACAAGTCGGAGATGTTCAAGCTGCTGGGGAAGCCCGGGGTCTAGACCCGGGGCTCGAAACCCGGACTCCTAGCGCACCAGCGTCACCCGCTCGGTGACCGTCTCGCTCCCCCCGCTCACGCGCAGGAAATACGCCCCGCTCGCCGCCGCGCGTCCCGCGTCGGTCCGCCCGTCCCAGCCCAGCACGTGCGCACCAGCCGCCAGCTCGCGTCCCCTCGCCAGCGACCGCACCAGCCGTCCGCGGGCGTCGTGCACGCTCACGTCGACCTTCGCCGTGGCCGCGGTGGCGAAGGCGAAGTTCACGCGCGGGTTGAAGGGGTTGGGCCAGGCGCGCAGTCCGCCGAGCAGGCGGGGCGCGTCCGCGTCGTCCTCGACGCCGGTGACGATGTAGCCCAGCGGCGCGGTGCCGCCGGCCTCGGCGTAGCGCGCCGCGAACTCCTGCAGGTACAGGTTGGCGATCACGGCGTCCCGGATGAACAGCGTGTTCTCGTCGTTGACGCTCTCCGCGCTGTAGCTCCAGTTGTGGCTGCCGGTCACCACCTGCGACGTGAACTCCCAGGGCGACTTCCCGGGAACGCCGATGGGCGCGAAGCTCACCGCGTCGATCAGCAGGTACTTGTGATGCAGCAGCACGTCCGGGCTCAGGGCCGTGTCCAGCCACACGTCCGCGGGCGGCGACCAGGGATCGGGCGCGCAGGCGTCGCCGTGCATGCGCCAGTACTCGCCGCCGCTGGTGCAGTCGCTCTGGTCCTGCTCGAAGACGCCGGCCACCTGCAGCGTGGGCACCGCGGTGCGGCGGTCGCGCATGGCGTCCGACACGTCGTTGTGGGTGAAGGCCAGGATGGCGAAGTAGATGTTGTGCTCGGCGTCGCCGATGGCCTCGATGATCCGGTCGGTCGTTCCGTCGCTGGGGCTCATGTACTGCTCGATGGCGATGTCGTTGATCGTGAACAGGTGCGGCGTGTCGTCGAGCTTGGCCTCGCCCATGCGGTTCAGCGAGGCGTTGGGGACCTGGGTGTCGGAGCCCCACATCTCCTCGAACTCGAGGGTGTAGGCTCGCGCCAGGCCCCAGTCCCGGATCGCGACGGCGTTGTTCAGGTCGTCGTTCCCCGAGACGCTCATGTTGGCGCTGCCGGTCCAGGTCCAGTCGTTGTAGACGTCGCCGTCGCGCGCGTCGATCACCACGAACTTGTTGTGCATGACGCCCGAGGCGTGCTGTCCGCCGTAGGCGCTGTCGATGTAGGGGATGCCCGCGGTGGCGCAGATGTCCGCGTCGTAGTGCGAGTTGTTCTGGTCGATGATGATCCGCACCTGGCAGCCGCGGTTGTGGGCGCGGATGAAGGCGTCGCGCACGCTGTCGAGGCTGAAGCTGTAGAGGGCGGCGTCCACCGAGGCGGTGGCGGTGTCGATCAGGTCGACCAGCAGGTCCGAGAGGGTCTCGTTCCCGTCGGCCTGCGGCCCTTCCTCCCAGGTGTAGCCGTCGTCGACCGAGCCCGAGAAGTAGACGTGGATCTCCCCGGGCGCGTCGCTCGGGGTGACGAAGACCTGGTCCGGGCCGTAGGAGGTGCCGTGGTCGTTCGTCGACTTGGCCCGCACGTGGTAGAGCGTGTTGGGCGACAGGTCGTCGAGGGTGACCACGTGCGCGGTGACCCGCACGTCGGGGAAGCCGGCGGTCTGGCCGTAGGCGTCGGTGGGGCCGTACTCCAGCTCGGTGCTGCCCGGGTCCTGGGTGAAGTACAGGAAGCCCGCCCCGCCGGTCGTGATGTTCATGATCGTCGCCGGCCCGAGCACTCCCGGACCCGAGCTGGTCGGGAACACGTCGCTCAGGTAGCGCGGCATCACCTCGTAGCCGGAGGTGTAGGGGCTGGAGGAGTCGTACTGCTTGATGACGCCGATCACCGAGAAGTTGGCGCCGGGGTCGGGGCTGCCGTTCAGGTCGGTGTCCTGGTCGATGTAGAGCAGGCAGCTGCCCGAACCGTCGCTCACGGTCATGACGGTGTTGCCGCCGGACGTCGTCGGCCAGGATCCGCCGGTGATGTTCAGGTTGTCCAGCCGCACCAGGCGGCTCTCGTCGGGATCGCTGTTGTTGGCCAGGAACGCCCCGTCCACCTCGGCGCAGCTCAGCGGCAGGGGGTCGGGCGGCGCCGCGGCCGGCCCGTGGTTCACGATGGTGGTGTAGCTGGTGGACGTGCCCAGCTCGGTCAGCCCCTGGTACTGGGCCACGCGCGAGGTGACGGTCACGCTGTCGCCCAGGGCCAGGTTCCAGCTCGAGGCCCCGCCGGTGACGTACACGTTGATCCCGCCGGTCTCGTCCTGCACGTAGACCTCGAGGCTGTAGCCGTTGAGCAGATAGGTGGGCACGGTGACCACGCCGCTCACCGTCACGGTCTGGCCGAGCAGGGTCGGCACGCCGTTGGCGTAGTTGTAGTGGAGGTCGGAGATGGGGATCGCCGCGGCGGAGCCGACCAGGGCCAGGACCAGGACGAACGGGAGGAATCTCATGTCGATCTCGTTTCGTGACGGTTCCGAAGCGGCGGGGGTGCTCGATGTGGCGCTATTATACCATGTCCGGCGCTTCCGGACACGGGGGGCGTCGTGTATGATCCCCGCGCGCCCGCTTCCCGAACCGAGGACCACGATGGACGACCCGCGCCCGCGCTACGACGCGGCGGCCCACTACCGCATAGAAAAGGAGCTCGCGGCCCGCCTGCGCGCGGCGCCCGCCGACGAGCGCGGCCGCCTGTACGGCGAGGTCTACGACGAGCTGTATCGCCGGGTGCCCGACCATCCCCAGCTCACGCGCAAGGTCTCGCCGGAGACGACCCGCGCCCGCGTCGACGAGCAGCTGCGCATGATGGACGGCCTGCTGCCCGACGGCGGCGATTTCCTCGAGGCGGGTCCGGGCGACTGCAGCCTGGCCTTCGCGGTGGCCGCGCACGCCGGAACGGTGGTGGTGGTCGACGTGAGCGAGGAGATCACCCGCCGCGACGACGTGCCCGCCAACTGCCGGGTCGCCCTGTCCGACGGCTCCAGCGTGCCGGTGCCCCCGGCGAGCGTCGACCTGGCCTTCTCCAACCAGCTCATGGAGCACCTGCACCCGGAGGATGCGCGCACCCAGCTCGAGAACCTGTTCGCGGCCCTGCGCCCCGGCGGCCGCTACCTGTGCATCACGCCCAACCGTCTCAACGGCCCCCACGACGTGTCGCGCGGCTTCGACGACGCGGCCACCGGCTTCCACCTCAGGGAGTACACGGTCCGGGATCTGACGCGGCTCTTCCGCGAGGTCGGTTTCCGGCGCCTGCGCTGCCGCGTGCGCTGGGGCCGGGGCTATTGCGAGGTGCCGCCGGGACTTCCCGTCCTGATCGAGACCCTGCTCGCCCCCCTGCCGGTGCGCTGGCGCCGCGCGGTGGCCGACCTCGCGCCCGTGCGCGCGTTCCTGAACATCCGCCTGGTCGGCCTCAAGTAGATGGACGACCGCGCACAGCAGCGCCTCGGCGTCGTCTACGGCGTGGCCGCGTTCGGGGCCTGGGGACTGCTCCCGCTCTACTTCAAGGCCGTGGGCTCGGTGCCGACGCTGGAGGTGCTGGCCCACCGCATCGTGTGGTCGCTGGTGCTGCTGGGGATCGTCACCGCGGTGCGCGGCGACGCCGGCCGGCTGCTCGCCCTGCTGCGCGACGCCCGCGTGCGGCTGGTCCTCTCGGCCACCACCGTCCTGATCGCCCTCAACTGGGGCGTGTTCATCTGGGCCATCGACCAGGAGCGCCTGATCGAGGCCAGCCTGGGCTACTTCATCAACCCGCTGGTGAACGTGGCGCTGGGGTTCGTCTTCCTGCGCGAACGGCTGCGGCCGGTGCAGGCGGTCGCGGTGGGGCTGGCGGTCGTCGCCATCGCCTACCTGACCGTCGACTACGGACGGCTGCCCGTGGTCTCGGTGGTGCTGGCGCTGAGCTTCGGGTTCTACGGCCTGCTGCGCAAGCGCGCGCCGGTCACCGGCGTGCAGGGCCTGACCGTGGAGACGCTGCTGCTGACGCCCGTGGCGGCGGGCTGGATGCTGTGGCGCGAAGCCCAGGGCCTGCTGCACTTCACCCACGCGGGCGCGCGCCTCGACGGGCTGCTGGTCGCGGCCGGCGTGCTTACCGCCCTGCCGCTGATCTGGTTCGCCGAGAGCGCGCGACGTCTGCGGCTGGCGTCCGTCGCCTTCCTGCAGTACCTGGCGCCCACGGGGCAGTTCCTGCTGGCGGTGCTGGCCTTCGGGGAGCCCTTCACGCGGACCCACGCGGTCGCCTTCGGGCTGATCTGGGCGGCGCTGGCGCTGTACACCTTCGACATGGTGCGGTCGTTGCGGAGGCCTTGACGCGCGACGCCCCCCGGCCCGGGCCGGAGGGCGTCGGAGTCGTGGGGCGTGACGTCTACCGGTACATGCTCTTGATCGCGCTCCAGCTCTCCGCCTCGTTGGCGATGGGCTGCAGGTCGACGACGATGGTGTTGTTGGTCTCGTCGATCTCCTCGACCAGGTTGTCCGGATCGACCGTGATCGTGACGGTCGTGAAGCCGGGGATGATGTCCACCCATCCGAATTCCCTCTGGATGACGTTGGCGCAGCCGCACAGGTGCGTCCACGTGCCGGCGCTGGTACAGAACCGATCCACGCTGCCGACGCCGTAGATGGCGATGGGCGTGCAGGTGCCGTTGGCGCAGTTGAGGATGGACTGCTGCTTGCAGTTGTTCTCGTCCTGCCAGTAGTCGACGAAGTCGTGGATCAGGATCGGGACCAGCGGGCCGTACTCCATCACCACGTCCACGGCGTGGCTGGCGACCTGGCCGTAGTCGTACATGGTGACGTTCGTGATCAGCTGGAAGCTGTTGGACTTCTGGGCGGTGATGACGTCCACGCTCGTCAGCTCCAGGTCCACCAGCGGCTCGGTCTGGGCGAGTACGGGAGCGGAGAGAGCGAACAGGGCGGCGGTGAGTACGGTCAGTTTCTTGAGGTTCGTGAGCGTCTTCATGATTCGTCCTCCTCGTGTATCCGGTCTTGGCGGGTTTGGTTCGCGACGGTTGCACGAGGTCTGTTTGACGGGCGGCCGCGTCTTACGGTAAATCCACATCACAATTTCATTTAGACGCGGCACCGGCCGTCGCGCTACGGTCCAATCCGCTGAGCGGCAGCACGTTGCTCCGGACCGGACCGGCGCCATCTTCCGCGCCGGGGAGAACCCGATTTCAGGACTGGCGAAGCCTCTCGCGCGACACTATTCTGAGAACCAAAATCAAAAACCAACAGCCCCCGAGGCATAGACAAAGGACGTAGCCATGACCTTCCAACTGCCCGATCTGCCGTACGCCAAGGACGCGCTGGAGCCCCACATCTCGGCCGAGACCCTGGACTTCCACCACGGCAAGCATCACGCCGCCTACGTGACCAACCTGAACAACCTGGTGCCCGGCACCGAGTTCGAGGGCAAGTCCCTGGAGGAGATCGTCAAGACCGCGCCCGCCGGCGGGATCTTCAACAACGCCGCCCAGGTCTGGAACCACACCTTCTACTGGAGCTGCATGGGTCCCGGCGCCGGCGGCGAGCCCACCGGCGCCCTGGCCGACGCGATCAACGCGGCCTTCGGCTCCTTCGCGGACTTCAAGGAGAAGTTCGCCGCCTCGGCCGTCGGCAACTTCGGCTCCGGCTGGACCTGGCTGGTGAAGAACGACGACGGCTCGGTGGAGATCCTCAACACCGGCAACGCCGGCTCCGCCCTGACCGAGGGCAAGACGCCCCTGCTGGTGATCGACGTGTGGGAGCACGCCTACTACATCGACACCCGCAACGCGCGCCCCGGCTACGTGGAGAAGTGGTGGAACCTGGTGAACTGGGAGTTCGCGGCGGCCAACTACGGCGGCTAGCGGCTCTCGGCGGACGGAAAAGAAGACGGGGACGCCCGGCGAGGCGTCCCCGTCTCTCTATGTTCGATGCGCCTAGACGCTCTGGAGGGCGGCCGTGGCCAGGGCCAGCAGCAGCGGCAGGAAGATGGAGGCGGCGGCGCGCAGGACGATCTTGTAGCTCATGTCTCGCTCTCGCGGTGAAGCGGGTCGGTGTCGCGGGCGGAGCAAAGATAGGCGGAGCGCCCCGGAGGTCAAGATTTCCTGGGCTCCGAGAACTCCAGCGTGGCGTACCAGCCCCACCAGCGCAGGGGAGGCACGACCGCGAACAGCGCCCGGTCGAGACCGTCCAGCAGGGAGATGACCGGCTCGGCCACCTTCGGCCAGCGGCAGACCGGCACCGCCAGCAGCGTGGACATGTGGAAGCAGCGCACGACCACCCGCCCGAAATGACGCTCGAGGATCTTCACGTCGCCGCGCAGCAGGGGGTGCTCGTCGTCGGTGCGCATGGACGGCGTGAGGCGGCGGAAGAGGTTCAGGGCGGGGTTGTGGCCGAGAGGCTCAGAGAACACGGCCGTGCCGCCGGGCTTCAGGACGCGCGCCAGCTCGCGGCCCGCGACGTCCAGGTCGAGGTGGTGGAGGATGGCCAGGCCGGTCACCAGGTCGAAGCTGTCGTCGGGGAAGTCCATGGCCTCGGCGTCCATGGCGTGGAACTCGGTGTTGTCGGCGCCGGCCTTCTCGGCCCCCTCGCGGGCCACCTCGATCGAGCGCGGCGAGATGTCGATGCCCACCACCCGCTCCGCGCCGGCCTCGACCAGCTCCAGGGAGTGGTGCCCTGCCCCGCAGCCGTAGTCCAGCACCCGGGCGCCCGGACAGCGGGAGAACTCGGCGTGACGGTAGTCGTCCTTGCTGCGGCGGCTGATGGCGTAGTACTTCCAGAGCGGCGCGCGGACGAGCGTCTCGGCGTACTCGTCGAAGTACTCGGCTTCCTTCTGCTTGATGTCGTCGGCCATGGTCCTCGTCTCCATAGGGTTCGGGCGGAGGCCGGAGTATACAGGCCGCCGTCCCGTCGGCCCTAGCGGAAACGGGACTTGATCTCCCCCCAGCGCAGATCCTCGGCGGACACGGTGCCGCAGTGGACGCACTCGAAGCCGTAGGCCACGGCGTCCTCGCAGGTGTGGCAGAACAGGCCGATGTTCATGAAGGCGGTCGGCGCGGTGGTGTCCGAGGCAACGACCAGGGTGTGGGTTCCCGTGTCGAGGCACATCTCGAGCTGGGCCTGGTCCGGCGCGGTGACGGAGTCGAGGCAGGTGCCGGCGCCGCAGTCGTCCATGAGCATCACGGCCGAGGGCACGACGTTCCACGAGGCGGCCGCGCTGATGGCGATGAACGTGTACCAGCCCGGCGTCGTGACGGTCACCTCGATGGTGTGCAGGGTCCAGCCGGTGTAGTCGACGCCGCAGACCACCTCGCCGGGCTGGCCGTCCAGCACGTCGTAGTAGTTGCCGTTGGCGCAGTCGAAGGACTGGAAGGGGAGGCAGTCCAGGGCCGGCGCGGTCGCCGGCAGCAGCAGGGCGAGGGCGAGGACGGTGATGATGGTGCGCATGGCATCTCCAGGGGTGGCGTTGGTCGTGTGGGGCGCGTGACGCGCCGATCGGACCGGACCAGCCTACCATACAAGATAAATTTTGTCATGTTTGCCCGTCGGCCCCCCGCTGGAGCTTCGCCCCCGCCTGTGGTATACTTCCGCCGTTCGGTCCCTACTCTCTCGCGCTGGGGCCGACCGCCGCCACCCCTGCCATACGAACCCCACATCTCCGCAGGAGGCGTTGCCATGCCGCGCGTATTTCGTCCGTTCATCCTGCTGATCCTGTTGTTGCTCGGGGCGTTGGCGTTCCACGGCTGCTCCGACGCCGTCGGGCCCACCGACGCCGAGGGCGACCTGGCCCGCATCGGCGCCGAGGGCGATCTCGATCCCGCCGACGGCACCTTCGTGCTGAAGACCCTCGACCTGCCGCCCCCGTGGGACGGTCCGCCCGCCCGCATCCAGCTGGTCGGTTCGAACCTGCAGATCGACGCGACCGACGAGACCGTTTCCCTCGACGTCGCCATCCGCAGCCTGCATCCCGAGCCGCTCTATGCGCCGGCCGCGGTGTGGGTGCAGGACCTGGAGCCCGAGGGGGTGACCCTGCTCAACGCCGATTGGATGGTCTCGCCGCCCGATCCGCCCGGCAAGGCCCAGGGCGACACCTTCGAGTTCTTCGTGCACTACGGCTACGACTACGCCGACCTGCTCGGCGAGGACGGTATGCTGGAGTTCGAGGAGGTCTCGGAGTCGAAGACCTGGATCTTCCACGACCCCGGCCTGGTGTCGATCTCCTTCCACGGCATGGCCGAGTTCGGCATGGCGCCGGACCTGCCCCGGATCGCCGGCCGCTGCTTCGCGGACCTGAACAACGACGGCCACCCCGATCCCACGGAACCCGCGCTGCACGGCTCCTGGGTGACGGTCACCCTGCCCGACGGCGACGTCGCCGACGTCATGCCCGACGAGGACGGCTGGTGGGCCCTGCCGGTCGACTCGGCCGGTCTCTACCAGGTGCGCTGCGACCTGATGTGGGCCGTGCCCTGGCTGCCCTGCTGGACCACGCCCAACCCCCGCGAGGTCCTGCTGCTGCCGGGCCCCGACGGCACGCCCCAGGGTTTCGAGCAGGCCCACTTCGGCCTCTGCGAGTTCGGCCCGGTCGATCCGCCGCCGATCGTGTTCACCGACCTGCCCGTCGAGGAGCTGCACTTCGGCCACTGGACCCTGATCTCGGCCCGGGTCGAGGAGCCCCACACGCTGCACATGCACGTGGGCTTCTCCGGCTGCCAGCCCGACCACCCGTGGACCCTGTTCGCCCACAACGGCTACATGGAGTCGCTGCCGCCCCAGATCAACGTGGTCCTGCGCCATGGTGTCGAGGAGGACTGCGACGCCTGGTTCGAGACCGACCTGACGTTCGATCTCGGTCCGCTCTGGATCGACTTCGTCGAGTCCTACGGCCCCGGCGAGCTGATCATGAACCTGATCGGCTTCGACGGGACGGTGACGCCGGTGTCGCTGTTCGTGTATCCGCCGGACTAGGCGGTTCACACGTGTAAACGAAAGAAGGGACGCTCCCGTGGGAGCGTCCCTTCTTCGTCGCGATCGCCGATCTACAGGTACCGCTCCCGGATCACCCCCGCATGATGGATCTCGTGCCCCGCCAGCAGCCACGCCACCACGCCCACGGTGAAGCGGTTCCCGCTGGCGACCCCGGTGCGCGCCAGGGCCGTCGCGTCCAGGTTGCGAAAGAAGGCCGTCGTGGACCGGCGCACCGCCAGCAGCTCGTCGAGCAGGTCGACCAGGGGCACGTCGTCCACGTTCGACGCCGCGGCCCAGTCGTCCTCTTCCATGCCGGGCAGCTCGGTGGCGTCGGCGCGGGCGAAGCTCAGGGCGCGGTAGACGAACATCCGCTCGGTGTCGACCAGGTGCCCGACCACCTCCTTGACGCTCCACTTGCCCTCGGCGTAGCGATGGCGCGCGCCGTCCTCGCCGAAGCCGGCCACCAGGGCGCAGGTCTCCTCGACCTGGCGCTCGAGCAGGGCGAGCACGTCGCCGTCGGGAACCTGGTCCGTGTAGCGGCGGAAGTAGGGGGCGCAGTCGTCGGGGTCGGGGCGCGGGATGAGCATGCGGTCTCCTAGCCGAAGAAGAGATACGTGACCAGCACGGCCGCCAGGATCCCCGCCGCGTCCGCCGCCAGCCCGCAGGCCAGGGCGTGTCGCGTGCGCCGGATCCCGACGCTCCCGAAGTAGACGGCCAGCACGTAGAAGGTGGTCTCGGTCGATCCCTGGACAACGCTGGCGAGGCGTCCGGCGAACGAGTCCGCGCCGTGGGTCTGCATGGTCTCGATCAGCATGCCCCGGGCGCCGCTGCCCGACAGCGGCTTCATCAGGGCGGTGGGCAGGCCGTCGACCCAGCGGGCGTCCAGGCCCAGGCCGCCCGAGGCCCAGCGCACCCCGTCCAGCAGCAGATCGAGCGCGCCGCTGGCGCGGAACACGCCGATGGCCACCAGCATGGCCACCAGGTAGGGGATGATCCCCACGGCCACCCCGAAGCCCTCCTTGGCCCCCTCGACGAAGGTCTCGAAGACGGGCACCCGCCGGCGCGCCGCCGCGGCCACGAAGCTCACGATCACCAGGAAGATCAGCACGTTCGCCAGGAAGGACGATTGCGCCTGCACGGCCTCGCGCGGCAGCCCCGCGAAGTAGGTCACCAGCCCGGCGACCACCGCGGTCATGGCGCCCAGGTAGGCCAGGATCACCGGGTCGTGCAGACGGCGGCGCTGCACCAGTCCGGTCACCAGCAGCCCCGCGAGCGTGCTGCAGAAGGTGGCGATGAGGATGGGCAGGAACACGTCGGTGGGGTCGGCGGCGCCCATCTGCGCGCGATAGGTGAAGATGGTGACCGGCAGGATGGTCACGGCGGACGTGTTGATCACCAGGAAGAGGATCTGGTCGTCGCTGGCGGACTCGTCGCTGGGGTTGAGCGACTGTAGCTCGCGCATGGCCTTCAGTCCCAGCGGCGTGGCGGCGTTGTCCAGGCCGAGCATGTTGGCGGCCATGTTCATGGTGACGGCGCCCTCGGCCGCGTGGCCCTTCGGCACCGAGGGGAACAGGCGGCGGAACAGGGGGCCGAAGAGCCTGGTGAGCCCCGTGACCGCGCCGCCGGCTTCGCCCAGCTTCATGAAACCCAGCCACAGGCACATGACACCCGTCAGGCCGAGGGCGATCTCGAAGGCGGTCTTGGCCAGGTCGAAGGTGGCGCCGACCATGTCGGCGAACACGCCGGGGTTGTCCAGGAACAGGGCCTGGATCGCGGCGGCGAGCAGCGCGACGAAGAAGAAGCCGGACCAGATCTTGTTGAGCATGTGGCCTCCTGGAGATCGCAGCCGAGTATAGGCGGGGACCTGCAGGCTGTCAGTGGTGATTGTGTCGATACCGCAGGTTCTGGCGGATCATGCCAGGTCGACAGTTTGTGCCCGGAATATCCTAGCGTCGGGCTCGATCTCGAATATTCGCGACATGAACTCCAGGACCAGGTTCATGCTGATGTCGATGCAGGACGGGCAGGCATGGGGAGCGTCTTGCGGCTGGGGGTTCTTGCAATGGTCACGCCAAGCGGATTCCAGGTCCGACCGCCCGGGTATCAGGGTCGTGGCCGTGTCTGCGCGGCCGCGATAGAGGCCACAGGGTTGCAGCCGCCCCCCGTCGTCGTGAGCCTCAATCACGCTTCTCTGGGTTCTGGAGCGACACATGTCGAAGTGGTCATCAGGCTTGCGGCTGAATGCCGTCCGGATGTCCTGCTTGGGCACGAAGACGTTGAAGCGGGGAGGCCTGGAAAGGGATCGGGCACGGAGAAGCAGTTCTTCCAGTCGCTTCATCTCGTCGTCCGTCCAGGGACGGTACAGACCGTGGAAGATCGGCCGGAATGATACGCTGTTCACTCCCGTCTCCCGGAGGAGGCACGCGGCGTCCTCCACCTCGTCCAGATTGTCGGGTTGGACCAGGTAGGTCGCCCATATCATCGTACGCCCATCCAGGGAAGCCCCCTCGGTGCTGTCGGCTATCTGGCGGATGATCCTTCTTGTGGCACTCAGCGATGCGGATGGCCGGTCCGGCCTGTGGATCAATCTTCGAGTCTTGTCGCTCGCTGCATTCACACTCCATCTCAGATGATCCACGTTCGCTATGATGTCCTCGGCGAGCTTCTCATCGAGGAGGTCACCGTTGGTGATGAGACATGACCTGAGTCCAAAACGTGAGGGAAGGCTAAGGACGGTGCGGATTTCCGGATGAGTCAGCGGTTCGCCGCCTCCACAGAATCTAGCCGTCACGGTTCCGTTCCGTGAACATGAGTCCAGCATGTCGACAAGTTCCGAGGCGTTCAGGAGTGCATTCTTGTAGCCACTATCCTGGTAGTGTCTCGAGAAGCAGAACGAGCAGTCGTTGTTGCAATGCTGAGTGATGTCGATGTCGATGCGCACCGGAGCTGTCGGACTCCCATCGGCCCCAGGATGACGTATCCGTTGGGCGTAGTCCTCGATTGTTTCTGGAAAGAAATCCCCATCGTGAGCGCGGATCCAGTCGAGCCCCTTCCCGTCCGGTGTCATTGCAACGGCGGCATCCCAGGTTCCATATGCATCATAGGGTGTTGTTTCAGGTGAAATGAGGCGGAATTTGAGTCCGCCTAATTCAACGGTAGGGCTAACCATCGTTCAATTCCGATCCGATTCGGCACCTCGCGATGCTTATTGGATAGATCCGCGATGATAGTCTCGATCCGCGGCAGCCGGACCTTTACCTGGTCGCCCCCCAACTTGATGAGTCGCGTCCCCAATTCGTATGCTTTGAGTGCATCGCGCTTCTGGTAGTTCTTAATCTCGAAGTCAAGCTTCTCGAGTCGAGTGGCAGCCGCTCTAAAATACTCCCGACTCTGAGCGGGATTGGTGATGCGCTCAGCTGCTCGATAGTGACAATAGGCATCACAATACAAACCTGCGACAAAGCCGAAGCCGGTGCGGCGTTTCTCTGGCGAGTGGGCTCTGTTGGAACTTCCGAGAATCTTGAGATAGTCGGTTTCATGAACCGGGCCTGATTCCAGGTCGGCAAGATCGACAAAGGCTCTCGTGCCGAAATAGAGTCCCAGGTAATGGCTTTCATGCGGGGTCCCCATGTCTCCGTGCAGGTCGAATATCTCCCGAGCCCTCACGAGGTCTTCTTTGGCCCGTTCGATCGTTTCGGCCTTGCGTTCGTCCAGTCGCCACATTCCCAGGAGCGCGATAGCGTGGGTGACGTAGGTGTTGGCGCTCAGGATCTGCAGAGCGCGAGACGCGGTGGAGGTGCAGGTTGAGCCGATCGCGATCTCCGATCTTGCGAGAGCTTCCTCGTAGCTTCCCTCGCGAAGCAGGGCGATCGCCATCGATGCCTGATATTCCGCCTGCAGCGCCCGATGGATTGAATCGGGGATCTTGCCGCGAAGTTTGTTGAAGATGCCGTCGATCGTCTCCTCGTCCAATTCCCGCAGCTTTCGCCAGTCCTCGCGCTTGTCATGGACCGACACGGTCAACCACAGGAAGTTGGGCAGGCTGTCGAGATGCATGATCTCGTCAAGATCCCCCTTGAACAACTCCTTGAGTAGGGCATGGGCTCCGTCTGTGTCGCCGTTCTGTTTGCATACTATGGCTCGGTTCAACAGCGCCAGGGGGTGACTCTGCTCGCGCTCAAGGAGCTGGGTGTAGGTCCCGTGGTCGTGCTGCTGCTCCCAGAGCCTGAAGAGCAGGTGTCGGACACCGGCCTCGAAGTCCTCCCCATCTCCTGCGACAAGGACGGGGTGTACGTTGATCGCCTCCAGGTACTGTTCCATTTGCCGATCGAGAGATTCGACGATCAAGTATTTCGGGGGAGTGACGAGGCCGTCGCGCTGGTTCTCCTCCTCTATGATCGAAACGATGTGGGCGTCAGTGAGGCTGTATCCGACGAAGAGGATGCTGTGCGTGGCAAACAGGTGTGATACGAGAGCGTCTACGAGATTCGGGCTCCGCCATCTATCCATGTACTGCGACGAATCGAAGATCAGCAATTGGTCGTTTTCAACGTCGCCGTGGAGCTTGATCACTAGATTGCGATGATCGTAGATCCCGGGGAGGTCCCCCTCGCTCTTGACGGTTCCGATTCCGGCGACCGCCACGGATTTTATGTCCGCGAGAGCCTGTTCGAGAAGCAGGTCATAATTCGTCGTCACATAGTAGGGCGCGTCGAGCGCGGCCAGTAGCCTATGTACTCGACTGGGTTTGAGGCTCTTGTCGCCGAACTTCTGCTTGAACTTGTACTTGAAGCTCTTCTGGTTCGTCAGGACGGTCGATGCCCGCTCCCATGGCAGGCTCCCCAAGCCCTGGTCGCCCATGAATTCCTTGGCCGTCGGGAGTCCCGATCCCTTGGACACTCCTGCTCCACAAAACAGGGCCAGTCGCCGATTCCGGACGGCTTGAGAGAGTTCTCGCGCGGTTTCCTCGATTCCGTAAATCATCGCGGATCCCTCATGTAACTCGAGAGAGAGTTCTTGGGTTCGTGCTCGTTCATATAGTCAAGTCGCGGCAAGAAGCTCTGAGCGGTCTCGACAGAAACGGCACCCAGACGAATGGCGACTGCGACTAGGCCTTCGTCGTCCAGTTGAGTCAGGGCTTCGGCTGCGCGTGCCCCAAAATGGTCCAGGACGGGGCCGATGAGATCGCGCTTGATCCTTACGCCGCGGCAGATCTTCTCGTTGTTGTACGGGAAGATCACTTTGCGCATGAACCCGTCCTTGATCCAGTGACGGTTCTCCGTGAATTCGGATGTGCCAAGAATGTCGGGATCCGCAATCCTCTGGACCTCGACGTATCTCGCCATGCAACTGGTGAACAGCGAATCGAAGTGGTTGGAGAATTCCTCGAGCGATGCCCCGGGCCTGAAGTCCTGCGCAATATCGGCGACCTTGGCCATGAACTTGGGATCGTCATACGGCAGGCACAAATGGGCGCGGACGTCCTCTGGGATGATCAGGGGCGAGATGTTCAGCGTGGTCGTCAGCCAGTTGGGGTCCTCTATGAATCCCGTGATGATATCCGCGAGGAGAACGAGCCTCGCTTCCCGGCCGAGGCGCTCGTGCTTCTTGGCGATGATATCGGACAGCTCGAGCACTACGCCGCGCGGCGCGGAGACATTGTTGGCTTCGAGATACCGCAGCATGTCCGACGCTTGATCGAAGGACCCCCGCTCACTGTTGTGGGCAAACGGCCAGCGGTTCAGGTCGTGTGCCCAAGCAAACCAGTCGACCAGGTCGCTGTCGAGGTTTCCGGCGTCGGGCAGATTGTCCAGGAGGTGTCGGCATGTCCAGGCAACTCTGCGAACATGGCCGTAGCGAGCGAATATTTTCGCACGCTGATCCTCAGGTGTCGTGAGCACGCTCACGAAGCCTGTGACACCATGGAGTCTGTCAATGAAGGGGGAGAGCTCGGCTGGTGGCGTCAACTCCGCAGGAGTTGTTGTCAAATCAGAGTCCTCCCGAAGTGCAGAGAGTCCGATCGCGAACCGTCGATGATCGTACCCGACGCACAGTCGATATTCCACAGCTATGTGGAGCCGTCAGTCCGAGAGGCTGATGCTTGAGAACTCGCCCCCGGTATGGGATGCTCCCCCCCTGGAGGTACCCCCATGACCGACGTCTTCAAGACCCTGCTGCAACCCAACCCCGCCGGCCATCTGCCCCTGGTCGACGCCACCGCCTGGCTCCACCCCACCGCCCAGCTCATCGGCAACGTGCGCATCGGCGCCGACGTGCTGGTCTGCGCCAACGCCATCGTCCGCGCCGACGAGAGCCTGGACGGCGAGGTGGCCCCCGTGGAGGTCGGCCCCGGCTCCAACGTGCAGGACGGCGTGATCATCCACGCGCTGGCCGGCAGCTCGGCCATCATCGGCGCGAGCTGCAGCCTGGCCCACGGCTGCAAGGTCCACGGGCCCTGTACGCTGGAGGACCGCTCTTTCGTCGGCTTCGGCGCCGTCGTCTTCAAGAGCGACCTGGGCGAGGGGGTGATGGTCAACGCCGGCGCCGTCGTGCAGGGCGTGACCGTGCCCGCCGGCAAGTACGTGCCCCCCGGCGCGGCGATCACCACCCCGGAGCAGGTCGAGGGCCTCCGCGACGTCGATTCCGACGAGCGCGCCCTGCTCGACGCCATCTGCGCCGAGAACCAGGAGCTGCTCGCCGGCTACCGGAAGCTGTTCGAAGGTGTTTAGGTCGATCCTCGACATCTTCGGCTGGCTGGCCGTGGCCGGCGGCGCGGTGCTGATCATCCGCGGCCTGCTGCTCAACACGCAGATGCGGTCGGAGGAGCACGCGCCCACGCGCCGCCCGCAGGTCGGCCTCAGCGACCAGGGCAAGCGCACCCTCTTCCGCGGCCTGCTGCTGCTGATCCTGGGGCACATCCTCAAGGACGTCCTGCCGAGCTTCGTCGACCAGCTGCCGGGGGCGTGACGTGGTCGAGCTCTGGCGCGGCACCCTGACCAAGATGCGGGTCGAGGACGACGATCCCGTCTCGTATTACCTGCGCGACGGCCGGCACGACCCGGACGCGCGCGTCGACGAGCTGCCGCTGAACGAGCTGATCGGCCTGCCCTTCGAGCTCAGCTTCACCGGCGATATCAACTGCGTCGCCTGCGGCCGCGACGTGAAGAAGACCTTCAGCCAGGGCTTCTGCTTCCCCTGCTCCCAGTCGCGGGCCGCGGCCGACATCTGCATGGTCAAGCCCGAGCTCTGCCACTACTTCGACGAGGCGAATCCCTGCCGCGAGGAGGACTTCGCGCAGGCCAAGTGCTTCGCGCCGCACGTGCTCTACGTCTCGCTGACCAGCGGGCCGAAGGTGGGGATCACCCGCAAGGCGAACGTCCCCTCGCGCTGGATCGACCAGGGCGCGGTGCGCGCGATCCCCCTGGCCGAGCTGCCCAGTCGCCGCGAGGTGGGCCTGGTCGAGCACGAGCTCGCCGAGACCTTCGCCGACCGCACCCACTGGATGCGCATGCTGAAGGAGGCCGAACCGCAGGAGGACCTGGAGGCTTTCGCCGAGGAGGTCCTCGACGAGCTGGAGGAGATGGGCGTCGACCTGCTGGACGAGGACGAGCAGGTCGAGTGCGCGTTCCGCTACCCGGTGCTCGAGTACCCGACCAAGGTCAAGAGCTTCAACCTGGACAAGGCGCCGACGGCCGGCGGCGTGCTGCAGGGGATCAAGGGCCAGTACCTGATCTTCGACGCGGGCGTGATCAACGTGCGCAAGTTCACCGGCTACCGGGTGGCCGTGCACGGGGAGGCGACGTGAGGCGGCCGGCGTCGATCGGCCTGTGGCTGGGGCCGGTGGCGGCGGTCCTGATGCTCGCGTTCGTCGACCTGGAGCCCGGGCGCCCGTCGGTCACGGCCATGGCCGCGGTCGCCGTCTGGATGGCGGTGTGGTGGATGACCGAGGCCGTGCCCCTGGCGGCCACCGCGCTGCTGCCGGTGGCCCTCTATCCGCCGCTGGGCATCATGGCCGGCAAGGCCGTGGCGCCGAACTACGTCAACAGCATCATCTTCCTGTTCCTGGGCGGCTTCCTGGTGGCGCTGGCCATGGAGCGCTGGAACCTGCACCGGCGTATCGCGCTGGGCATCATCACGCGGGTGGGCGGCGGGCCCGCGCGCATCGTGCTGGGGTTCATGCTGGCGTCGGCGTTCCTGTCCATGTGGATCAGCAACACGGCGACGGCCATGATGATGGCGCCCATCGCCCTGGCGGTGGTCAAGGGGATCGGCCACGAGGACAACACGGCCGAGGCGCGCCGTTTCGCCGTGGCCCTGCTGCTGGGCGTGGCCTACGGCTGCTCCGCCGGCGGGCTGGCCACCCTGATCGGCACCCCGCCCAACCCGCTGCTGGTCAGCAACCTCGGCCTGCTCTTCCCCGAAGCGCCCGAGATCTCCTTCGCCGGCTGGATGGTGATCGGCCTGCCGGTGTCGATCGTCATGCTGACGGTGACCTGGCTGCTGCTGACCGCCCTGATGGGCCTGCGCCGCATGACCGGCCTGATCGACCACGACGTGTTCGCCCGCGAGCGCGCGGCGCTGGGGCCGCCGAGCTTCGAGGAGAAGGTCGTGCTGGTCGACTTCACGCTGCTGGCGCTGCTGTGGCTGACGCGGACCGGTCTGCGCGTCGGCGACCTGGACCTGCCCGGCTGGTCGGCCCTGCTGCCCGAGGGGACGCCGGCGGACGACGGCACCGTGGCGGTGGTCATGGCGCTGATCCTGTTCGTGGTGCCGAGCCGCAACGTGGCGGGGCGGCGCCTGATGACCTGGCGCGGCGCCCGCAAGCTGCCCTGGGGCGTGGTGCTGCTCTTCGGCGGCGGCTTCGCCCTGGCCAAGGGCTTCGTGGACGCGGGCCTGAGCGAGTGGCTGGGCGCGCGGCTGACCGGCCTGTCGAGCCTGCCGCCGGCGCTGATGGTCCTGTGCGTCTGCCTGGTCATGACGTTCCTGACCGAGCTGACCAGCAACACCGCGACCACCCAGATGGCCCTGCCGGTGGTGGCCAGCGCGGCGGTCGCCATGGGCGTCCACCCCCTGCTGCTGATGGTGCCGGCGACCCTGTCGGCGTCCTGCGCCTTCATGTTGCCGGTGGCGACGCCGCCGAACGCCATCATATTCGGTACGGAGATGGTGTCCATCCGGCGCATGATCCGCACGGGCCTGTGGCTCAACCTGGTCGGCGCCCTGGTGATCACGGCCGCCATCTATCTGCTGGGCGCGGCCGCCTTCGGCGGCGCCATGACCGCGACTCCCGACTGGGCGGTGACGCCATGACCGACGAATTGCCCATCGACGGCGTGCTCGACCTGCACATGTTCAGGCCCGCGGAGGTGAAGGACCTGGTGGGCGACTACCTGGACGCCTGCCGCGACGAGGGCATCCTCGAGGTGCGCATCATCCACGGCAAGGGCATCGGCGCCCTGCGCGAGACGGTGCGCGCGGTGCTGGACCGCCGCTCGGACGTGGCCGGCTACGGACATCCGGTGGATGCGAGCTCGTGGGGCGCCACGATCGTCAGACTGCTGCCGAAGGACGAGGATGGGACGCTTCAAGAATAGACGGCCCGGCAAGAGCGGGCGCAGCAAGGGGATGGGCCGTTCGATCCGGCACGAGTCGGATGAGGCGCAGCGGGGCCATCCCTCGGGCGAACCGCCGCCGAGCGTGCACCTGCGCCGGCTGCGCGCCGACGACGCCCTGGACAAGCTCGCGCGCGAGGTCGCCCTGGCCCGCGCCCGCGGCGTGCGTGAGCTGCTGGTGGTCCACGGCAAGGGGCACGGCTCGGATCGCGGCCCGGTGCTCGGCGACCTGACCCGACGCTGGATCAAGGATCATCCCGAGGCGGTCGCGAGCTGGCGGCCGGCGCCGAGGGACTGGGGCGGCGAGGGGGCGGTGGTGATCGTCCTGCAGAAAGGGAACTCATGAGCATGTTGCAGGGACGGAAGGCTCTCGTGACCGGCGGCGCCGTGCGCGTCGGCAAGACCCTCGCGCTGCGGCTGGCCCGGCTGGGCGCCGACGTGTCGATCCTGTCCCGGCGCGCCGACGGCGCGGCCGACGAGACCGCCCGCGAGCTCGCGACCCTGGGCGTGCGCGCGGCCGTGGTCGTGGGCGACCTGATCGAGGCCGAGACCGCCCCGCGCGCGGTGGCCGAGACGGTCGAGGCTCTCGGCGGGCTCGACATCCTGGTGAACAACGCCTCGCTCTTCGAGCAGAGCGGCTTCGCCGACCTCGACCTGCAGCACTGGAGCCGCATGCAGCGGGTGAACCTGCGCGCGCCGCTGCTGCTGAGCCACGCGTTCGTCGAGGCCCTGCCCGACGCGGGTTCGGGCGACATCGTCAACATCAACGACATCCACGCCCTGCGTCCGCGCCCCGACTACTTCGCCTACACCCACAGCAAGGCCGCCCTGCACGCGCTGACCGGCAACCTCGCCGCCGCCCTGGCGCCCGCGGTCCGCGTCAACGAGATCGCCCTGGGCGCGGTGCTGCCGCCGGCCGCTCCGCCCGAGGGTTACGAGCACACCGCGCGGGCCGAGCTGCCGCTCGACCGCTTCCCCACGCCGGACGACGCGGCGGACGCGCTGGAATTCCTGCTGGGATGCCCGGCGGTCACCGGGCAGACGATCCGGATCGACGGGGGGCAATCGCTCTACGGGTAGTGGTAGGGCGAGTCGATCTCCTGGACCACCTGTCCGTCGATGGTGATGCGGAAGCGGAACGGATCGGGCCAGTCCCCGCCGTCCTTCAGTTCCATCCAGACGTCGCCGTGGGTGAACGTCCGCGTATAGACGTCACCGTTGACGGTCGCCGGACCGAGCGGGGCGCCGAGGCTCAGGGGCAGGTCGGGCCAGCCGAAGTCGTGCGCGCCCGAGGGTTCCCAGACGGGATAGACGCCGTCGATCAGCAGGCCGATCACGCGGAAGAAGTCGCCGTTCTCCAGGCGGTAGATCTCGCCCAGGTGGTCGAGGACGTTGTAGCGCCAGATGTTCTCCAGGAAGATATAGGGCCCGCCGGCCTGGGTGCGCGGCCAGGTGCTGCTGTGCCAGAGGCTGTGCTCCAGCGCCGGGTCGAGAGCGGAGCCGATCTGCGGATCGGCGAAACGCAGCGTCGGGAAGATCTCGTAGTTGATGCCGTCGCCCAGGGCCGCGAAGGCCGAGTCGCGCTGGGCGCGCACGCCGTTGAAGACCAGCGGGAAGTCGTCGCCCATGGCGGCGCGCATCGTCAGGACCATGTCCTCCTGGGCCGCGTCGTAGGCCGCCATCTCGTCGGGATCCTGATGCTGGGGGATGCCGTCACCGTCCATGTCGGCCTCGCCCTCGCAGCCGACGAAGTCGGGGATCCACACCTGGTCGGGAAAATAATCCCAGAAGATGCCGTCGAACTTGGTGGCGCTGGCGGCGTGGTAGTCGACGTAGGTCGAGATGAGCGCCTGGCGGCAGTCGGGGTCGAGAATGTTCACCACCACCGTCTGGGGCCAGCTCGAGAGGGTGTCGCCGGTGGTCGTGTAGGACCAGTAGGGCAGGGCGGCGTCGTAGAGCTGCTTTCCGTAGGAGCCCGCCGGCTCGTCCCCGTAGAAGTACGGGACGCTCTGGACCGGTATGTAGCCCAGGACCGTGCAGTCGGGGTTGATGGCCTTGACGGCGCCGACGATGTCGGCGGCCTCGAGGTCGCCGTTGTCCCAGAACATGCGCGCGGTGAGCGTGACCACGTCCGAGCGGGCCAGTCGTTCGGCCAGGACGGCCAGCTCCGAGGTGTCCGACGCCCAGTCGTGGGCCGCGTAGCGGGCGGGGGAGTGGGGCCGCCAGTCGAAGCCCCGGTCGCTGGCGATCACCCGGACGCGGTAGCCGTCGCCCCAGGTGCCGGCGTGGTCGTGACCGAAGTCCCAGACCGCCAGCTTGCCGGCGCCGGGCGTCACGCCCTCGCCCACGTCGCCGCTCACGGTCAGGGCGGGGTAGAGCCAGGTGGCGCCGTCGTCGTCCGAGGCGGCGAGGCTGACGCGGCAGGGGTCGCCGTCGGCGTCGTTCAGGTCGTAGTGGATCTCCACGAGCATGCTGCCGTCGGTGCGCTGGGCGGCGACCACGTTCTCCACGACGGGGTCGGCCGCTTGCGCGAAGGCGGCCAGGGACAGGACGAGCAGGAGCGCGAGGCGCTTCACGGCAACAGCACCACCTTGCGGGCGTCGGGGGCCGCGCCGGGCGCGTCCAGACGCACGAGATAGGGTCCGCCGGCGACGCGACGGCCCGCGTCGTCGCGGCCGTTCCAGGTTCGCTCATGGGAACCGACGGGCAGCGGGCCGCGGTGCAGTCGGCGCACGAGCCGGCCCTGCAGATCGTAGATCGACAGGTCGACGGGGCCGGCGACGTCCAGGTCGAACGCCACGCGGGTGCTCGGATTGAAGGGGTTGGGCGCGGGCGCCATGAGGCGCGCGGCCCGAGGGGTCTCGGGCGCCGCGGTGTCGGAGCGCCACAGGCGGAAGGGATCGCTCAGCACCTCGGTCGAGTTGCCGAACTCGTCGCGCACGTTCACGGCGAAGGCGCAGTCCGGGGAGCTGGAGAACGGCTCCAGCGAGACCCAGTCCCACTCGTGGTCCGTGTCCGCCGACCAGGTCAGCGAGTCGAGGGGTTGGCCGCGCACCAGCATGTAGGCCACGCGGTCGGCATCGTCGAGCGCGGGCTGGGGGTCGGTCGCCCACCAGGCGAAATGCAGCGTGTCGCCGGCGGTGAAGACCTGGCCCTCGGGCACGGTGACCAGACCGGCCTGGGGCGGGTCCGCATCCACGCGCATGGAGGCCGACGACGCCCTGTGGACGCCGGCCCGGGCTGCGGTCGCCGCCAGGGTCGCGCAGAGGAGGATGATCGTGATCGTGCGGATCATGTCGTGAAGAAACAGCTCCATCTTGCGTAGGTTTGTCCCCAAGCTGTTATTATACCACAACGATCATCATCAAACCACAATGCGGGCTCGGGAGAGTCTGATTATCTTGGTCCGATCCGGGTCCGGACATCCGGAGCTGATCAGGTGACCAGGAGGGGAACCGCATGACCCACAAGCAGTTCACGGCGACCCTGGCCGCCGGCGAGGTCGTCGCCGTCCATCGGCGCGACTGGCCCCGCCTCGGCCGCGACTTCGAGGAACGCGAGGCCCATGCGACCGGCGTGGCCGGCGTCCTGCGCCTCGGTCGCCTCGACGGCCGCCTGGTCGCGGTGGAAGAGGCCGACGCCGAGCGGCTCGCCGTGCGCCCCCTGTCCTCCCTGCGCGACGCCCGGGACTTCGTCGCCGAGCGCCTGGCCGCCTACGACCGTCTCTGGGACGGCTGAGGCTGCGCGAAGATCGACCCCTTCTCCTAGGTCAGGAGAACTCACTCCTTCTCGGGATACATCCCCTCCCACCAAGCCGGCCGATCCTTCAGCTCGCGCGCGAACCAGGCCAGGATCGTGTCGTTCCACACGACGCGCCGGTCGTGGTCCAGGATGTGGTGGTCCTGCCCCTCGACCTGCACGTACTCCACCTCCTTGCCCAGCATCTTCAGGGCGATGTAGAGGCCGTCGCTCTCGCCCTTGGGCACGTTGGTGTCGTCGAAGCCGTGCAGCAGCAGCAGCGGCGTCTCGATCCGGTCGGCGTGGAAGAGCGGGCTCTGCTCCACGTACAGCTCCTTCGCGTTCCAGGGGAAGGAGTTCGCCAGCGCCCGCGCGCCGTAGCCGTAGCCCCAGTACCCCTCCGCCCAGTAGCTGCTGATGCTGGAGATGCCCGCGTGGGCCGCCGCCGCGCGGAACAGATCCGTCTGCGTGATCAGGTACATGGTGAGGAAGCCGCCGTAGCTGGCGCCGATGCAGCCCACCGCCTCGGGGTCGGCCGCGGGGTGCGCCGCCAGGAAGGCCTTCGTGCCGGCGATCACCTCGGCGGCCGTGAGCTTGCCCCAGTCGTTGACGTGGCGCGCGGCGTAGTCCTGGCCGTAGCCCAGGGCGCCGCTGGGGTTGGGCACGTAGACGAAGTAGTCCTGTCCCGCCCAGACGTTCTTGGGGTAGCGCCCGCCGAAGTCGCGGGTGATCGGATAGGTGCCGCCGTAGTAGTAGACGATCACGGGGTAGCTGCGGCCGGGATCGTAGTCCAGCGGGTAGTAGACGCGGCCGTCCAGCTCGGCGCCGCCCTCGAGCTCGGCGACGAAGGGGTCCACGCGCCCGAAGCGCACGTGCTCGTATCGATCGGCGCCGGGGTCGCAGAGCGTGCGCGGCTTGTCGCCCCCGACCGTCAGCGCCTGGAGCTTCTGCGGCCCCGTGGTGCTGGTGCCCGTGCAGACGAGGACCTCGCCGCCGCGGGCCGTCTCCCAGCGGTCCACGACCTCGACGCCGGACTCCAGGAAATCCCACTCGCCCGACGGCGTGCAGACGGCCAGCCGCTGGAGCTGCCGATCGAGCACCCGCGCCACGACGCGTCCGGAGCGGTGCCAGACGGCGCTCTGCACGGTGGGGTCGAAGTCGCGGCTCAGGGCCCGCGGCTGGCCGGTCCCGCGGTCGTAGAGGAAGAGCTGTCCGCCGTAGTCGTTGGGCACGACGCCCTCGGGCAGGTCGCGGCCCAGGCCGTCGAAGGACGAGGGGGAGCCGATCAGCACCAGGGTGTCGCGGTCCTTCCCGTAGCCGGCCTGGCCGATCCAGCGGTCGGTCAGCACGGTCTGCGTGCGCAGGTTGGACAGGTCCAGCTCGAACCACTCGGTGCGCGAGTAGGGCCGCTCCTGCGGGTCGGGCCAGGTGCGCGAGAAGAGCAGGTGCGTGCCCTCGGGGCTGAACGACCAGCCCCGGGCCGAGACGTCGCCCGCTGTCAGACGCCGCGCCGCGCCGCCGGGATATCCCACCTCCACCAGGTAGCTGCGGTTGCGCCACCAGGGCCAGCGGTCCTCGACGGCTTCGAGTCGCTTGACCTGCCGGTCGTCCGACTCGGCTTCCACGCCGAAGGCGTAGACCAGCGATTCGCCGTCGGGATTCCAAGCGTAGGATTCGAAGCGCTCCACGCCGCGCAGCAGGGGCGTGACGGTCTCGGTGACGAGGTCGCAGACCCAGAGCGTGGTCTTGTCGCCGTCGCGCGCGGTGTAGGAGATGGCCGTGCCGCCCGGCCGCCACTGCACGCCGCCGGGTCCGTCGACGCCGCGCCAGGAGCGCTGTACGTGGCCGTCCTTCGTGGAACGGATCTCCAGCCAGGTCTCGCGCCCGCCGTCGGGGCCGTGGGCGCCCAGGGTGACGGCCACGAACTTGCCGTCGGGAGACACGGCGAGGGCGGAGATCTTCGGCGCGTCGAGGACGTCGCGGATGTCGACGGGGCGGTCGGGATCGACGGTGGTGGACAGGCCCACCAGGTCGAGGGGGTCTTCCGGCGACATCATGGGGCTGAGGGAGATCGAGTCGAAGCCCTTGGCCGCGGGGTCGTCGCCGAGCACCAGGCGCACCAGCAGCAGGCTCTTGCCCGCCTCGAGAGTCAGCTCGCCCGCGGGCTCGTCGCCGGACAGCTCCACCGGCGCGCCGTCGAGCCAGGCCTTGGCCCGACAGGGCTCGCCCAGCTCGAACCCGACCGTCTGATACCTGTCCGAGGCGATGTAGGTGGCCAGCCACACCTCGCCGACGCCGGCCCACTCCACGTTGACGACGGCGTCGTCGCGGACCCAACCGTCCGCCCGCTCGACGGGCCGCAGGGTCGCCGCGGCCGGCGTCGGCGCCGAGATCAGGTCGTCCACCGAGAACCCGCCGGGCGTCTCGTCGTGAAACGCCGGCAGCCATTGCTTCACCGGCCCCTTCACGAGCCAGGCCTGGACCGGCGTCCTGACCTTCTCCTCCTCGACCTCCTCCGCGAAGGACACCCCGGAGACGAACACCAGCAGCAGCGCGAGCAGGACCTTCATACGTTTCCTCCGATTCGGGTTGCAGGCGACGAACCCCCATTCTGCCACTTCCCGCGAAACCAGACAACCGCCGTCCATGCACCGTAGAATACGGCCGGGGGAATGAATCGACATGGTCGAGGGGTGTGTGAGGGGGGTGGCGTCGGGGTGTGTGGAGGCTTGCGGAGCCAGGAGGGCGGAGCAAGCCGGAACTCAAGCGAGCCCGCACAGGATGTGCGGACGAGCGCCCCCGACGCCACTCCCCTCACACACCCCTCCATCGCTGTTGATTTATACCCCCGAACCCCGCATTCTATGGCCGCTATGGAATACCGGAGACGTCTGACCAAAGCCGGGCTGTTCCTGCGACGCCTGCAACGCGAGATCGGCTACGACGACTGCATGGGCATGGCCGCGCAGATCGCGTACTTCATGATGCTCGCGATCTTCCCGTTCCTGCTCTTCGTGCTGAGCCTGATCGGCTATCTGCCCAACCTGGAGCCCGACCAGGTGATGGAGAGCCTGCAGGCGGCGGCGCCGGAGCCGATCTACGAGCTGATCGCGGGGACGGTCTACGCGATCCTGAGCGAACGCGAGGGCGGCATCCTCGGGTTCGGTCTGCTTGCCTCGCTGTGGTCCGGGTCCATGGGCGTGGGCGTGCTGATCACCACCATCAACCGCGTCTACAACATCCATCCCAAGCGCAACATCCTGTACCAGAAGCTGCTGTCGATCCTGCTGACGCTGGTGCTGAGCGGCTTCGTGATCCTGTCGACCCTGCTGGTGCTGTCCGGGCCCCAGTTCAGCCACAAGATCTTCCAGACCCTCGGCATGGCCGGCGACGGACAGAACCTCTGGTCCACCCTGCGCGTGCCCCTGGTGCTGGTGCTGAACCTGGGCGCCGTCTCGATCCTCTACCACTTCGGCTCGGAGGCGAAGCAGCGCTACGTGTGGATCCTGCCCGGCACCGTCTTCGCGACCGTGGGCTGGTTCGTCGCCACGCAGCTGTTCCGCGAGTTCCTGAGCGAGTTCGGCAGCTACAACGTGACCTACGGGTCGATCGCCACCTTCATCATCATGATGGTGTGGCTGTGGCTGTCGGGGTTCATCTTCCTGCTCGGCGCCGAGATCAACGCGCTGATGCGGCGGATGGATCACTACGAGGACCTGCCGCGGGTGCGGGGGCGGGTACGGGATCGGATGCACAGGTGACGCCCGGACGGAAAAAGGCGGGAGCCTCTCGCCCACGAGACTCCCGCCGGCGGAACCGTCAGCTCCCTATCGATATGAGGATTTGACGGCTCCCCAGGTCGTACCCTCGTCGCTCACGGCGGGCCAACCCACGTTGATGTTCCGGATCCAGACGTCGTCGTAGTTGTCCTCGGACGCGTTGTGTCCCGACACGATGCGCACGGTGTTCTCCCACGGCTCGAGCAGCGGACCGATGTCCATGCTGAACGTCTGGGACGTGACGCAGTCCGATTCGTCGGCGCTCGGATTCAGATCGCCGATCCAGACGTCGTTCACATAGACGCTGTTGGTGTATCGGGAGGCGGGTGCGACCTGGGCGTAGTCGAAGCTGAACGGGACCGACGCCCCCTCCTCGTACAGGCCGACGGTGAGGACGAGCTCCAGGCCGATCGGCTCGGCCGGATCGCACTCGGGATGGCCGTCGTCGCCGATGCAGATCGGCCCCGGCAGGTCATGGGTGAACTGGGCGAACGCGAACGCGGGGAGGGCGAGCGCCAGGGCCAGGGCGAGCGTTTGCGTGATCGGTGACTTCATGATGGGTCCTTTCGATGCGATTCCCGGGATGGTGGGGACGTGCCCCGTTGACGCAGCGGGAATTGCAGGGAGCGGGCCGGGAGGCCGCTGCTGGACCACTTCTCGTAACGCAGGCGATATCAAAGGGATGCCGTTGTGGTATCGACGAACCGAAATGAAATCCACACGTGCGGCGCAACATCCATGTTGCACCACTGTCGCCGCTTGTTGCGGGTGCGATGCTCAATCGGGATCGCGGGAGCGGAACACCTCGGCGGATAATCCGACCTCGGCGCACATGCGCCCGAAGCTCTGTCGCTTCAGGCCGCTCGCTTCGGCCGCGCGCGACACGTTGCCCTCGGCTTCCATCAAGCGGGCGGTCAGGTAGGTCCGCTTGAACCGCTCGAGCGCCCGGGTCTTGGCGTCCTCGTAGTCGAGGATCGGGGCGTCGCCGCTCCCGTCGGCCTCGGCGACCTGCGCGGCGTCCAGCAGGGGGCCGTCGCCCAGGATGACGGCCCGCTCGACGACGTTGCGCAGTTCACGGACGTTCCCGGGCCAGTGGCGATCGAGCAGGACCCGCTCGGCGGAGGGCGTGAACCCCCGTATGGGCTTGCCGATCCGGGTGGTGAAGAGGCTCAGGAAGTGGTGAGCGAGTCGCCTGACGTCTCCGGGGCGCTCCCGCAGGGGGGGCAGCCGCAGGCGTACCACGTTCAGCCGGTAGTACAGCTCCTTGCGCAACTCGCCCCTGTCGATCATGTGCTCCGGCTCGAGGCTCGTCGCGGCCACGATCCGCACGTCGGCCTGGAGCGTCGCCGACCCGCCCACGCGACGGAACGTCCGGTCCTCGAGGGCCCTGAGCAGCTTGGCCTGCAGGGCGGGCGGGCTGTCGCCGAGTTCGTCCATGAACAGGGTGCCGCCCCGGGCCAGTTCGAAGGCGCCGAGCTTGAGGGCCGTCGCGCCCGTGAAGGCGCCCTTCTCGTGACCGAACAACTCGCTCTCGATCAACTCGGCCGGGATGGCGGC
>CAZSNA010000013.1:0-58625 GCA_964607825.1 uncultured Fibrobacteraceae bacterium | reverse complement strand
GCCGCCGCCTTCCCCGAGGCGGGGATCGTCTGCTGGCCCAAGGCGGCGGCGCACATGATCGATCCCGCGCGCCTGTGGGCCGGATCGCTGCAGGTGCTGGGGGAGACCGCCGAGGTCTTCGGGGAGCCTCTACCCATCGACGCCGAGCGCATGGTCCACCCCGACGCGCTGGCGGCCCACGGCATCACCTGGCTCCATACGCCCGGCCACGCGCCCCACCACGTGAGCTACGTCCACGGCGACCTGCTCTACGTCGGCGAGGCGGCGGGCATGACCTGTCCGACCGCGACCGGCGCCCTCTACATGCGCCCGGCCACACCGCCGCGCTTCTTCCCGGACGTGGCGCTGAGCTCCCTCGATCGCCTGCTCGCTCTCGACCCCGCGCCGCGGCGAATGGCCATGGCCCATCACGGCCTGCACGACGATCCCGCCGACCTGCTGACCCGGGCCCGCGCGCAGATCCCCCTGTGGCTGGGCGTGGTGGACGAGGTGCGGACGGAGCTGGACGCGACCGGATGGTCCCCGGAGTTGCAGGAGGCGGCCCTGCCGCGCCTGGCGCAGACCGATCCCTTGTTCGCGAGCTTCGACGACCTGGACGCCGACCTGCAGGTGCGCGAGCACGAGTACTTCCGGAACACGCTGGAGGGGATGCTGGGATACCTGGCTCAGGCGTAGGTGTCGAGCAGCAGGCCGGTCATGCGGTCGGCGGCGCGGGCCACCGCGGCGTTGGCCTCGAAGCCGCGCGTGGCCTGTGTGACCTCCACCACCTCGCGGACCAGGTCGGTGGGCGCGGCGCCCGCGGGCGACTCGCTCCGCCGCCAGGTGGAGACGCGCTCGGCCACGCCCGCCAGTCGTTCCTGGTGGGCGATCATGCCGGCCATTGCCGTGTGGATGGCTCCGAGACCCATGGTTACACCTCTTCGTCCATTGTATCGGCCCGTGCCGCAGGAACTTGAGGCCTTTTCGCCGGGGTCGCGGGCTCAGTCCGCCAGCGTGTAGGCGGTCAGCCGGTTGTCGTAGAGCCCCGGCACCACCAGCAGCCCCTTGTCGGGCACGTATTCCAGGTCCGCGCAGAGGCCGCCGGAGGCGGTGGTGTCCAGCAGGGTCTCCACCGCGCCGTCGCGTACGCGGTAGACGCGGCCGCGGAAGTCCGACACCACGTAGCCGCCGCGCCCGTCCGGGCGGATGCCGTCCACGTTGGAATCGTCGCCGAGGCTCGCCACCACGTTCACCGTGCGGTCGTCCGGATTCACGGCCTTGAGGCAGCCGTCGTCCTGGTTGCCGTAGAGCATGCGCCCGTCGTCCCAGAACAGGGCGTTGGGGCGGCCGATCATCTCGCCCTGCAGCCAGACCTCCCAGGTCTCGCCGTCCCAGCGGTGCAGGCAGCTGCCGAAGGTGTCGCTGACGTAGGCGCGGCCGGCGTCGTCGAAGGCCACGTCGTTGGGGAAGCGGGCGCCGGGGATGGCGTGCCGGGCGAGCACCTCGCCCGTACCGGTATCGATCTCCGACAGGTTGCGCCGGTCCACGACCCACAGGCGGCCGTCGTGCAGGACCATGCCGGTCGGCCGGCTCAGGCCCGTCGCCCATTCGCGGTCGAGCACCTCGCCGTCGATCGAAACCCGCGAGATGTACTCGTTGCCGCCGCGGAAGTACTGGGTCACGTAGAGCAGGTCGCGAGCGGGGTCGTAGAGGGCCGACTCGGGCAGCCGGTTGCCCAGGTCGAGGCGCCATCGCCGGGCCAGGCCCTCGGCCGCGAAGTCGAGACTGTTGTCCTGGCCCATCAGGCCCCAGCCGCCGAAGGTCTCCATCACCGCCAGCACCAGCTCGTTGCGGCCGGCCTGCAGGGGCAGGTGCAGGGTGTCGTGCAGGCCGACGATGCCGCTGAAGGTCTCGTCGCGGGAGGTGTAGGCGCTGTCGCCCGTGAACAGGGGCGCGCCGTTGAGGAAGACGCAGACGTAGTCGCTGTAGCCGATGGTGAAGCGGCGGATCTCGTCGGCCTCGGCCTCGAGGTGGACGCGCGCGTAGACCAGGTCGGCCATGCCGCCGGTGCGGCGCGGACGGTGGCGGGCGATGTCGAGCAGGCCGGAGGGCTCGGCCTCGACGACGGTCCACTCCAGATCCCCGCCGGGGTAGGTCTCCAGGTCCCGATCGGCGGCGGCGAAGGTCTGCGAGAGCTCCCAGCGGGTGATCAGGCCGCGCAGATGCACGGGCCGGGGCTCGGGGCCGAAGTCCAGGTCGTCGGTCTTGGTCACCGCGAAATCGGCGTAGTGTACCGACGGGGCCCGGGCCGACTCGATGGCCACCGAACCGGGCGCCGCGTCGTGGCGCAGGCGGTCGATCACCAGGTCGGGCGCGTCGCCCTCGCCCACGAATACGCGTGCGCGCGCCCCGAGCACCTCCAGGCGCACGTGGATCCACTCGCCGGTGGGGATGTCCACCGCCGAGGTGCAGCCCGGTCCGTTGTAGAGCTGCCAGCCGACCACGCCGTTGAAGGCTGCGGCGTACTGCAGGGCGTCCGGGCGGTTGGGGACGTGGGGGCGCAGGTAGACCGTCTCGTAGTCGCCGGGGCCCGAGGCCCGGAAGCGCACGCCGGGGTAGCCGCGCGATCCGTCCACGTGCAGGTCGTACTCGATCACCCCGTTCTCGAAGGCGACGCCGGGCAGGAAGGCCGAGCCGATCAGGCATTGGCGCCCGTCGAACTCGACGATCTCGGCGTTGTACAGCACCCAGCGGTCCGAGTCGAAGGGGATGATCTCGGCGCGGGCGACGGTCGCCAGCAGCAGCAGGCACAGGACGAGACGCGTCGTGGTCGGGGTCATGTCGGATCTCCCGGTCGGGGTGGGGCGTCGATGTCACGGAGTCGATTACGTCGCGGCGGGCGGGGGAGTTGCGGACGAAGAGAGACCCCGGACCATCGCCCGGGGTCTCGCGGACGCGATGCGGCGGGATCAGAAGGCCGTGACGGTGCCCACCACGACACGGTTGGTCTCGCACTCCAGGTCGCGGGTGTACTCCACGAGCAGTCGCACGTTGCGGGCCATGAGGTAGGTGGCGCCGCCGGTGAACGACTCGTAGTCCAGCGCGTCGAGGTCCGAGTCGATCCTGTTGTAGAGCAGGGTGAAGGCGTGCCGGTCGTCCGGGCCCTGCGGCTGCAGCAGGAGCTCGGCGACGAGGCCGGTGGTCTCCACGTCCGCGAGCGACCCGTCCAGCAGCGGCGAGCTGTCCTCGCGCAGAAGGTACTGCAGGGTGAAGGTGGCCGGGCCGGCGCTCAGGCACAGGTCGGGGCCGTACCAGGTGATGTCGTTGTCCATGGTGCCCGTGACGCCGAGGGCGTTCTCCCCGGTCCATCGCTCGCGGCCCAGGTAGAGGTAGCCGCCCACGCTCAGGTGCTCGCCCAGGCCCTGGGTCAGTCGCAGACCCAGGTTCTTCTGGGGGTCGTTGTCGAACTGGCGGGCGTCGTCGGCTTCGTGTCGTCCGTTGCCGTTGGTGAGCGTGACGACCAGGTCGGTGCCGGTGGCCTCGATCCCGTAGCCGAGCATCAGGCCGCGGTCGTAGGTGAGGTTGGTGGCGGAGTCCCCCACCTTGGTCGTGTAGGCGTGGTAGTCGTCGAAGGTCAGACGCAGCTCGCGCTTCATCAGGGGGTCGGAGGTCTGGAACTGGCCGACGGCCACGTCGAGCCCGGAACCGAAGACGTCGTCGAAGTGGATGATCGCGTCCTCCACGCCGGCCACCTCGCCGCGCTCGCTCATGTAGAAGTAGAAGTAGTAGCCGATCTTCGGCGCCAGGACGCCTCCCGAGACCAGCTTCAGGCCCCAGGGCGTCTGCAGGTCGGCGTCCACGTCCTTGCCGTCGTCGAAGACGCCGTAGGCGTCGAAGCGGCCGGCCACCGGGAAGTCGCGGTTCAGGCGCAGCAGCGGGTCGCCGGCGATCACGTAGTCGCGGTCCTTCTCGTCCTCGGGAATCGTGAAGCCGTTGCCCGCGAACTCCTCGCCGAAGTCCTTCAGGCGCGGGAAGGGGGCGTGACAGGCGGTGCAGGAGATCTTGTGGCGACGGGCGAAGGCGGGCACGGCCCCGGCGTCGACGGGGATCAGCGCGACCGCGAGCGTCGCCAGCGCCAGGGCGGCGAGCAGGGTGCGGCGGACGGACATCTCGGCTCCTCCTATTCGTAGACCTCGAACCAGGTCGAGGCGGTGTTGACGACGACGGTCTCGCTCTCCTCGGCGGGCACGTCCAGGAATTCGGCCACCGGCGTCATGAGCATCTGGTAGTTCAGCGCGGCCGTCACCTCCACGCGGCCCGGTGCGATGTCGTCGGGCAGCGTCCAGGTGAAGGTCTCGATCTTGGTCTCGCGCGGGCCGATACGGTAGTCCACGCCCAGCGAGGCCGTGTTCCACTGCTGGATGGTCATGCGGCCCTGCGGATCGAAGTAGGGCATGCGGAAGATGCGGTCGCCCGCCGACAGGCCCGGCGCGCCCACGCCGTCGCGCTGGACGCCGGGGAAGTCGGGCAGCTCCTTGGCGATCCCCATGTCCTGGTAGGCCAGCACGTCCGCGGCGATGGTGGCGTCTTCGCCGTCGAAACCCTTGGGATCGACGGGCAGGTGGTACGTGCGGCCCTCGCTGTCGGTGGCGGTGACGTGCAGCCAGACCAGACGATCCTCCACGGAGCCGGTGGGGATCTTGTGGCCGGCCTTGCCGTTGAACAGCTGCACCTTGATCACCGCCGCCGAATCCCACTCGATCTCGCGCTCCTCCGGATGCATCCGCAGCTCGACGGCGCCCTTGAGCTTGCCCTCGTCGTGGGCGCCGTGGAACAGGTGCTGGGCGACCATGGCCGGCTCGGCCATCTTGGCGTTGGGTCCCCAGGCCTGCGGCATGTGGCACTGCTGGCAGGGCACCCCCTGGTCCGCATAGGGCCCCTCGCGCCACTCCAGGTGCGTCGACTTGACCCAGACGCCGTAGGGACTCATCTCGTTGTGGCAGGTGCCGCAGAAATCGGCGGTGCGCGGGAAGGGGTTCTCCACCGTGTCGTGATGCGGGGAGACGAGGCCGGGCTTGGGGCCCTGCTTGAGGCGGCCCGGTTCACTGATCCAGTTGAAGTTGTGGGGCGTGTCTCCCGCGTAGCCCGTGATGGTGTGGCAGAGGTCGCAGGACACGCCCTCCTCGGCGCGCGAGCCCTCGCCCGGACGCGGGGGGGGGCACGTCGCCCGCCAGGAACGACAGGGGGGCGTGGCACCCGTTGCAGCCGGCCTTCACGCCCGCCACCTTCGCGTCCTTTTCGGCGTGGGGCACGGCCAGTTCGAAGTACTCGATCTCGTCCCAGTGGTGGACGTAGGCCTGGGACATCATCGACTGGCGCCATTGGCGGTAGAAGTCGACGTGACAGGCGGCGCAGGTCTCGGGTCGTTCGTAGTCGTCGTAGCTGCGCGAGCCGAGGGCGTCCTCGCCGGCCGGGACGTCGGCCGTGGCGGGCAGCGCCGTCAGCAGCGCCAGCAGAAGCGGGATCAACGGGCGCATGCGGCACCTCCGGTATCGAGGTCGGGCGAACTGGATCCGACGGTATCAACCGACGGCCGTCCGGTCAACCGCATAGGCAACAAACGAGCACGTAACTCGTAGTCAGAAAACCCACTACGTTCCTGGGTGGTGATCGGGACGGAGGCGAGGCGCCATGATGATCCAGCGGAATCGGGAACCCGTTGCGGGGAGCCGTCGTTTTCCCGTGCGTCCTTTCGATGCTGACGACACCATCATCAGACCCTGAGTGCGGCAACTGTGGACACCCTTCTGCGGGGCTCTTATATTCGGCCGACCATGACCAACCTCATCGCCAATCTCGGGGCCTTCTCCCTCGACGCGCTGCAGAACGCGGGTCGCGGCGCCATGCTGCTGCTCGACATCGTGAAGCAGCTGCCGCAGGCGTGGCGCATGCGCGAGGAGATCGGCGGCCACATGCACATCGTGGCGGTGGGCTCGCTGCCCCTGGTGATCACGACCTCGATCTTCGTGGGCGCGGTGACCGCGGTGCAGGCCGTCTACCAGATGCAGGCCTACGTGCCCATGAAGTTCCTGGGGACGGTCGTCTCGAAATCGGTGTTCATCGAGCTCGGTCCGGTGCTGGTGGCGCTGGTGGTCGGAGGCCGGCTCTGCGCCAACTACGCCGCCGAGCTGGGCACCATGAAGGTGACCGAGCAGATCGACGCCCTGGAGATGCTGGCCATCGATCCCATGCGGCACCTGGCGATGCCGCGCTTCGTGGCCACCTTCCTGATGATGCCGGTGATCACCGTCTTCGCGGACGCCATCGCCATCTTCAGCGGCTACGCGATCTCGACCGCCACCATGGACGTGACCGCGACCACCTTCAAGGAGGGCCTGCTCGCGTTCTTCGAGATGAAGGACCTGCTGAGCGGCCTGCTCAAGGCCTTCTTCTTCGGCGCGATCATCGCCATGTCGGGGCTGTTCTTCGGGTTCAACACCCGCGGCGGCGCCGAGGGCGTGGGCAACGCGACCATGATGGCGGTGGTCGGCAGCTGCGTGAGCGTGCTGGTGGCCGACTACTTCCTGGCCACCATCCTCTTCCAGATCATCTGGGGGAACTGACGTGAACGACGCCCTGGACATGTCCCGACCCGACTTCCGCGTGGCCGACCCGGCGGCGCGCGAGGGCGTCGTCCTGCAGGGTCTGACCAAGACCTTCCAGGGCCGCCGGGTCCTGGACGGGCTGGACTTCACCATCGACCGCGGCGAGACCGTGGTGATCATCGGGCGCAGCGGCGAGGGCAAGTCGGTCCTGCTGAAGCACATCGTGCGGCTGCTGACTCCCGAGACGGGACACGTCTGGGTCGACGGCGAAGAGATCACCGGACTCGGCAAGCGGAGGCTCTTCGAGGTGCGCAAGCGTTTCGGCATGCTCTTCCAGGGCGCGGCGCTCTTCGACTCGCTGACCATCTGCGAGAACGTGGGCCTGGGCCTGCAGGAGCACGGCGGGCTGAGCGACGAGGCGGTCCGCGCCCGGGCCTGCGAATGCCTGGCCCAGGTGGGCCTGAGCAAGGTGGAGGACAAGCTGCCGTCGGAGCTGTCCGGCGGCATGAAGAAGCGGGCCGGCCTGGCGCGGGCCATCGCCATGCGGCCCGACTACATTCTCTACGACGAGCCGACAACCGGGCTGGATCCGATCACCTCGGACGCCATCAACGATCTGATCCTGCAGCTGCAGGCGGAGCTGAACGTCACCTCGATCGTGGTCACCCACGACATGGCCAGCGCCTTCAAGGTGGCCAACCGGGTCGCCATGATCTCGGCCGGCAAGATCATCTACGCCGCGGGCGTCGACGAGACCCGCGACACGGACCACCCGATGGTCCGCCAGTTCATCGACGGCAGCGCGCAGGGACCGCTGGACGTGTTCTAGCGCAGAGGGAGTGCCCATGGGCAGGAAGAAGGAAATCCAGGTCGGCCTGACCGTCATCGTGTCCCTGATCATCCTGGTCTGGGGGACGCTCTGGTTCAAGCAGGTGCGCTTCTCCGGCGAGGTGGACCGCTACCAGGCCGAGTTCGAGATGGTGGGCGGCCTGCAGGGCGGCGACCGCGTGCAGGTGCGCGGCATCCGGCTGGGCGCGGTGGAGGACTTCGCCATCGAGGGCGACGTGGTCCGCGTCCGCTTCTGGGTGCGCAAGGGCGCCGACCTGCGCCAGGACGCCCGCGTCCGCCTGACCAGCCAGGGCATCGTGGGCGAGATGCTCATGGAGATCCTGCCCGGCGTGGGCGAGCCCGCTCCCGAGGGCCACGTCTTCGCGGGCGAGGTCATGTCCGACATGAACGCCATGATGGACGAGGGCGCCGAGACCCTCGCGGTGGCCCGGGAGCTGACCCGCGAGGTGACCGCCCTGCTGGCCGACCTGCGCGGCGAGGAACGCCTGTCGGGCCTGCTCGACGAGACGCGCGGCGCCATGGGCACGCTGAGGGCCACGACCGAATCCCTCGCCCCGGAGCTGGAGGCCCTGGTCGCGGATCTCGGCGAGACCACCCACGCCGTGCGGACCGCGGTGGCCGGGCCGGACAGCCTGCTCGGCAACACCCTCGGGGACGCCCGCGCGGCCATGGCCCGCGTCGACACCCTGACCACGCGTCTGACCCGCGCCACCGACCTGGTCACCGAGATCCTCGAACGCCTCGAGGCGGGGGAGGGCAGCGCCGGGCGGCTGCTGCGCGACGATACGCTGTACGCGGAGGCGGAGAGCACGATCGTCATGGTCCAGGAGCTGGTGGCGGATATGAAGGCGCGGCCGAAGCGGTATTTCCACGTGAGTATCTTCTAGGGGTCCGGCGCGCGAGGGGTGTCCGGACCCGACTCCTCGATTCGCCCCGGTGACGTCGGGCCTTCGCCCGACGGAACCGGGGCGAATCTCGTCGCGACGGGTCCGGACACCCCTCGCGCGCCGGACCCGGATTGCCCGTTGGCACGTGGCGTGGTACGCTGCGGGCGCTTGATATCCGGAAATGGGGAGGGGAGATATGCGGTTCATATCCGTCATCATGATCGTGGGGATTTGCGGGGTCTGCTGGGCCGCCGAGTACACGACCGGGGAGACCTGGGTCACGCGGTTGAGTCCGGAGGAGCGGGCGGCGCTGGTCGGGGAATTCCGGTTTCCCGAGGGGCCGTTGCCGACGCGGACGTTCGAGGTGAAGAACGAGCTGCCCGAGGCCATCGACTGGCGTGACACGCCGGCGGGGTCGTATGTCAGCGGGGTGCGGCAGCAGGGGATCTGCGGGTCGTGCTGGGGGTTCACGGCCTTCGCGACCTTCGAGTCGATGCTGATGTACGTCAACGACACGCCGAACACCGATCCCGACTATTCCGAGCAGTACCTGCTGTCCTGCAACTACGAGCCGAACGGTTGTCAGGGCGGCTTCCTCGAGGACGCCTTCGACTTCCTGGTCACCGCCGGCGCACCGACGGAGGCCTGCTTCACGTACCTGGGCGACGACCAGGTGCCCTGCCGCGCGAGCTGCTACGCCACGCTGGACCTGATCGAGAAGGCCAGCGACTGGTGGGTCGTGACCTTCGGCGCGGCCGACGAGGAGCAGATCAAGTCCGCCCTGCTCGACGGCCCCCTGGCCGCCACCCTGATGATCCACGACAACTACTTCGGCTACACCGACGGCGTGTACTCGGCCCACGGCAGCCCGTCCACCGGCGACGGCCACACCATGCTGCTGATCGGCTGGGACGACGCGCAGCAATGCTGGATCGCCAAGAACAGCTGGGGCACCGACTGGGGCGAGGACGGCTTCATGCGCATCGCCTACGACAACGGCTGCGGCTTCGCGGCCTACACCTTCGGCTGCGACTACGACCCGCAGTGGACCCCCGCGGCGACCTGGACCCCCGCCGAGATCGTCGACGGGGAGCCGGTCGAGATCGTCTACGACGCCGCCGGCCGGGTCCTGGAGGGGCTCTCCGCCCTCTCGATCCACTGGGGGCACGACGACTGGCAGGACGTCGCCGACGTCTTCATGACCCCGCTGGGCGGCGAGCTCTGGTCGGTCACGGTGACGCCGCCGGCCGGTTCGACCTCCCTGGAATTCGTGTTCACCGACGGGCTCGGCACCTGGGACAACAACGCCGGCGCCGACTGGATCGTGTTCCTGGCCGGCACCGAGCCGGCCTTCGTCATGGACGGCCTGCTCGACGCTGTGGCCGAGCCCCTGGCCAGCCACGACGGTCTCACCCTCTACGGCGCCCTCGCGGGTTCCGAGTTCTACCTCGCCCTGGACGACGCCGCCGCGCCGTCGGGCCAGGACCTCTTCATCCTGGTGGAGGCCGATCCCGCGGGCCAGCGTCCGGCGCCGTGGACCAAGGCCGGCCAGACCGTGGACTGGACCTGGTACCTCGCCACCGAGGCCGACAACGGCTGGTCGGGCTGGTTCGACTTCGAGGAGACGGTGCAGACCGGCAGCGGCTACCGCTGGACCCGCGGCGAGGTGCTGGAAGGCACGCTCGACCTGGCGCTGCTCATGCCCGGACGCGCCCCGCTGGAGCTGTACCTGGCCGCGGCCGCCTACCAGACCTGGGGCGGCGGCGCGCTCATGCGCCAGGCGCCCGCCGGCGACGGCGACGGAGACCTCACCCTGTCCGAGATGGCCTTCGAGGTGCTCGTCAGCAACGAGCGCATCCCGCTCGAGCTGACGCGCACCGCGGTCGGCGTGGAGGTGGAGTGGGTCTTCGAGCACCCGCCCGCGTACGAGACGCGACTGACGGCCTCCAGCGGCGGCGTCGGTTGGGACGTGCCCTGCGAGAGCCTCGACGGCTACCGCTACCTGGCCGTGGACCGTTCGCCCCCCGCCCGCGGCGGCGCCGAGGTGCTCTATCGCCTGATGACGCGCAGCGTCGGCGGCCGCGACGTCGTCCTCGCCATGGGGACGGCGGCCGCGCAGGGCTCGGGCCCCTTGAGCCTGGCGTCGATCCATCCCAATCCCGCGAATCCGGGTCTGGAGGTGCGCTTCACCCTGGCGCGCCCCGGACGGACGACCCTGCGCATCCTCGACGCGCGCGGCCGGGTCGTGCGCACCCTGCTCGACGAGCCGCGCAGCGTCGGCGCCCACGTCGCGAGCTGGGACGGCCGCACCGACGGGGGCGCGTCCGCGGCCTCGGGCGTCTACTTCGCGCAGGTGGTGTCGGGGGACGGGGTGGCGACCCGCAAGCTGACCCTCGCCCGCTGAGGCGGGCCGAGCCTTACCAGGACAGGGACAATCCTCCCAGGAAGGTCTCGAGCCGCGGCCGCGTCTCGGTCAGGCGCTGCAGGGCGCCGTGGTACCTGTACTCCGCGATCCACGACACCGTGGGGGCGAGCTCCAGCTCCAGCCCGGCGCCCAGGCTCCAGCCCAGGAACGTGTCGTCCCAGGCGTAGACGCCGAGCCCCCCGACCAGGTAGGGCGCCGTCGGGCCGTCGAGCAGGTCCAGGCTGGCCAGGCCCCCGGCGTGGAGGACGGCGACGGTCTCGTACGGGTCGGGCCAGGGCGCGTGGGGCCGCTCCGCGTGGCCGGTCAGGTAGCGGCCCGCCTCGACGCCGTAGGAGAAGCGCCGCGGCGTGTCGGCCCGCAGGCCGAGGCGCCAGGCGAAGCCCGTGTCGCCGATCACCCCCGGACCGGGATTGTGCGCGCCGCCGCCCAGCAGGCTCAGGCGGCCGAAGCCGCTGGGTCCGGAGCGGGAATCCGGCGCCTCGGGCCTTTGCGCGGGGGCGCCCGGCCGCGCGTAGACGCGTTCCCAGTCGGGCAGGGCCGAGCCCATGCCGGCGCCGACCGCGCCGCCGGCCAGGCCGCCGCCCAGCACGCCGATCGCGACCATGGGCACGAAGGGCGCGCCGCCCTCGCTCATGCCGTCCAGGACCACCGCCGCCAGGCCCATGAAGGCGCCGCCCCCGAGGCCGCCGGCCACGGCGCCGGCCTTGAAGCCCTTGCCGGTGGCGCGCCCGCGGACCCAGATCGCCAGGACCTCGACCGCCGGCACCGTCGCGGGGCGTCCGTCCCGCAGCAGGAACAGGCGTCCCGGCTCGCAACCGGCCCAGCGGCCGTCGAGCGACTCGCCGCCGCTCAGGGCGATCGTCAACTGCGCGCCCGCGGGCAGGCCGTCGCAGACCCGGGCCAGGTCCGGGGGCGGGGGAGGATCGTGCTCGGGGGGGACGCCGCCGATCTCGGGATCGGTCTGCGCCCGAAGCAGGGCGGGCAGCAGGAGGATCAGCAGGATCGTCGCCATGCGCATGCCGGTCTCCCTGTCGCGGCGCACGGGATCACCCGCCGCCGGTTCCGTCGTTCCGCGCGAAGATGCGTCGCCACTTGGGCAGGATGTCGCCCGCGCCCGCGCCGACCACCATGCCGCCGGCCGCGCCGACCGCCACGCCGCCGACCGCGACGCGCAGCCAGCCCAGGTCTTCGCCATGTCCGAGGATCGCGACCCCCAGGGTGACGGCCAGGCCGCCGGCCAGGGCGCCCAGGACGGCGCCGGCGGTCAGGTCCAGGAGATCGACCCGCTCGCGTTCCCAGATCACGAGGATCTCGTCGGCCGGCACCTCCGTCCGCTCGCCGTCGCGCAGCAGGAACAGGTGTCGTTCGTCGTGACCGGCCCAGCGGCCGTCGATCTCTCCGCCGCCGACGAGGGCGAGCTTCAGGCGGGTGCCGTCGGGCAGCTCGTCGCAGATGCGGGCCGGGTCGGTCGACGGAAGCGGGACGGGCGGTCCGCCGATCTCGCCCGGAGTCTGGGCGGCGGACAGGACGGGAAGCACCAGGATCGCGATGAACGTGAGCGCTTTCATGACATCCTCCTGGTTGGGGAGGCCGGTTGAATGACCGGACCGCGCCGCGAGTTCCCTCAGGCCGCCCCCCCGAACCAGCGCCGCACGCGCGACAGCCAGCCGCCCCGCGCCGCGGCGAGGGCCTCGCGCAGGGCCGGGACGGCGGCCCGACCGGCCTCGAGACCGCGGTCGTAGCAGTCGTCGGCGCGGCGGAAGTCGGCCCAGTGGTAGGCCGAGACCTCGGGGCTGATGACCAGGTCGGCCTCCTGCAGGACGTAGCGGTTGAGGCGCAGCTTGGCCAGGGTGTCCGCGCGCATCATGATCTCCAGGCCCGTGTTCCACTCGGTCCGGTCGGGTTCGAAGGCGGGCAGGTCCACCGCGATCACGAAACCCGCCCCCAGCTCGCGGCAGGTGCGCAGGGGCACGCGGAACAGCACGCCGCCGTCCACGATGAAGCGGTCGTCCTCCTGCACCGGCGGAAAGACGCCGGGGATGGCGGCGCTGGCGTAGATCCCGTCGAGCAGGTCGCCCTCGCGGTAGACCACCTTGCGGCCGCTGATCAGGTCGACGGCCACCGCGGCGAAGGGCAGCTGCAGCGCCTCGAAGTCGCGCGCACGGTACATCTGCTCGAGGGGGCGGCGGAGGCGGTGGGCGTCGGTCAGGGCGGGCCGGGTCATGGTCTTCAGCGCCATGTACTTGCGGGCCACGACGTCGTAGAGGCCCTGGATGAAGCCGGTCTCCGGCTCGCCGTCGCCGCTGTGCTTGTCGATGAAGGGGGTCCAGGTCTCCAGGAACTCCGGATCCTCGGCGAAGACGGTCAGGCGGCGCCAGGTCTCGGCGGCGTCGTTCGTCTCCGCGTAGAGGCCGCCGACCACCGCGCCCATGCTGCTGCCGCAGATGATCGACGGTCGCAGGCCCGCCTCCTCCAGCGCGGCCAGCACGCCGGCGTGGGCCAGGCCGCGGGCGCCGCCGCTGCCCAGGGCGAGTCCGATGACGGGTCCGTCGCTCATGTCGTCTCCCTACCAGTCCGAGTCGAGATAGCTGGCGGCCCAGCGCGCCGGATCGTCCGGCAGGCCGGCCGCTTCGTGGCCGTGGACGAACATGGCGCCGCCGGTGCGGCGCTCGCGCAGCCCCCGCGGGAGCTTGTCGTCCTGGCGGAAACCGTCGAAGACCCAGAAGCCGACCGCGTCGGTCAGGCCCTCGCGGTGCAGGTGGCGCAGGAAGGCCGCCGCGGCGCCCCGGCCCGGGTCGGCGCTGCGGAGCTCGAGCACCTCCCAGCTCGTGGGGCCGGGCTTGCAGATCGCGTACCCGACGGTGCGGCCGTCGCGCCGGAAGAGGAAGGCGCGCAGGCCGTCGCGGGGGTTGTCGAAGACGCGCCAGTTCAGGTACGCCGCCGAGCGGTCGCCGCGGACGCGGTCGGCGGGCTGCAGGTGGTCGAGGTCCGCGTCGAAGCGGTCGATCTCCACGATGTCCAGCGTGTCGTCGGCCCCGGCGCAGAGCCGCGCGCGGACCAGGGGCCACAGCGGGGCCAGCAGCCGCGAGAGCAGCGCGCCGCCGGGCAGGGCGCGCAGGGTTCGCGCCGACAGGGGCGCCAGGCGGATGGCCATGTCCGACAGCTGACGCCAGCCCGCGTGGAGCAGGGCCTTGCGCGAGGGCTCGACCGAGGCGTAGCCGAGGCGGAAGCAGGGGCCGTCCGCCTCGTCGGGATCGGTGCCCAGCACCAGGGCCATCATCTCGTTGAAGAAGCCCCGGCCGCGGATGGCGCGGCCGGTCAACCCGTCGACGGCCTGCACGGCGGTCAGCCGGCGGGCGCCGTGATGGAAGGCCTGGGGCAGCAGGGCGACGGTGCCGGCCGGCTCGCCCTCGTGGAACACCATGTAGACGTGGGGGCCGGCGAAGGGATTGCGCAGGTGCTTCCAGTCGAACCAGGCGCGCTCGCGCAGGGCGAAGTCGTGGTCGCGGAACAGGGCGATCACGGCTTCGAATTCCTCGGTCGTCGCGCGGACGAATTCCATCTCAGGCTCCCGCGAAGTGGCGGTTCAGGAGATAGCGGGTCGTGAGGAGTTCGTCGTAGCCGCCGATGCCGATCCGCGGCAGCGCCAGGGGCGCCGCGCCGGGCGGGACGATCCCCGGCTGCACGGTGTAGGCGCGGACGTAGCCGGCGGCGGCGGCCCGGGCGTGCACGCGCGGGTCGTGGTCGCCGTTGGGGTAGGCGAGGTCGACGACCGGCGCGCCGACGAGGTCCTCCAGGATCCGCTTCGGCTCGCGCAGATTGGTCTCGAGCGCCTCGTCGTCCAGGTAGGTCAGGATGTCGTGGTCGTGGCCGTGGGCGCCGAAGCGGCAGAGGCCGCCGGCGGCCATCCCGCGCACCTCGTCCGGCGCCAGGGGCCGGAAGCGGGGCAGGTGCTCGTCCAGCAGGGCGGGATGGTCCTCGCAGAGCCGGCCGAGGATCTCGGCGACCACGGGGTGGTCCGCGTTGCCCACCGTCTTGAGGGCGGACAGCAGGGCCTGGATGTCGTCCCAGCGCCCGGGGCCGTCCTCGCGCCGGAACCCGAACACGCCGAGACCGAACTCGTGGAGGTCGAGGGCCTCCAGTCGCCCGGCCTGCACCGCGGTGACCACCACGTCGGTCCAGAAGGTGCGTCGCTCCGCCATGTGCCGCGTGGAGACGAAGAACAGCGCCGGCGCCTCGTGCTTCTCCAGCAGGGGCAGCGCCAGGCGGTGGTTGTTGACGTAGCCGTCGTCGAAGGTGATCAGGAAGCTCGGGCGGCGCGGGTCGAGGGCCTCGGGGGCGTCCAGGGCCTCCGGGCCGACGAAGGGGCCCAGCCGGCGGAGCATGCCGAGCTGCCGGTCGAAGACCGAGGCGGGCACGCGCATCCAGTTGCCGAAGTCGTCGTCTTCGCGCAGGTCGTGGTACATGAGCACCACGAGGCGGCCGCGGGCGCGGCGCGAGAGGGTCCGGGTCACGGGGGGGCTGCCGAGGCAGGCCTTGACGAATCGGCGCATGGACGGCTCCGGGTTTCGGGTCCGGGGCATGGTAGCCCAGGCGGGGGCGGGGAGCAACGGGCGATGGTGTGCGTGCGTCGGCCCCCTCCGGTGTGGTATCATATCGTGACGGCCCCCGCACCGACCGTAAACCAGCACCCCAGCCTTTCCGGAGGCCGACCATGCGTCGTCGTCTTTGCCTGCTCGCCGTCCTGTTGACGGCGCTGTCCCTGCCCGCCCTCGCCGCCGACCAGGCGACGGTCACCCCCTACCTGCAGCACGCCCTGGACGACGCGGCCTATCCGCATCGCGACGCCGAGGGCCGCCTGGCCGTCTGGGTCTATTTCCGGGACAAGGGACTGGACGGCGCCGCGCTGTCGCGCGCGCTGGACCGCGCCGAGGCGGAGCTCTCCGACCGCGCCGCCCGGCGCCGCGCCAAGGTGACGCCGGTCAAGGGCGCCCGCCTCGTCGACGCCACCGACCTGCCCCTGCACCGGCCCCACGTGGACGCCGCCGCCGCCACCGGCGCGCGGCCCCGTCGCGAGAGCCGCTGGCTCAACGCCGCCAGCTTCGACGCCACGCCGGCGCAGATCGAGGCCCTCGCCGCGCTGCCGCAGGTGGCGAAGGTCGACTTGGTCAACGTCTTCCGCCGCGACGATCCCGTGGTCGAGCCGGCCGAGACCGCCGCCCGCGAGGCCCGCAACGCAGAGCTGCGCGCGGGCAAGGCCGCCGCCTGGACCCTCGACTACGGCGGCACCCTGTCGGAGCTCGAGCAGGTGAACGTGCCGCCCCTGCACGAGGAGGGCGTCACCGGCGAGGGCGTGCTGATCGGCATGCTCGACACGGGCTTCCGCGTCACCCACGACGCCTTCGCCGGGCTGACGGTCGTCGCCGCCTGGGATTTCGTGAACGACGACGGCGTGGTGGACAACGAGACCGGCGATCCGAGCAACGCCAACGACCACGGCACCAAGACCCTCTCGACCATCATGGGCTACGAGCCGGGCGAGCACATCGGCCCGGCCTTCGGCGCCACGGTGGTGCTGGCCAAGACCGAGGACGTCTCCCAGGAGGTGGAGATCGAGGAGGACAACTGGGTCGCGGGCATCGAGTGGCTCGACACCTTCGGCATCGACGTGGCCAGCAGCTCCCTGGGCTACCTGGACTGGTTCACCTGGGCGGACATGGACGGCGAGACCGCCGCCTGCACCAACGCCGCCGACGCGGCCGTGGGCAAGGGCATCGTGGTCTGCAACTCCGCGGGCAACGAGCGCGGCACGAGCTGGGACCACATCATCGCCCCGGCCGACGGCGACAGCGTGATCGCCGTGGGCGCGGTCACCTCGTCGGGCACCTACTCCTACTTCTCGTCGCCGGGCCCCAGCTACGACGGCCGCATCAAGCCGGACATCTGCGCCCTGGGCTCGAGCAACCACGTGGTCAGCTCCACCAGCGACACCGCCTACACCTCGGCCTCGGGCACCTCCTTCTCCTGCCCCCTGAGCGCGGGCGTGGCGGCGCTGGTGCTCTCGCGGGTGCCGTCGCTGACGCCCATGCAGGTGCGCGACGCCCTGCGCGAGACCGCCTCGCAGGCCGCCGCCCCGGACAACGACTACGGCTGGGGGATCCTCGACGCCCACGCCGCGGCCCACTACTTCGGCGCCTCCATCGTCCACGCGCCGCTGGGGGACACCGAGGACACCGCCGGGCCCTACACCGTGAGCTGCACGATCACCGACCGCGTGCCCCTGGACCCGGCCGAGCTGCGCCTCCACTGGCGGGTCGCCGGCGCGCCGACCTTCACCGAGGCGACGCTGGTCGCCCAGGGCGGCGACGACTACGCCGCCGACATCCCGGGCCAGGCCGCGGGCACCGATCTGGAGTACTACATCTCGGCCGGCGACGACCTGGGCATCGTCACCACCCTGCCTCTCGACGCCCCGACGGGCCTGTTCGGCTTCCACGTGGGACCGGACGTCACCCCGCCCGACGTCGCGCACGCGCCCCTGGGCGACCAGCCGCTGATCACCTGGCCGCCGACGCTGACGGTGACGGCGAGCGACAACCTGGGCATCGCCTCGGTGATCGCGTCCTACAGCCACAACGGCGCGCCGCAGGCCGATTTCCCCCTGGTCGACCAGGGCGGCGACGTCTACGCGGCGGAGTTCCCGTTGCCGGCCGGTTCGGTGCAGGTCGGCGACACGGTCGAGTACTCGATCGTCGTGGCCGACGGCGCGACCGTCCCCAACGAGGTGCCCGTCGGCCCCCACGCCTTCACGGTGATCGACGCCCTGGGCACGGCCCTGCTGATCGACGATGCCGCCGCCAAGCGCGGCGTCCCCAAGCTGGGCGCCGACAAGCGGCCGCTGCCGGCGCCGCCGGCGGCCAAGGCGGCCGCCGACGACATGGCGCGCTGGCTCAACGACGCCGGCTACGTGGTGACCACGGTCGACGCCGCCGCGCTGCAGGCCGACGACTTCGCCGGCCAGCAGTTCGCCATCCTCTCCTGCGGCGCCAACACCGAGCCGGTGGCGGACGCGGGCCTGCGCACGCTGGTGCGCGACTGGGTCCTGGGCGGCGGCAAGCTGATCGTCGAGGGCGGCGAGGTGGCCTACGACGCCGAGTCCAGCCCGGGCTACCCCGACTTCGCCGCCGACGTGCTGCACGTCTCCGACTGGCGCACCGACAACGCCGGCGACCTGCAGGTGGTCTCGGGACATGAGATCCATCCCCTGATGACCACGCCCCACGCCCTGCCGGCCCTGCTGAGCCTGGACTACTCGGGCTACGGCGACGAGGACGCCGCCGATCCCACGGCCGACGCCTACGTCGTGATCGAGACCCCGAGCTTCGCCGGCGCGGGCGGCGTGATCGTCTACGACGACAACCCGGCGCCCCAGTCGGCCCAGATCCTCAACTTCTGCTTCAACGTGGCCGCCCTGAGCGACACCACCGTCGCCCGGCAGCTGGTGGAGAACGCCGCCGCCTTCCTGATGGCCGACGAGGGCGAGGCGGGCGGGGCGATCGCCGGCATGGTGTCCTCGCTTTCGGGCGACGTGGCCTTCCCGCTGATGGACGCCACCGTGGACGCCGGCGGCGGCCTCGTGACGACCACCGACGACCAGGGCCAGTTCCTGCTGGACGGCCTCTACGCCGGCGAGTACCGCCTGGTGGTGTCCAAGCCCGACTTCTCCACCGTGGTCGACACGGTCACCGTGGGCGAGGGGGAGACCGTCTACGTGGACTACTGGCTGTCGCCCACCCAGGTCCTGGGCTACACCAACACCACGCCCGTCGACATCCCCGACAGCGATCCCGTCGGCATCACGTCCACCATCTTCGTGAACACCTCGCTGAGCGTGACCGACGTGAAGGTCCCCATCGACGTCACGCACACCTGGATCGGCGACCTGATCGTCGAGCTGACCTCCCCCGAGGGCACGGTCGTGCGGCTGCACAACCGGACCGGCAGCTCGGCCGACGACATCAACGGCACCTACGACGGCGACCTGGTCGTCGACGGGCCCGGCTCCCTGCTGGACTTCGTGGGCGAGAATCCCGGCGGCGACTGGACCCTGTTCGTCTCGGACAACGTGGGCTCGGACACGGGCGTCCTGAACAGCTGGGGCCTGATCCTGACCGTGCCCGACCCGTCCACCGGCACGGGCGACACGCCGCGCTCCACCCGCCTGCTGGGCAACGCGCCCAACCCCTTCAACCCGCGCACGGAGATCCGCTTCGAGCTGAGCCGCGACGCCGCGGCCACCCTGGCGATCTTCGACCTGCGCGGGCGCGAGGTGCGGCGCCTGCTCGACGGGGCGCCGTTGCCGGCCGGCCGGCACGCGGCCATCTGGGACGGCCGAGACGACGGCGGCCGCGCGGTGGCGAGCGGGATGTATCTCTACCGTTTCATGGCCGGGGAGGTGGTCGAGGAGCGGAAGATGCTGCTCACCCGCTGACCGCAGGTGAGCCGAACACACAGACCCTCCGGATGGTTGACGCTGCGCGGAACGCATCCGGAGGGTCTGTGTGTTCGGCTCGCCGGCCCTTCTACCCGGGCAGCGAGAGCACCTTCCGCAACCCCGCGTCGATCCTGTCCACGACCGGCTGCGGCAGCCGCTTCACCCGCTCGGCGAGCAGGCGCTTGTCGACGGGGACCAGCTGGGTGACGTTGACGACCGAAGGCTTGGGGAGCCCGCTCTCGCGCCGGTTGAGCCGCACGTTGCCGGGGGCCTCGGCGAGGGTGAGGTTCGTGGTGAGGGTCGCGGCGAGGACGGTGCCGAGGCGGCTGCGGTTGTAGGCGTCGGCGGAGACGATCACGGCCGGACGGCGGTAGCCGGGGCCGGAGCCGGCGGGAGCGGGGAGATCGATCCACCAGATCTCGCCGCGGCTCACGTCCACTCGTCGTCCTCCGTGGACAGGGCCTGGATCTCCGTCCAGACGGGATCGAGCCGGCCCGCGTCGGCCTCCCCGGTGTAGACGCGGTCGAGCGCGTCCGTCACCGCCCGTTGTCCCTCCCGTTCGAGATACGCGGCCACGGCGCGCTGGTAGAGCTCGCTGCGGCTGATCCCCTGGAGCCAGGCCAGCTCGTCGGCCTCGGCGAAGAGGGCGTCCGGGATGGAGATGGCGGTCTTCATGCCGTGAGTATAACTCGGGTTATACCTCCCGTCAATCCCACGGCCGCTGCAAGCCCCGCGCCCGCATCTTGCTACCCGCCCCGAATCCCGCTATCCTCCCCGGACCTCTCAGGAAAGGCAGTCGATGGCCAGACAGACCACACGCTTCGTCTGCGGCAACTGCGGACACGAGGAAGTCCGCTGGCTGGGGCAGTGTCCCCAGTGCCGCGAATGGAATTCCCTGACCGAGATCAAGCTGGGCAAGGCCGAGGGCAAGGGCCGGGGCGCGGGCTTCGGCCGAGGCCGGCCCGAGGGCGCGGCGTCCGAGCTGAAGCCCAAGGCCCTGTCGGAGATCGACTCCTCGGCCCGCGCGCGCCTGGCCGTGGAGCCCGAGGAGATCGCGCGGGTGCTCGGCGGCGGCCTGGTGACCGGATCGGTGACCCTGCTGGGCGGCGAGCCCGGCGTGGGCAAGTCGACCCTGCTGACCGGCCTGGCCCTGGACTGGGTGGCCAAGGGGGTACGCGTGCTCTACGTGGCGGGGGAGGAATCGCCCTCGCAGATCCGCATGCGCGCCGAGCGGCTGGGCTTCGATCCCGCCCGCAGCGAGGGCTTCCACATCCTGGACGAGGTCGACCTGGAGAAGCTGCTGGCCGCCCTCTACGAGGATCGGGCGACCCATCCCGGCCCCGCCGTGGTGATCGCCGACTCGGTGCAGACCCTGCACAGCGGCGCCATCGACGCCTTCCCGGGCAGCGTCAGCCAGATCCGCTACTGCGGCGGCGTGCTGGCCGACTACGCGCGGTCCGCCGACCGGCCCGTCTTCCTGGTGGGGCACGTCACCAAGAGCGGCGACCTGGCCGGCCCCAAGCTCCTGGAGCACATGGTCGACACGGTGCTCTACTTCGAGGGCAGCGGGGGCGGGGCGGTGCGCATGGTGCGCGCGGTGAAGAACCGTTTCGGCGCCACCGGCGAACTGGCCGTCCTGGAGATGCGCGGCGACGGGCTGGTGCCGGTGGACGAGGCCGGCGCCCTGTTCCTGGGCGAGCGGCGCGGCGAGGAGCCGGGCGCCGCCGTGTGCGCGGTGCGCAACGGCTCGCGCACCTTCCTGGTGGAGGTGCAGGCCCTGGCGTCGCCCTCGCGTTACGGCACCCCCCAGCGGGTGGTGCAGGGCGTGGACAGCAAGCGGGTGGCGCTGCTGGCGGCCATCCTGGAGAAGCGCGCGGGGCTGGACCTGGCCGGCTGCGACATCTTCGTCAAGGTGGCCGGCGGAGCGCGGCTGGAGGATCCGGGGGCCGACCTGGCCATCGTGACGGCGCTGGCGTCGTCGCTGCGCGAGGTGCCCGTGCCCGCGAACGTCGTGGTGCTCGGCGAGGTGGGCCTGACCGGCGACGTGCGCGGCGTGAGCGACCGGCCGGGTCGCCTGCGCGAGGCGGCGCGGCACGGGTTCAAGCGGGCGGTGGTCGCCCGGACCCGGCCCGAGCGCAAGACGGAGCAGGGCGTGGCCGTCCAGGCCGTGACCGGCGTGGACGAGGCCGTGGCCCTGGCCCTGAGCCGCGCCCGGGGAGGCGAATCATGAGCGGCCCGCAGACGCCCCTGCACCTGGTGATCCTGGCCGGCGGCGACGGCACGCGCGCCCGCACCGACGCCACCGCGCCGCCCAAGCAGTTCACCGACGCGGCCGGCCGGCCCCTGCTGGCCTGGAGCGCCCGACAGCTGGCTGCCCACCCGGCGGTGGTCTCACTGACGGTGACCTGCGATCCCGTCCGGCGCGAGGACGTGGCCGAGGCCCTGCCCGCGGCGCCCGCGCCCCGCTTCGCCGACCCCGGTCCCACACGCACGGCCTCGACCTGGTCCGCCCTGGAGCTGCTGCGCGCCGAGGCCTCTCCCGCCGACACCGACCTGGTGGCGATCCACGACGCGGCGCGGCCCTTCGCCAGCGTCGACCTGCTGGCCCGCCTGCACGCCGCCGCGCGCGAGGCGGGCGGGGCGGTGCCGGGGCTGCCGGTGGCCGACACGGTGGTGCGCCGCGAGGAGGACGGCGCGGTCACCTACCTGCGACGCGACCTGCTCCACGCGGTCCAGACCCCGCAGGTGTTCCGCTGGGCGTTGCTGCACGAGGCGCACGCCTGGGCCGCCGGCGAGGGACGCGACTTCACCGACGACGGCGGCCTGCTGGCCGCCCGCGGCGCGCCGTCGACCATCGTCGAGGGCGAGGCCGCCAACTGGAAGGTGACCACGGCCGCCGATCTCGAGCGCGCCCGCGCCCTGCTGGAGACCGAACGATGAGCGCCGCCTGCCCCCTCTGCGGGCACGGGGACGGAAACCGCCGCCACGAGGCGCGCGAGATGATGTTCGGCCGCCGCGACGTCTTCACCTACCTGGAGTGCGCCGATTGCGGCGCCCTCACCCTGCAGGATCCGCCCGACGACCTGGCCCCGTTCTACCCGTCGGACTACTACTCCTACGCCGGCGACGACGCGCCGGGCGGCCTGCGCGCCGGGCTGCTGCGCCGCCGCGCGCGGGCGCGGCTGGTCGGGGGCGATCCCCTTGGCGCGTTGCTGCTGAAGGCGCTGGGATCGGTCCCGCGTCTCGACTGGATGGCCTGGATGGGACTGGACTTCGATGCGTCCATCCTGGACGTGGGCTGCGGAGCGGGGGAGCTGCTGCGCAAGCTGAGGGCGGACGGGTTCACCGACCTGAGCGGCATCGACCCCTTCCTGGAGCGGGACCTGGACCCGGGCGAGGGCCTGCGCATCCGACGCCGGACCCTCGCCGACGAGGACCGCGCCTTCGACCTGGTCATGCTCCACCACGCCCTGGAGCACATGCCCGACCAGGCGGAGGTCTTCGCGCAGCTGCGTCGCGTGGTCAAGCCCGGCGGCTGGCTCCTGATCCGGGTGCCCGTGGCCGATTCCGAGGCCTGGCGCGAGTACGGGGTCGACTGGGTGCAGCTCGATGCGCCGCGCCACCTGGTGCTGCACACCCGACGCAGCCTGGACGGACTGGCGGCGGCCGCGGGCTTCGCCAACCGACGCGTGGTCCACGACTCGACGGGCTTCCAGTTCTGGGGCAGCGAGCAGTACCGGGCCGACCTGCCCCTGCGGGATCCCCGCTCGGCGGCCGTGGACCCGGCGGCCTCGGCCTTCGACCGCGAACGCCTGGACGACTTCGAGCGCCGCGCGGAGGCCCTCAACACGGCGGGCCGCGGCGATCAGGCGGCCTTCTTCTACCGGGCGGCCGGGGGATAGGCTCCGCAGCCTTGCCCTGTGGAGAATTCATAGCTTAATTGTCTGGAATCCGGCGAGACGACCCGTCGCGTCGGTCTCCGTTCGACCCGAAGGATGTCCCATGCCCCGGTTCCGCACCATGCGTCTCGCGATCGCCCTGCTGGGCCTGCTCGTCCTGGCCACCGCCCCCTGCGCCCTGGCCCAGGGCGACTTCAGCGTGCTCGGCCTGTCCGCGTCCCCCGACGCCTACGTCGACGCCATCGAGGTGGAGTACGGGGAGGACTTCGAGCTCTACGTGATCATCACCGGGCCCGGCGCGGTGGAACCCCTGGCCCACGATTTCTCGTCGGTGGGCTGGGCCGTGCTGCAGGCCTGCTGCGGCGGTTCGCCGGCCTTCATGTACGACTCGCAGCTCTCGACCGAGGGCCTGGTCCACGAGGGCGAACCCATCCTGGGCGTCACCACCTCGGCGCCGGAGTGCGTGAGCGCCGACGTGATCCACGTCGCCACCCTGAGCTTCAACTGGCTCTACGCCCCCACGGAGCCCTTCCTGCTGGGCGCGGCCTCCATGAACGCCGCCCAGTTCTGCGGCGAGGACCCCCAGTTCCTCTCGGGCTGCGCGGTGACCGTGCTGCCCCAGGGCGTGACCCCCGCCGAGTCCAGTTCCTGGGGCGGGGTCAAGGCTCTCTACAGGTAATTTCCGACCTGCCGATCCTATCCTGGAACGGGGCGCATCCGGGCGCCCCGCTCCGAGTGCCATTTTCAATCGCGATGGGCGCTTGTAGCCCTTGATCCCCATGGGACCAGGGGCCATATTACCGTGACGTGGCTCGCTGAAAAACCATACTCGGTCGCCCTCTACGGACGGCATGACTGGAGAACTCACGTGAGTGCTAAGAAGCCGGAAAAGCCACCCGTCATCACCATCAACTCCGAGTGGTGCAAGGGATGCGCCATCTGCGTCGAGTACTGTCCCCAGGACGTTCTGGCGTTGGAGAAGGGCATCGCGGTGGTGGTCAAGCTGGAGGAATGCACAAGTTGCCAGCTCTGCGACTACCGTTGCCCGGACTATGCCATCACCGTGAAGTGATCGCGGAAAGGACTGCAGATGTCAGCTACCAAGAATGACGCGCGCGTCCGCGTGATGACCGGCAACGAGGCCTGCGCCGAGGCGGCCCTCGCGGCCGGTCTCCGCTTTTTCGCGGGCTATCCCATCACGCCCTCGTCGGAGATCGCCGAGGAGCTGTCGGTGGCGTTGCCCCGGATCGGCGGCAAGTTCATCCAGATGGAGGACGAGATCGCGGCCATGGGCGCGATCATCGGCGGCTCCCTCGCGGGAGCGAAGTCCATGACCGCCACCAGCGGCCCGGGCTTCTCCCTGAAGCAGGAGAACATCGGCTACGCCTGCCTGACCGAGGTGCCCTGCGTCATCGTCAACGTGATGCGCGGCGGGCCCAGCACCGGTCTGCCGACCATGCCGCAGCAGTCGGACGTCATGCAGGCGCGCTGGGGCACGCACGGCGACCATCCCATCATCGCCCTGGTGCCGCAGAGCGTGGCCGAGACCGTCGACCTGACGATCCGGGCCTTCGATCTCACCGAGCGCTACCGGATCCCGGTGATCCTGCTGCTGGACGAGACCGTCGGGCACATCAGCGAGAAGATCACGCTGCCGGATCCCGACGAGGTCGACATCTACGAGCGCAGCCAGCCGTCGGTGGGGCCGGACGAGTACCTGCCCTACAAGCACACCGAGAGCGACATCCCCGAGATGGCGTCCTTCGGCACCGGCTACCGCTACCACGTCACCGGCCTCTGCCACGACGAGACGGGCTTCCCGACCAACGATCCCGTCGAGATCGAGAAGCAGATGCTGCGCATCAACCGCAAGCTCGACCGCTACCGCGACGAGATCGTCGAGGTGGAGACCGACAACGAGGACGGCGCCACCCTCGGCGTCTTCGCCTACGGCTCCACCGCCCGCTCGGCCAAGCGCGCCGTGCTGATGGCCCGCGAGAAGGGGCTCAAGGTGAGCTTCCTGCGGCCCCGCACCATGTGGCCCTTCCCGGATCGCGAGACCCTGGCCCTGGGCGAGGCGGTCGACCGGATCGTGGTGCCCGAGATGAACCTGGGCCAGATCGCGCACGAGGTCGAATGGGCCGTGCGCGGGCAGGCCGAGATCGTCAAGGTCAACAAGATCAACGGCGAACCCATCAGCCCCCTGGAGATCCTGGCGGCCATCGAAAAGGCGGTGAAGTGATGGAGAGCTTCGACTACACGAGCTACCTCCGGGAGAAGAAGTTCCCCCTGATCTGGTGCGCGGGCTGCGGCCACGGCATCGTCATGAAGGCCATCCTGCGCGCGGTGGACCGCGTGGGCTGGGATCCGGACAAGACGGTGATGGTCTCGGGCATCGGCTGCTCCAGCCGCATGCCGGGCTACGTGGACTACAACACGCTGCACACCACCCACGGCCGCGCCCTGGCCTTCGCCACGGGCGTCAAGATGGCCAACCCCGACCTGCACGTGATCGTGGTCACCGGCGACGGCGACGCCACCGCCATCGGCGGCAACCACTACATCCACGCGGCGCGGCGCAACATCGACCTGACCGTGGTGCTGCTGAACAACACCATCTACGGCATGACCGGCGGCCAGGTCAGCCCCACCACGCCGCGGGGCAAGAAGGCCACCACGGCCCAGCACGGCAACGTGGAGCCGGCCTTCAACATCAGCGGCCTGGCCCAGGCGGCCGGGGCGTCCTTCGTGGCGCGCGGCACGGCCTACGGGGCGGTGCAGCTCTCCAAGTACATCGAGAAGGCCATGCTCAAGAAGGGCTTCTCGCTGGTGGAGGCCATGTCGCCCTGCCCGACCGTCTTCGGGCGGCGCAACAAGCAGAAGACGCCGGTCGACATGTACGAGGAGCTGCGCGAGGAGTCCGTGTCGATCAAGAAGGCCGAGAAGATGTCGGAGGAGGAGCTCGACGGCAAGATCGTCACCGGCGTCCTGACCGACGTGGAGAAGCCCGAGTTCACCGAGGAATACCTCAAGCTCATCGAAGCCGTGGGAGGAGCGAAATGAGTTTCCGCTACGAGGTCCGACTGAGCGGCGAGGGCGGGCAGGGGCTCGTGCTGGCCGGCAAGGTGCTCGCCGAGGCGGCGGCCATCTACGACGACATGAACGCCACCCAGAGCCAGTCCTACGGTCCCGAGGCCCGCGGCGGCGCGAGCCGCTCCGAGGTGATCATCTCGGACGGGGACATCGACTACCCCAAGGCCGTCAACATCGACCTGCTGCTGGCGCTCACCCAGGAGTCGGTCAACAAGTACGTGGGCGACCTCAAGGACGACGGCATCCTGCTGGTCGACGAGCACGCCTGCGAGGAGTTGCCCGAGGGGTCGTTCAAGGTCTACCGCGCGCCGATCATCGAGATCGCCCGCGACAAGGTGGGCAAGGTGCTGGTGGCCAACATCGTGGCCCTGGGCTTCATCGCGGAGCTGGCCAAGGTGGTGTCGATGGAGGCCCTGGAGGCGGCCGTCCTGGCGCGGGTGCCCAAGGGGACCGAAGAGCTGAACCTCGCGGCCTTCAAGGCCGGCATCGAGGGGGCCCAGGCCCTGGAGGGCTAGGCCGGATCAGATTCCGAGTTCGTCGAGCAGGTCGCGGACGATGTCCGCGACCTGTGTCGTATGGGCCACGATGTCCTCGGTCAGGCGCCGGCACGCCTCCTCGCCGCCGTCGCCCAGGCCCAGCACGCGGGACAGGTGTCCCAGCTCCTCGGGCAGGATGTCGTCCTCGGCCGCGACGGTCAGATGGTAGATGTCGCGGATGTGCTTGAGGTGCCGGAAGGCGTCGAAGATCGCGTCCAGCTCGGCGGTGCGGTGGGCGAACTGGTCCTCCAGGTGGGGCCGCAGCTCCCAGGTGACCGGCAGCCACAGGCCGGCGCGCGCCATCAGGATCATCAGCACCAGCTCGATGTCGCGCAGGCCGCCCTGGGTCTCCTTGATGTTCAGGCGGGAGATCTGCCCCTCGTCCACGGACCGGTGCCGCGAGCGGATCTCCTCGGCGATGCTGGCCGTGAAGGCCTCCGCGTTGTCTAGGATCCGGGGCTTGATGATCCGCCGGTAGAGGGCCGCCTCGATCTTCTTGCTGCCGACGATCTTCCGCGCGCCCATCAGCTGGGACATGTCGATGAAGGCCGTCTCGTCTGGATCGGCGAAGAGGTCGTCCAGCTCCGAGAAGGTCGTCACGTAGTGGCCGAAGCGTTCGGCGAAGCGGTACTGGGGCATGGTGCCGCGCTTGACGATGCCGCTGTTCATCATGGTCATGATGCGGCCGCAGTAGTCGCGGATGCCCGGGTCGTCCGAGTCGAGCAGGATGATCAGGTCGTAATCGTCGTCGAAGGCCAGCTTGCGGCCGTGGCCGCCGCAGGCGTAGATGGCCAGCAGGTCGCGGGTGCGCGTGCGTGCGGGCGCGTTGGCCGCCACCTCCTGCTTGCAGATGTCGAAGAGGGAGACCATGAAGTTGTCCACGAACTCCGTGAACTCGGCGTTGACCCAGGCGCTGTCGGCGCCCTCGCGGCATTCCAGGCCCAGGCGCAGGAACTCCAGGTCGTAGTAGCTGCCCAGTTCGGCCCGCTTGCGCTTGAAGGTGGGCAGGGTCTCGTAGCGCGCGAAGAAGGCCTTGGCGAACACCTCCAGCCGGTCCGGCTCCTGCAGGTGCAGCATGGCTTCCGGGTAGCGGGCGACGGTGCGCTGCAGGTAGCGCTTGAAGTAGCGGCTCGAGGTGCAGTGCAGGCGGCAGAAGTGCAGCAGCCGGCGGCGCACGGCGTCGATCTCCTCGTTCCACACCTCCTTCTCGAAGATCCCCGTGAACGCCTCGCGGTCGGCGTCGTCCAGGCTCATCAGGAAGTCGTTCACCAGCCCGGGGAAGCTCTCGAAGATCGCCGTCATGCGGGGGGTCACGTCGGCGGCGGCTGTCAGGCGCATCACCAGGGCGTGGCTCAGTTCGCGGTGCAGGGCGCGTGCGTTGTCCAGGCGGCGCTGCTCGTAGAGCAGGACCAGGAGCTGCAGCAGCACCAGGATGGTCGAGTCGCTCCACTTGGCGTAGCGCCGCACCAGGGCCGCGCGGGGCCGGTCCTCGAGGGCCATGAAGTCGTCGACGAACTCCGTGAGCAGCTCGCGGCTCTCGCGGATGGGCGACATGACGTCGTCCCAGTAGCGCGTGCCGCGGAAGAAGCGCAGGGTCTCCACGAACTCGATGGCGATGTTGTCGCCGTCCTGCCAGCCCGCGATGTGGGCGCCGCGGGTGCGCAGGAAGTCGGAGAAGACGCTGATGTCCTCCAGGTGGCGGCGGAGGTCGTCCTGCAGGGCGCGGGCGGCCGCGCGCACCGCGAGCACGTGCTCGTGGTAGTGGATCAGCAGGTGCTCGTGGGCGCGGACCACGCCCCGGTCGCGGTAGCCCATCAGCTCCGCGACGGTCTCCAGGCAGGCCCGCGAGCCCTCGTCGCCGAGCATGATCTTCTCTTCCTGCACTTCCAGCAGCTGGTAGAGGAAGCGGAAGACCTCGATGAAGGAGAGGGCGTCCTCGAGCCGCGCGTAGGCGGGGAGGTTGGCCTCGTCGCGGGCCATGAGCTCCTCGAGGATGCGCCAGGCGTTGACCTCGTGGATGCCGTGCACCGTCTTGCGGGCCGAGAGCAGGCCCTTGATGATGCGCAGCGCGTCCCGCTTGGGATGCACGCTGTCGGTGGGCAGGCGACGCAGCAGCAGGGTGTCGATCTCGCCCATCATGCCGCGCAGGTAGCCCTCGTGATAGCGGTTGTCGCCGCCGGGATCGAAGAAGTAGCGGTCGGTCACCCGGGTGGTGAACTCGCTGAACAGCTCGTCGCTGCCCAGGATGGGGCGGGCGCCCAGCAGCTCGCTGATGATGATGAAGTCGCGGATCTGGCCGTCGAGCAGCTCGGAGTACTCTGGGATCGAGGCCGAGAAGCTCTGCGTCCCGAAGCGCTCGGAGAGGTGCATGTGCAGGGGGATCGCGCGGCGCATCATCTCCTTGCGCATGCGCGCCACGGCCCGGTTCAGGGCGTCGCGGCGCTCGCCGCCGTCGTCGATGATGCCCAGGTCCAGGTCGTCCTGGTCGGCGCGGGTGCCCACGCCGCAGATCGCGAACTCCGGGCGTTCGTCCGGCTCGATGAACAGGTCGAGCTGGTGGCCCATGTAGGCGCTGCAGAGACGACGGAGGTCGCGGCCCATCAGCAGCATGAAGTCGCGGTAGACCTCGAAGCGGTCGGCCTCGGAGGTCAGCCCCAGGCGCAGGCCGTCGACGGCGCGCGTGTTGAGGTTCAGCAGCTGGAAGGAGAAGTAGGTGCCGAGGAAGGCGAGCCGTTCGGCCTCGTCGCGGCCCAGCTCGGAGATCAGGTCCATCTCCTGGTCCACGTCGGGGGCCGAGGCCCAGAAGTGGACCTCGTCGGTGGCGCCGGTGGCCTCGAGGCGCTCCACCAGGGCGTCCATGTGCCGGGCTATGAAATGGGTGTACTTCCGGTGGTGGTTGCCCAGCCCGTCGACGCGCGTCTGGAGTCGGTTGAAGAGGTTCGACATGGGCCTTCCTGCGCTGCCTAGTCCTCCAGTCCCGAACGGTAGCGCCCCGTCACGGGATCCTTGTACACCTTCACCTGGCGGTAGAGCTTGAGGCTGCGGCGCCCCGCGGCGACGTCCAGGAACAGGCTGTCCAGGCAGCCCGCCAGGTCGTCCATCTGCTCCTTGAGGTTCTCGAGGCGCGCGTGCAGGGCGGCCTCGTCCTGGGTGCCGCCCGCGGTGGAGAGCTCCTCGCGGATGTGGTAGAGCTTCAGGGCCAGCACGGTGATGCGGTCGACGATGCTGGCCGGCGACTCGGAATGCAGCGGCGCATCCGGGTCGGGCAGGCCGGAGGCCAGCAGGGTCCGCATGATCTCGCCGTCGAAGTGCTCGATGGTCTTGACCCGTCGCGCGTTGGAGGCGTCGATGGAGCGCTTGACCGCGGCCAGGACCTCGTCGCCGGCGTCGTGGGCGCGGCTGCGGTCCTCCTCGTGCCACTGGAAGGTGTTGATCAGCTGCAGCAGCTCGGCCAGTCCGGCCCAGCCCGCGTGCTCGGGCGGCAGGACGCTGACCGCGCCGTCCCAGTCCTGGATCAGGTGCTCCTGTTCGTGCCAGGTCTCGATGACCTGCCAGAGGATGGGCAGCAGCGCCTCGGAGGAGGGCAGTCCCGCGGGAAGGTGCTTGGCATCGGGGGCGTGTGCCGTCATGATCTGTCCTTATCTTGAGTGGACGGGCCGGGGGCAACTCTAGCCCACGGTCCACGACACGGCAAGCCCCGGCCGCTCCGGCGACAGACGAGGAGACACATGATCCCGGCCGCCCGAGAATCCCGACGCCCCGGCGCACGCGCCGTCGCCCTGGCGGCGGCCCTGCTGCTGCCGGCCGTCGCCGCGGCCGCCGGGACGCCCGTGATCCTCCATCCGGTCGTCGGTGAAACGGTCGATCGCGTCGAGGCCGAGCGCTGGGGCCTGTTTCCCGACCTGCCCGACCTGGCGGAGGCCACGTTCGAGGCCCTGCCCGCCGGCGGCTTCCTGGCCCGGCTGCGCCTGGAGAACGGGGAGGCGGGTCACCTGCGCGAGCGCTTCGTGCCGCGCGCGGTCTGGGACCGCTGGCGAGCCTGTCTCGAGGCCGGCGAACCCGTGGACGTCGCCGGCGCGCCGCCCCCGCCCGGCGAGCACGCCGTCTGGCCGGAAGCGCCCCTGCCCGCGCCCGCCGAGGCGCCGCCGGCCCTGCCCGCGGCCCCCGACACCCTGGTGCCCCTGTCCGACGCGGACTGGGTCACCCTGGTGGACGTGGGCTACAAGCACAGCACCACCCGCTTCCGCGACTACTTCACCGACATGCTCCTGTTCGGCGTGGCCGTGGGCCGGCCCCTGAACGACTGGCTCATGCCGACGATCGGCTTCCAGACCGGCCTGGGCGACCTGCAGGACGACTTCGAGGACGTCACCGGCAACGGCAAGTCCGCCCACTACGCCTTCGAGCTGGGCCTGCTGGTGCGCGCGCCCCTGGGCGAGCGTATCGACGTCCACGCGGGCGTCGCCGGCGGCTACTACATGCGCTCGCTCCGCTGGGGGGGCACGCTCTACTACGGCTACTACGACATCTACCAGACCGGCTCCTTCGTCCGCGAGCAGTCGGACTGGGGCGGCGCGGCCCGCCTGGGCCTGCGCTGGCGTCTGGGCGGGCCCGGCGTCCGGCCCCGCCTGCTGGACCTGAGCCTCAGATACGAGCAGTACCACGCGGAGGCCTCCGTCCTGGAGGATCCGTCCACCGGCGAGATGTTCATGGCCGAGGATCGCGACGCCTGGGTGAGCCTCTCGCTCGGCCTCGTCGTCGGCCTGTGAGGAGAGACATGATCCTGAACGACTGGTCCCGCGGCGACGCCGTCGTCCTCCAGCTGCACCTGGGCGGCGACCGCAACTTCTGCTACCTCTTCGGCGATCGCGCGTCCGGCGAGGCCGCGGCCGTGGACCCGGGCTTCGACCCCGACGGCCTGGCCGCCGCCGCCCGCGACGCCGGCCTGACCATCGCCCACGTGCTGGTCACCCACGGCCATTCGGACCACGTGGGCGGCCTGGAGCGCCTGCTCGAGCTGACCGGCGCCGCCGTCGCGGAGGGCTCGATCCGGCTCGGCGACCGCGAGGTGACGGCCCTACCCACGCCCGGCCACGCCCCCGACCACGTCTGCTGGCTCTTCGAGGGCGTCCTGGCCACCGGCGACCTGCTGTTCTGCGGCAAGGTGGGCGGGACGGGGCCCTTCTTCCCCGGCTCCTCCGCCGAGGCCGAGTGGGAGTCCCTGCACCGCATCCTGGAGCTGCCCGACGAGACGGTCGTGCTGCCCGGCCACGACTACTGGGGCGGCGAGGGGGAGAAGCCCCGCTCGACGATCGGGGAGGAGCGCCGCACCAACCCCTTCCTGCTCTGCGCGGACTTCGAGGCCTTCGTGGACCTGAAGGAGAACTGGGCCGCCTACAAGGCGGAGCACGGCATATCCTGACATTCCGGACTGGATCGTCTCGACCGCAGAGGGTATCGTGTACGACCGCTCCGACGTGGACCCACGACCGCGCCCCCGGCGCAGATCGGATGATGACGCATGTTCGGCTGGATCAACGACGCCCTGTCCTGGATAAGCGAGACCTGGGCCGCCATCGCCCCCGACTGGCTCGAGAAGTTCACCCCCGTGCTGCTGCTGCTGATCGTGGTGACCTTCGTCTTCCGCCGCCTGCCGACCGTCGACGTGGGACACGACGCCGACTTCAAGCGCCGGCGGGTGATGAACTGGCTGCCCCTGGGCCTGACCTACGCCTTCCTGTACATGGGGCGCTACAACCTGAAGGTCAGCAAGTTCGCCTTCGAGAACCTCGCCGGCGACGGCGGCGGCTCCATGATGGGCAACGACGCCTTCGGCATCATCTTCGGCGTGGGCACCATCGTCTACGGCTTCTCGTTCCTGATCAACGGCCCCCTGACCGACAAGCTGGGCGGGCGGTTCTCGATCCTGACCGGCGCGGCCGGCGCGGCGGTCGCCAACGGCCTGATGGGCCTGGCCTCGCTCTCGCTGCTGCACGAAGGCCCGCTGCACGACTTCCTGGCCACCAACTTCGTGGTCGTCTTCTCGGTGCTCTACGCCGTGAACATGTACTTCCAGAGCTTCGGCGCGGTGGCCATCGTCAAGGTGAACTCCTCCTGGTTCCACGTGCGCGAACGGGGGGTGTTCGGGGCCATCTTCGGCATCCTGATCTCGCTGGGCATCTACTTCGCCTTCGACCTGGGCTACATGATCCTCGAGGGGATGGGCCTGGCCTGGGTGTTCCTGGTGCCGACCATCCTGCTGGTCATCTTCTGGGTGATCGACTGGTTCCTGGTGCAGAACACCCCGGGTGAGGCGGGCCAGGAGGACTTCAACACCGCGGACGCCTCCTCGGGCGACGAGGGGCCTCAGCTCGGCGCCGTGCAGGTCTTCAAGATGATGATGACCAATCCCATCATCGTGACCATCGCCCTGATCGAGTTCTGCAGCGGCTTCCTGCGCCAGGCGATCATGCAGTGGTACCGCACCTTCGCCAAGCAGACCGACGCCATGCTGGATCTCAAGAGCAGCTTCGTCTACGAGAACTGGGGGCTGATGCTCTGCATCGCCGGCATCCTGGGCGGCGTGTTCGCGGGGACCATCAGCGACCACCTCTTCCAGTCCCGGCGCGGTCCGGTGGCGGCCTTCCTCTACGGCCTGATGCTGGTGGGCTCGGTCGCGTTGGTCTTCACCTACCAGACGCCGTACGTGGGCTGGCTGGTGCTGATCATGTCCATGGCGGTGATCGGCGTGCACGGCATGCTGTCCGGCACCGCGAGCATGGACTTCGGCGGCTCCAAGAACACGGGCATCGCCGTGGGCATCATCGACGGGTTCGTCTATCTCGGCACCGCGGTGATGTCGTTCACCTACGCCATCGTCCTGCCCAAGGAGCAGCTCGACGACGCCGGACAGATCATCGGTCCGGCCATCGACCCGGCCAACTGGAAGGCCTGGCCCGTCGCCATGGTGCCGCTGGCCGCCCTGGGCCTGATCCTGGCCACGCGCGTCTGGAACGCCAAGCCCAAGGGCAAGTCCTCCGCTCATTAGGGAGCGACCCATGAAGATACTCGCCTCCGCGCTGCTGGCGCTGGCCCTCGGGGCCGGCGCCGGCGCCGCCGACACCCCCCGCTTCACCATCGTCGACGGCGACACCCTGTGGTTCACCGAGCAGATCACGGTGCTCGGCTCTCGCGTGCCCGCGGCCCTGCCCGGCACCACCCGGCCGGTGGCCGTGCTCGATCCCGACGACGGCGCCCCCGCCCGCTCGACCGCCGAACTGCTGGCGACGCTGCCGGCCGTCGAGGTGAACCAGCGGCAGCACTACGGCGTCCAGGGCGACCTGGGCGTGCGCGGCTCCACCTTCGAGCAGGTGCAGGTGCTGCTGGACGGCTGGGACGTGGGCGACGCCCAGACCGGCCACCACAACCTGGATCTGCCCCTGGCGCCGGGCGACGTCTCGCGGCTCGAGGTGCTGCGCGGCCACGGCTCGGCCCTCTACGGGGCCAACGCCTTCGGCGGCGTGGTGAACGTGGTGCCGCGCACCCCGTCCATGCGCCGCGGCGGCGAGCTGAGCCTGGGCGGCGGGGATTTCGGCACCCGCTCGGCCCGCGTGCGGGTGGACAGCGGGGAGGGGCCGGCCTTCGGGATGCAGGGACGCGCCTGGGTGTCCGGCGAGTGGTTCGAGACCGATGGCGACCGCGTCGGCGCCGACGCCGAGACCGGCTCGGCCGCCCTGCGGGCGCTCGCCGAGGCCGGCGCGATCGAGCTGGACCTGCTGGCCGGCTGGTCCGCGCGCGAGTTCGGCGCCCTCGACTTCTACGCGCCCTTCCCGTCCTTCGAGCAGACCGAGACCGCCTTCGCTGGCCTGAAGCTGAGGGCCGACCTCGCCGAAGGCGTGACCCTGGAGTCGCGCCTGGCCGGTCGCCGTCACCGCGACCGCTTCACGCTGCTGCGCGACGATCCCGAGCTCTACTACAACGACCACGTCACCCGCCGCGCCGCGGCGGAGACGCGCCTGCTGGTCGAGATCGGCCCCGGCGTCTCCCTGGTGGCCGGCCTCGAGGGGCAGTACGACGACATCCGCGGCGAGGGTCTGCGCGGCGGCGTGGCGGGCCCCGCCCTGGGCGACCACGAGCGACGACGGGCCGCGGGCTCGCTGGAGATCTCCGGCCGCCACGCGCCCCTGCGCTGGACCCTGGGCGCGCGCCTGGACGGCTGGTCCTTCCTGTCGCCCCGCCTCTCCCGTTCGGCCGCCGCGAGCCTCGACCTGGCCGCGGGCGTCGTCCTGCGCGCCTCGGCGGGCACGGTCTACCGGGTGCCCACCTTCACCGAGCTGTACTACGAGGATCCCGCCAACGAGGGCAGCCCGGATCTGGTCCCCGAGCGCGGCTGGTCGTGGGACGCGGGCCTGGAGGTGCGCCGCGGTCCCTGGACGGTGGGCACGGAGGTCTTCGTCCGCCACGAGCGCGACCTCATCGACTGGGCGCGGCCCCTGTCGGCGCCGGACGAGCCCTGGCGCGTCCTGAACATCGCCGCGGGGGAGGTGCGGGGCCTCACCCAGACCTGGCGTCTGGACACCCCCCGCGGGCACGCGGTCTTCCTCCACGGCACCGTGCTGGACAAGTCCCGCGACCTGCCCGTCGATCACGTGGCCAAGTACGATCTGCTGGCGCCCCGGCGCCTGGTCGCGGCGGGCGCCGTCCTGCGCCTCGAACGTCGCCTGCGGTTGACGCCCCTGGTCCGGTTGCGGGAGCGCTCCGACGGCGCGGGCCTCGCGGTGGTCGACCTGGGCGCCGACCTGGTTCTGGCGCCGTGGCGACTGCGCGTGGACGTGACCAACCTGCTGGACCGCGAGTACGAGGAGATCCCGGGGGTGCCCCTGCCGGGACGGCTGGCCACGGCGAGCCTCCGCTACCGCTTCTGAAATCCGCGACCGTTGGGGCGGGGCCGGGGCTTTTTATCTTGTGATCAATTCGTTATACCCGAGCGTCAAAATCCCAGCGAGATTGCATACTAATACTGAAAAAACGCAATTGATGTAATTATTCAGTTGAATATTGGTCATTCGCCGTGATAGCATGGATATACTTTCACCAGAATTCCGCATCGATCTGCCGATTCAGCGGTGCATACGGTGTGGAAGAGAATCGGGTTGTTCTCCAACTGTCGTCCGGAGAGCGCCTGCAACCACAGTTTCTCGTGAGGGGGATTTTTCATGAGGAATTTGATGAAGCTGCTCGCCGTGACTGCGATGCTCACCCTGGTTTGCGGCGTCGCCGCTGCCAAGACCCTGTCCTTCGACTCCAAGGACATCCCGGTCAAGGACACCTACTACGGCATGGACCGTGGTCTGCTGGACTGCTCCGGCCAGATCGAGCTGGCCAACGGCGTCACCGTCTACGGCGACAACACCGGCGCCGTCAACAACGTCAGCCTCTACTCCTGCAGCACCTGGAACGAGTCCGGCGGCGAGGTCGTGTATCACGTGGACTTCGGTGTCGGCGACGTTGAGTGGTTCCTCGACGTCACCTTCGACGGCTGCGACCTGGACATCGCCGTGCTCGACATGTGCGACGAGGACCTGGGCTGCATCGGCGTCGCCAACGAGGACGTGAACAGCGTGGGCGAGGGCTGGAACGGCGAAGTCTGGTTCGTCATCGACGGCTACAATGGCGCCGCCTGTGCGTTCGACCTGACGCTGACCTGGAACCCCTACCTTCCGCCCGAGCCCGTCTCCTTCTGCGATGTCGTCCAGCCCATCGAGGACGGCGGTGCCGGCATGTACTTCGGCGACACCTGCGACGGCGAGAACCTGATCGCCTCCATGGACTGCTCGACCTACACCGAGAACGGCTTCGAGCACTTCTACGGCGTGTTCATGCCCGCCGGCTCGTCCTTCCAGGTCGACCTGGTCCACGCCATCGACAGCGCCCTGTGGGTGCTCGACTCCTGCGTCGAGCCCTTCACCTGCCTGGCGTACGCGGATGACTTCTATCCCGACACCAACGAGACCATCGTCTACAGCAACACGACCGGCATGGACATCACCGTGTTCCTGGTCGTCGATAGCTGGACCACCGACAGCTGCGGCATGTACGAGTTCCTGTTCACGCCGACGGGTGGCGCGATCGCCAACCGCGTCATGGACTTCGGCGACGTCAAGAGCCTGTACAAGTAGGTCTCGACCTCTCGGATCATCCGATCCGACCTTGGGAGCCCCGGGGATACCCCCGGGGCTCCTTTCTTGCGTTCCGGGAGGGGGCAACCGGGCCTGGACACGGACGATGCCGTCATGATATACGTTGCGTTGACGGTCCGGAGGGGGAGCCGATCCTGCAACGCCTTGCCCGGGAACGAGATGGCCCTGGTCAGCTATGGCCGAGGCCCGATAATCCCGCCGCCCGTGCAAGGAGGGCTAAAAACAACCATTCGTAGGTATTTTTGTGGTATTATTATCACACGAAATCGAATAGACGGACTTGCGGGAGCGGCCGCTGCGAGGCCCCTCTCCACGTACCTCTCACGAAGAAGGGATCCGAGATGAGAGCAAGTTCATGGTTGGTCGTCCTGGTCATACTCGGTCTGCTGGCGTCGAGCGTCGTCGCCAAGGAGCCGTCGCGCCTCGACGTGCGTGACTTCTCCCGCCTGAGCGGTCAGCACGGCCCGGCCCTGTCCACGCGCGACGTCTTCGAGGGCTTCGAGATCGCCGTGCCCCCGGCCGGCTGGACCTCGGTCGTCAACAACGCCGAGACCTGGCGGCAGTTCGAGGTCGAGGGCGGCAGCCTGGAAGGCGACTTCTCGGCCTACATCCGCTGGCACGACACCGTGGCCCAGGACGAGGTCATCGCCTTCAGCCACACCGTCGACGTGGCCGGCGGCGAATACGTCCTGAGCTTCTGGATGGCCGGCGCCCGCGAGAGCGAGTGGGACCTGCTGGCCACCGAGACCGTCGAGGTGGACGGTACGGTGGTCTTCGACTTCGACACCGCCCCGGACCCGGCCGGCTACTTCGAGTGGGAGCAGCGCTTCGTCGACCTGACCGCCTGGGACGGCCAGACGGTCGAGATCGCCTTCCGCTACGCGGGCCTGGCCGCCGACGCCCACTTCCTGGACGCGGTGATGGTCGACGACGGCACCGGCTACACGCCACCGCCCCCGCCCGACCCGCCCGAGAACGACCTGTGCGAGGACGCCGTCACCGTCTCCGGCGTGCAGCAGTTCGTGGTCGATCTCTGCACGGCCAACAACGACTACGACGCCGACGAGCACGGCACCAGCTGCACCGGCTGGATCTCCGCGGGCCGCGACGTGGTCTACAGGGTCTACCTGCACGCGGGCGAGGACTTCTTCGCCTCGGTGCAGGGCGATCACGACGCCTCGCTGTGGCTGGTCACCGACTGCGCCGATCCGGCCGGCACCTGCGTGATCGGCTCGGACGACACGATCGCCGAGGGCTACGAGCAGATCCCGCCCGTGAGCGATCCCGGCTGGCTGCCCACCGTCGACGGCTGGCACTACCTGATCGTCGACGGCTACGACGGCGGCGACTGCAGCGAGTCCACCATCGACATCGACGCGCCGATCGGCAATGCGGCGATGGACTGGGGACGGGTCAAGACGCTGTACCGGTAGATCCGAGCGTCCGACACGACCTGACACGACGGAGCCCCGGGGTGATCCCCGGGGCTCCGTCTCTTCACCGCGGCTCTCAGCTTTCCCTGAAGATCTTCACCTTCCGCCACCGCCCCGACTTGAACCGCCCCCAGATCATCACCGCCTGCATCAGGTAGCAGATCGAGCCGCCGAGCCAGGCCGTGGACACGTCGCCGCCGCGCACGACGATCAGCCAGTACGTCATGGGCAGGAACAGGCCCCACATGACCGCCATGGTCATCAGCATGATCGGGCGCGTGTCGCCCGCGCCGGTGAGCAGGCCGCTGCCGACCATGCGCATGCCGTCGGCGAACTGGAAGCCCGCCGCGATCAGCACCAGCGAACCGCCGAAGACCAGCACCGCCGGGTCGTCGCTGAAGATCCGGAACAGGTGGCCGCGCGCGACCGCGTAGACCGCCGCCAGCACCAGGCTGTAGTAGAGCCCCAGCTTGTAGACCTGACGCCCATAGGCGGCCGCGAGGTCCGGCCGGCCGGCGCCCACGTGGTTGCCCGTCAGCACCGAGCCCGCGGTGGTCAGTCCCCACATGGGCATGAACGAGAAGGACAGCAGCTGGATGGTGATCTGGCTCGCCGCCAGGGACACCGCGCCCGCCCGCCCGATCATGGCGGTGAAGATCGCGAAGGAGCTCATGTCCACGAAGCCCTCCAGGGCCGAGGGCTGGCCGATGCGCACGATCTCGCCGATGGCCCGCGGGTCGAGCCGGCGCGGCACGTGGATGCGGTAGCGCCGACGGTTCTCGCGCGGCAGCAGGGCCGCCACCACCAGGATCAGGGCGTTGAGGGTGGTGCCGATGGTCGTGGCGATGGCCGCGCCCTTGACGCCCATGGGTGCCACGGCCAGCCAGCGCGCACCGCCCAGCTCGAAGCCCGTCCAGCCGAAGATCAGCCACATGTCCAGCACGATGTTCACGCCGTTGGCCACGATGCCCGCCCACATGGGCGTGCGTACGTCGCGCCGGCCCTGGAAGTAGCCCGTGAGGGCGAAGAGCAGCTGGGTGAAGATCGCGCTCAGGGTGCGCCATTTGATGTAGGTGTAGGTGGCCGCCGTCACGTCGGGCGGGTTCTTGATCAGCGGCAGCGCGTGGTGGCTGAAGTAGCCGGCGAGCATCAGCAGGGTGCCCGTGAACAGGGAGAGGTAGACGGTCTGCCAGGTGTAGTGGCCGACCGCCGCGTCGTCGCCCCGGCCGTGGGCCTGGGCCACGAAGGTGTTGCTGATGCGGCTGAGGTTGTTGACCAGGCTGTAGGCCGCCCAGGTCAGCATGCCGCCCAGCCCCGCCGCGCCCAGGGCCAGGCTCGAGTAGTGGCCCAGGAAGATGGTGTCGACGGTCCACATGAGCGTCATGGACAGCGTGGTCATCACGATCGGGGTGGCGAGCGCGACGATCTCGCGTCCGTGGTGGATGCGTAAGGCGTCGGTGAATGTGCGGCGGTCTTCTTGCATGATCACGGCAACATAGGGGGTCCGGGCTCTTGGTGACAAGCGCTCCCTGATTGGAGAACGCAGTGGGGATCGGTCACACGGCGGCCGGCCATGGAGGTGGGGGCGCCGTTCGCCGGGGCGCGACCCGACGACATCCTGTCGTCGGGTCGCTCGACCTCCGGCGCCGTCCGCCGTCCGTGGCTCCCGGCGCCTGCGGACACCCGGCGAACGGCGCCCCCACCTCCATGGCCTCCGGTGTGACCGATCCACTCCGTTCTTCATTCAGGGAGCGGTTGCCACTGCAGGAGCGGTCCGCTACGTTGCTGACCTGCGGAAGTTGCGCCAACGGCGGAGTTATGGGTATGTCGCTGCACATTCAGCCGGCCACGAAGCCTCTTCGCGGGACCGTTCGGGTGCCGGGGGACAAGTCCGTGTCGCATCGGGCGGCGTTGTTAGCGCCGTTGGCGGCGGGGGAGAGTCGGTTCACGGGGTGGCTGGAGGCGGAGGATACGTTGCGGTCGTTGCGGGCCGTGGAGGCGCTCGGGGCGACGGTGCGGCGCGACGGGGAGACGCTGTTCGTGGGCCCCGGGGCGTTTCCGGATCGTGGGGCGGCTGCGGACGATCAGCCGCTGATCGAGATCGACTGCGGGAACAGCGGCACCACGACGCGGCTGCTGCTGGGGCTGCTGGCGGGACGGCGCGTGCGGGCGCGGCTGGACGGGGACGCGAGCCTGCGGTCGCGGCCCATGGCGCGGGTGGTCGAGCCGCTGCGGGCCATGGGGGCGCGCATCGCCTACGAGGGCGAGGACGGCCGGCTGCCCCTGGTGATCGAGGGGGCGGAGCTGGCGGGGATCGACTATCGCCTGCCGGTGGCCTCGGCCCAGCTCGAGTCGGCGCTGCTGCTGGCGGGGCTCTGCGCGACGGGGGAGACCGCGGCCGCCGGGGCCGGAGCCTCACGCGACCATACCGTGAAGATGCTGTCGGCCATGGGCGCGGCCCCGGCCGTCGACGGCGACCGCAAGGCGATCCGCGCCGGCGGACCGCTCGCGCCCCTGGACATGGCCGTGCCCGGCGACCCGTCCAGCGCGGCCTTCCTGCTGGCCGCGGGCGCGCTGGTGCCCGACAGCCGGGTGGCGGTCGAAGGCCTGATGCTCAACCCGACCCGCGCCGCCTACCTGGACGTGATGCGGCGCATGGACGCGTCCCTGGAGATCCTGGCGGCGGAGGGACCGGCCGTGGAGCCGGTCGGCCGGGCCACCGCGCGCGCCGGCGGGCTGTCCGCGACGATCGTCGACGGCCCCGGCATCCCCGCGCTGATCGACGAGCTGCCCCTGCTGGCGGTGCTGGCGGCCCGGGCGGCGGGCACGACCCGCATCCGCGACGCGCGGGAGCTGCGCTACAAGGAATGCGACCGCATCGCCGCCACGGTCGCCGGGCTGCGGGCCCTGGGGATCGAGGCGGACGAGCACGAGGACGGCCTGGACGTGGTCGGCCGCCCCGAAGGCTTCCCCGCCGACGCGCCGGCGGCGATCGAGACCCGCGGCGACCACCGCATCGCCATGGCCTTCGCCGTGGCGGGCCTGGCCTCTCGCGGCGGCGTGATCCTGGACGATCCGGCCTGCGTGGCGGTATCATTCCCCGACTTCTTCGACGTCGTCGCGGATCTGCAGCGAGGAGAGACGACATGAGATGCCTGCACGCGGGCGAGAGCCACGGCCCGGCCCTGGTCTCGGTGATCGAGGGCTTCCCCGCCGGCCTGCGCCTGCGCGAGGCCGACCTGGACTACGAGCTGTCGCGCCGGCTGGAGGGCTACGGCCGCGGCCCGCGCGCCCAGTCCATAGAGACCGACGCCTGCCGCGTCCTGGCGGGCCTGTGGAAGGGACGCACCCTCGGCTCGCCCCTGGCGGTGATGATCGAGAACCGCGATTTCGCCAAGCGCGGCGGCAAGCCCCATCCCGACTGGCCCGCGCCGCGTCCCGGCCACGCCGACCTGCCCGGACGGCTCCGCTACGGCTACGACGGCTTCGCGCCGGTGGCCGAGCGCGCCAGCGCCCGCTCGACGGCGGGGGTGGTGGCGGTGGGCGCCTGCGCCAAGAAGCTGCTGCGCGAGTTCGGCATCGAGGTCTGGAGCCATACGGCGGCCCTGGGCGGGATCGAGGCCGCCGGGCCGGAGGCCACGCTCGCGCGCCTGCGCCGCATCCGCCGCGGCACGCCCCTGCGCTGCCTGGACCGCAAGGCGGAGAAGGCCATGATCGAGCGCATCGACGCGGCCAAGGACGAGGGCGTGACCCTGGGCGGCGTGACCGAGGTGACCGCTTTCGGCGTGCCGGCCGGTCTGGGCACCTACGCCCAGCCTGATCGCCGGCTGGACACGCGGCTGGCCGCGGCGCTGGTCTCGATCCCCAGCGTGAAGGCCGCCGAGCTGGGAGACGGCGTGGTCGTGGCCGGCCGCGACGGCCAGTCCGCCCACGACGAGCTCTTCCCCGACGGGGCCGGCGGCGTCCGCCGGGAGACCAACCGCGCCGGCGGCCTCGAGGGCGGCGTCACCAACGGCGAGCTCGTCAGGGCCCGGGCCCACGTCAAGCCCATCTCCACCCAGCGCAAGGGGCTGCGCAGCGTGGACCTGAAGACCGGCAAGCCCCGCAAGGGTTCCTGGGTCCGCTCTGACGTCTGCGTCGTGCCGGCGGCGGGCGTGGTGGCCGAGGCCGTGGTGGCCTGGGAGCTGGCCGACGAACTGATCCGCAGCCTGGGGGAGGCCCCCCTGGACGAACTCAAGACACGCTTCGACAGGACCGCACCATGAGCGACGAGAGATTCCCCCGCGCCGACTTCCTGCCCGCCATGAAGGCGCGCGGCTTCTTCAAGCAGTGCACCGACGAGGAGGCCCTCGGCGAGCTGCTGGCCGCCGAGGCCGTCACCGGCTACATCGGCTTCGATCCCACCGCCGATTCCCTGCACGTGGGCAGCATGGTCCAGATCATGACCCTGCTCCAGCTGCAGCGCCACGGCCACCGGCCCATCGCCATCGCCGGCGGCGGCACCGCCATGGTGGGCGACCCCAGCGGCAAGACCGAGCTGCGCAAGATGATGACCCTGGAGCAGATCGAGGCCAACCTGACCGGCATCAAGGCCCAGCTCTCGCACTTCATCGACTTCGGCGACGGTCCCGGGGACGGCGTGCTGGTCAACAACGCCGACTGGCTTCGCGACTGGTCGTACATCGACTTCCTGCGCGACATCGGCCGCCACTTCAGCGTCAACGTCATGCTCTCGCGCGAGTCGGTGAAGCAGCGCCTGGAGACGGGCATGTCCTTCATCGAGCTCAACTACATGATCCTGCAGGCCTACGACTTCATGGTGCTCAACCGCGACTACGGCTGCCGCCTGCAGATGGGCGGCGACGACCAGTGGGGCAACATCGTCTCGGGCATCGACCTCACGCGGCGCCTGAATCGCCAGGAGGTCTACGGCCTGACCACCCCCCTGATCGAGACCGCCGGCGGCGCCAAGATGGGCAAGACCGCCGAGGGCGCCGTCTGGCTCGACGCGAAGCGCACCAGCCCCTACGACTTCTTCCAGTACTGGGTGAACGTGGACGACCGGGACGTGGAGCGCTTCCTGGGCCTGTTCACCCTGCTGCCCATGGACGAGGTGCGGCGCCTGGGCGCGCTGCAGGGCGCCGACATCCGCGAGGCCAAGCGCGTCCTGGCCTTCGAGGTGACGAAGCTGCTGCACGGCGAGTCCGAGGCGGCGGCGGCCGAGAAGGCCGCGGCGGCCCTGTTCGGCGGCGGCGCCGAGGCGGGCTCGATCCCCTCGAGCCGTCGCGCGGCCGCCGATCTCGACGGTGACGGCCTCTCCCTGATCGACGCCCTGGCCGACGCCGGCCTGGCCAAGTCCAAGGGCGAGGCGCGGCGGCTGATCCGCCAGGGCGGCATCCGGGTCAACGGCGACAAGATCTCCGACGAGATGCGCGCCCTCGGGCCGGACGACGTGCAGGACGGCAAGATCGCCCTGCAGGCCGGCAAGAAACGGCACCATCACATCCACGTGGAGTGAACGGCATGAGCATGATTCCCACGCCCGCGGTGCCGCGGCGCGTGCTGCCCGTGTTCGCGGGTACCATCTGGGGGCTCGTGGGCCTGATGCTCTGCACGCGCGCGACCCTGTGGCTCGCGGCCGCGGATCCCCTGCCGACGGCCGGCGCGCTCGCGGCGGGGCTGCTCCTGGGCGCGTTCATGATCCGCTTCGCCTTCCGACCGCTGGTGGCCCGCAACCTGGAGCGGCTGGCGGAGCGGCCGGAGCGCACCTGCCTCTTCGCCATGTTCCCCTGGCGGAGCTGGGCCATCGCCCTGGTGATGTCGGTGCTGGGCGTGATGTTGCGGCGCAGCGGATTCCCGCGTCTGCCGCTGGCGGGGATGTACGTCGGGATGGGGCTGAGCCTGCTGTCGGGGGCGTTCCTCTATTACCGACACGTCCTGGGCCGTCGCACCCGTTGACGATCCGTTTTCCCATCGATTCCCGTGCTCGTTTCCAGGCCTTGTCGGATATCTGTTGCGCAGACCCGCAGAGACCAGCTATCTTCATGTAAACAGCACTCGCAAAGGGGGGCCGATGAGCACCGTCGATACGTTGATCGCCGCCTATGCCGACGAGGACCGCCGCCTGCGCGAACTGGCGCGGCGCTTCCCGGTCGCCTATCGCGACGTCCTGCCCGAAACCGACAAGCTCAGCCTCAAGCAGACCCTCGGCCACCTCGCCTTCTGGGACGGCTTCGCCGTCGAGTTCTTCCGGGCCCGTCTCGAGGACGACGGCGCCGCGGCGCCGAGCCTCGCCGAGATCGAGGAGCGCAACCGCGCCGAGCTCGAGCGCATCTACGACATGCCCTTCGAGCAGGTGATGGAGCTCTACGTGGCCGCGACCAACGACATCCTGGCCTTCCTGCGCGCCCACTGGGACGCCCTGTCCGAGGGGGAGCGGCCCAACTTCAACATCCCGCTCAAGCACCGGCGTCATCACCGGCGTCACCTGCAGAAGGCGCTGAAGGTCTTCGCGCCGGAACTCGACGCGGACGAGGCGCAGGAGCGCGCCGGCTGAGACCCGCGACCATCGTCGTCCGCAATGAAACAGGGCGCCCCGTGAGGGGCGCCCTGCGCGTTGCGGGATCGACCCGGCGTCAGTCGCTCGGGATGTCCTCCTCGAAGCCCATCCAGTACAGGTTCACCTCTTCGGTGTAGCTGTCCACGCCGTCGGACTGGAAGTTGATGTAGCGGACCGCGCCGATGCCCGGGCAGTACCAGTACTGGTCCTGGCCCGTGGCGTACTCGGCGGCGTCGTCGTAAAGGGTGAAGTTGATGGTCACGATGCGGCAGCCCTTCCAGATCAGCGTCGGGTCCTCGGGATCCTTGTCGAACATGATCTCGGATTCGAGGTCATAGACGTCCGGATCGACGTGGACGGCATAGACGACGCGATCGGGTTCGCCGGGTCCCGGAGCCGGCGTGAAGTCGGCTTCGCCCGCCCAGGTCGTGTCGTCGCCCACCGGCAGCCGGAGCCAGTCGATGGCCGGGACGAAGGTGACGTCGTAGTCCTTGTCGCTCTCGTGGAAGCCCAGGAAGCGGATGGCCGAGGACGTGGCCTCCATGCTGTCGTAGTCCTCCCAGGTGAACACGTCGGCCACGTCGTCCCACCAGCCGCTCCAGACCCGGAACAGGCCGCCGGACAGCACCTCGATGCGCTGGAAGTCGAAGACCTCGTATTCGGCCTTGTCGCCGTCGGTCCCGATGCCGGCGTAGTACTTGATGATCTCGTCGATCACGGGATAGAACTCCGCGTCGCCGGCCACGGTCACCGACCACTCGAAGGGGGTGGTCTGTACGTTGCCGTGCATGTCGGCGTAGGAGTCGAAGTCCGCGGCGAGGATGGCGCCGGGGACCAGGGGCGTGTCCAGGCCGATGGTGAACACGGTGTGGTTCTCGGACCAGACGCCCACGTCGCCGTCCTGGTTGCTGAGGGCCATCATGAGCTGGCCGCTGACCGTCGAGGGCTGCAGCGAGTCGTCTTCGACGGGCTCGTCGAAGGTCAGGCGGATGTAGCTCGTGCTCGTGGGGATTGAGCTGCCGTGGGCCGGCTCGATGCTGAGCAGGTTGGGCGGCGTCTCGTCGGGGGCGATGCCCGTGGTGAAGCTGAAGCTGCTCTCGGCCGCCAGGGGGTCGCCGCCGACGGAGCGGGCGTCGGTGGTGACGGTCACCGTGATCTCGGTGCTGGCGGGCAGGTTGTCGTCGGGCGTGAGGGTCCAATGCTCGTCGTCGCCGTCCAGGGTGTAGGTGTGGAAGGCCTTGTCGGGGCTGCTGATGGTGATCGCGCCCGGCAGGGTGCCCGCGTTCATGTCCTCGGAGAACTCCAGCCAGATCTGCGCGTTGAGCGCCACGCCGGTGTCGCCGTCGTCGGGCAGGGTGTTCAGCAGCTGCACGTCGTCGGTGTAGGTCCAGAAGCTCCAGGAGAAGGCCTCCGCCAGGGCGTTGCCGGCCTCGTCGGTCAGGCCGGTGCCCACGGTCGCTGTGACCTCCACGCCCTCGTCCCAGGCCGTGTGCCCGACGGTGAGCGTGCGGGCGTCGGTCCAGTCGTAGCCGCTGACGATGCCGTTGGAGAGGTTGACGTTGCCGTTGGCCGAGTCCTGGTCCATGTCCTCGTTGAAGGTGATCTCCAGGGCGGCGCCGACGGACACGTCGGTGGCGTCCTGGGCCGGGGCGACCTGGACGACCAGCGGAGCGGTCTCGTCCTCTTCCTCGGGGGGGGCGGTCCCGTCGTCGCTGCTGCAGGCGCCGAACATCGCCAGCAGCGGCAACAGGGCCAGCAGGGTCAATAAACGCCAGTTCTTCATGAGCTTCCCTCCGGCTCTGGGGTTGATTTCGGTCGGACCGCCATCATCCCGTCCCGGCGCGCGCGCTGTCAACAGACTTTGGTGGCCCGGGAACATCCCGCCCCCTATACTGTTCGACACCGGCCAGCGGTAAACGGACCGGACGAAGGAGTGACGACATGCCCGACCGCAATCGACGTGCGATCGCGACCGCCGCGGCGGTCCTGCTGATGATGTCCCTGGCCGCCTGCGGGACGGCCGACGAGACCGGAGGACGGACCGAGATGCCCGAGCCTTCCCTGACCCGTCTGTCCGACGACCTGGCGCCCCTGCGCCTGCTCTTCATCCATCACTCCTGCGGCGGCCAGCTCATGGCCGACAAGGGGCAGCGCACGGGCGGCAAGCCGGGCTCCGGCGAGCGCTGCATCTACGAGAGCCACCACAACGGGGGCGGACTGCGCGCCATGCTCGAGACCAAGGGCTACGACGTGAGCGAGCTGAGCTACGAGTCGGTCCTGGGCGCCGACACGGACATCCGCCACTGGCGCGTCAAGTTCGCCGAACACATGGACCGGCTGCTGCGGACCGACCACCAGGACCGCACCTACGACGACGGTCGCACCAACCACATCGTGGCCTTCAAGTCCTGCTACCCGAACAACGACTTCGTCGGCCCGGGCTCCGGTCGCGGGAACCCGGACGCCGAGGAGCTGACCGTCGCCAACGCCAAGGCGGCCTACGACGCGCTGCTGCCCCACTTCCGGGCCCACCCCGAGGTGCTCTACGTGGCCTTCACGGCGCCGCCCCGCGCCGCGCCCCGCAAGGGCCTCAAGGACCGGATCAAGGGCGTGTTCGGCGGCGACAAGGGCAAGACCTCGGCCGACTGGGCCCGCGAGTTCAACACCTGGCTGGCCGACCGCGAAGGCGGCTGGCTCGCCGGCTACGGACTGCCCAACGTCGCGGTCTTCGACTACTACGACCTGCTGACCGCCGGCCAGGGCAACTGGTCGGCGTTCCCCACCGGCGGCGGCTCGGACAGCCACCCGAGCGCCAAGGGCAACGCCCTGGCGGCGGCGGCGTTCACGCGGTTCATCGACGAGGCGGTGGCGGGCATGGATTTCGCGGGTCGGACAGGGGAACGTTGAGGCGCTGATGAAGGCGGGCCTGGAGGACGCGAAGCTCCGACTGATGCGGCATTGGGAAGCGCCCCTGTTCCTGATGCTGACGTTCCTGGTCTTCATCGTCGCCCGCTACATGCAGTGGGGCGCCCGACGCGAGATCTTCAAGGTGCTGCGCGTCGAGTTCGTGCTGGGCGTGGTCGTCCTGGCCGGCTGCGCGTTCGTGGTCTCGGCCAAGCCGATCCGGCTCGGCCACCTGCCGGCGGCGAAGAACGTGCTCATCGGCATCGTGCTGCTCTTCGCCGCCATGATCGTCCAGATCCCCTTCGCCGCGGACAAGGAGCTGGCGAACTCCATCTTCATCGACCGGGTCGTCAAGTTCGCCATGATGACCTTCTTCATGGTCGCGCTCATCAGGTCCCCGCGCGCCATGAAGTGGTTCATGGTCGCCTTCCTCTTCGCGTGCTTCTACATCACCCAGGAATCGACCCGCGGCCTGATCTCCGGCGGGCTCGTCTGGCAGAACCAGGGCGTGATGCGGCTGCACGGCGCGGTGCCCATCTACAAGCATCCCAACAGCCTCGCCGGCCTGGCCATGGGCACGCTGCCCTTCTGCATCTTCCTGTTCCCGGTGGTGAGGCAGTGGCGATACAGGCTCCTGCTGTTGGCCCCGGCCGCGACCGCGTCGATCTGCGTGCTCTTCTCCGGTTCGCGGACCGGCTACGTGGCCTTCGCGGTGCTCCTGCTCTTCTGGTGGTCCCAGACGCGCAAGAAGCTCCGCAGCGCCCTGATCGGGTTGCTGCTGGTGGCCGCGGCCGTTCCCCTGCTGCCCGACCAGTACAAGGAACGGTTCATGAGCATCGGCGGTCAGGAGGCCGAGGGGGCCTCCAAGGAGAAGCGGATCGAGATCCTCCAGGACGCGACGACCATCTTCCTGAAGTACCCGACCGGGGTGGGGGTCGCCTCCTTCCCGGCCGTCCGCATGAAGATGTTCGGCCGCAAGCAGGACACCCACAACCTCTACCTGGAGGTCGGCACGAACCTGGGCGTGCAGGGCCTGGCCGTGTTCTTCTTCCTGATCTGGTCGCTGTTGCGCGCCTACGCCTGGGCCCGGCGGCTCCTCGAGAAGCAGGCCCGCGCCCTGGCCCGGGCGATCAGGATCTACGATCCGCCGCCGCGCCATCGCCGCGCCTGTCTGGACTGGCACCGGGACCTGCTCTACATGATCGGGGTCTGCCGCGCGGTCACGGGCTTCCTGGTGATCCGGCTCGCGCTGGGGATGTTCGGCATGGATCTCTACGAGCCCTACTGGTGGTTCGCGGCGGGCCTGGCCTTCAACCTGGTGTACATCGCCGACAGCCTGCGCCGCGGCACGCGCGGCCTCGTCGACCAGCTCGCGGCCGGAGCGACGCCGTGAGCCCGACCGCGGACCAGGGCGGCCTCGCCGTCACCGTCTCGATCCTCACCTACCGGCGCCCGGACATGATCGCCGAGGGCCTGGCCGAGCTCGTCGCCCTGGACCGGCCGGACCTGGAGATCCTCGTCGTCGACAACAGCGACGACGAGCGGACGGCCGAGCTGGTGGCGGAGCGGTTCCCCGGCGTGCGCCACATCCGGACCGGCTTCAACTCGGGCGTCGCGGGGCGCAACCGGGGCCTGGCCGAGGCGCGGGGCGACATCGTCGTCACCCTCGACGACGACGTCATGGGCCTGACGGGGGAGAGCCTCGACCTCCTCCGGCGCCTCTTCGCGGAGGACGCCGGCCTGGGCGCCCTCAACTTCCGGGTGCTGGACGCACGCTCTGGCGAGATCTGCAACTGGAGCCACCACCGCAAACCCGAGGAGGACGCCCTCGGCGCCTTCCTGACCTACGAGATCTCCGAGGGCGCCGTGGCCTTCCGGCGCGAGGCCTTCGCGGCCATCGCGGGCTATCCCGAGCGGTTCTTCATCGGCCACGAGGGGGTGGACGTCGCCTACCAGCTCATGGACGCCGGCTACACGGTCGCCTACGACGGCCGGATCCCCGTGCGGCACCACCACCACCAGACCGGACGGCCGGACTGGAGACGGTATTACTACGATACCCGCAACCATATCTGGCTCGCGGCACGACATATGCCATGGACCTATGCGATGCGCCATCTCTGGGTCGGATTGGGATCGATGCTTGTCTATTCGGCCCGGGACGGTTATCTCATGAAGTGGGCCAGCGGCGTGTTCGCCGGCCTGTCGGGATTGAGGGAAGTCCTTGCAGAAAGGTCTGTTTGGACACCACGCACGCGACGGCTCTGCCTGGAAATCGATAGTCAACGGCCGTCGTTCTGGTATATGGTCCGCAAACGCCTGTTCCGTCGGGGCGTGTCGATCTGATTGCAGTGTGCCGGATTCGACCCGAAAATCGCCCACGACCGGACATTTTCTGGAGCACGGAATGACTCAGACCGGATATCGTTTTTCGCCGCTCGCCGTCCTGGCCCTGGTGCTGATCTGCGCCGGTCCGGCGTCGGCCGACCCCGTGGTCACGGGCATCACGGGCCAGCTCGACGCCGGGGCCTCGGTCACCGTCGTCGGCTCCGGCTTCACCGAGGGCGACTTCACGCCCTTCTCCTGGGACGATTTCGAGAGCGGCACGCTCGGACAGGAACTCGGTCAACCCGTGGTGGGACCGACCTGGACCTTCCTGTCCCAGTCGCCCCGTCCTTCCTACAGCGACACCCGCACCTGGTCGGGCGATCGTTCCGCGCACATCACGTGGCCGAACTACTCCATCAGCGCCTTCGGCTGGTCCAACAAGGGGCCCTTCCGGAGCCTCTACATCACCTTCTGGCGCTACATGGAGCCAGAGGATCCGGGGACGCTGCCGCACAACTTCAAGATGATGTACCTCTACGGCAACGGGAGCGTGCAGGAGCAGAACGATTCGCCGCACTTCATGATCGGCGCCATCATGCCCACGCGGCCGAACTGGCAGTTCGCCGTGCAGAACCATCCGACCGTCAACTTCCCCTGGCACCGCTCGACGAGCTACTTCTCGACCATCGGTGAGTGGCAGCGCTGGGAGATCTTCGTCGAGCTCGAGTCGTCGACCAACGCCTCCGACGGCTACATCGAGGGTTGGCTCGACGGCGTGCGGGTCTACCGGCAGGGCGGGCTGAACCTGGCCGACTCCGACGGCCGCTTCGAGGACTTCCGCCTGGGGCACATGTTCCAGGGTCACGGCGCGGACGACCACTGCTACTACGACGACGTGTACGTCTCGCGCTCGCGGGCGCGCGTCGAGATCGGCAACGCGCCGGACTTCGAGGACTGCACCGTGCGCGAGATCCAGATCCCGACCCAGTGGGGCGAGTTCCAGATCGACGTCGATCTGAGCTTCTCGTCCTTCCCCGAGGGCGAGCTCGCCTATCTCTACGTCGTCGACGAGGACGGCGTCGCCAACGCCGAGGGCTTCCCCATCGTCATGGGCGAGGGGGGCGTCATCGTGGACGACCCGCCCACGATCCAGATCACCTCGCCGTCGCCGGGCCTGACCTACGAGACGGATGAGCCGCTGCTGACCCTGGTCGGCACCGCCGGCGACGACGACCGGATCACCGTCGTGTCCTGGGTGCTCAACGGCTCCGTCTTCGGCACGGCCGCGAACGTTTCCGGGGACTGGACCGACTGGACGGCCGCCGACATCCCGCTGCAGCCGGGCCTCAACGAGATCCACGTCCACGCGGTGGATTCCTCCAACCAGATCGACACCGCCGTGTTCAACGCCGACTACACGCCGGTCGATCCCGGACCGCCCGGCCAGCCCGGACAGCCCGTTCCCACGCCGCCTCGATGACGGACCGGCACCGCAACGACCCGCCGCACGTGGCGCTCTGCGCCCCGGGCGAGGTCTTCGGCGGCGTGGAGACCCAGATCCTGGGACTCGGCGCCAGACTCGCCGCAGCGACCGGCCGTCCGCCCGCGCTCCTGCTCTTCCACGACCGCGAACTGGCCGAGCGCGCCCGGGGGATCGGACTCGAGCCGATCGTCCTGCCCTGCCGCCACCGCTACGATCCCGGGGCGTCCCGCGCGCTGGTGCGGGCGGTCGCGGCGTCCGGCGCCGACGTTCTCCACGTGCACGGCTACCGGGCGATGGTCACGGCGGCCGTCGCGGGCGACGCCCTGCCCGTCCCGACGGTCAAGACCGAGCACGGCCTGCCCGAACCCGGCGGCGGGCTGCTGGCCTCCCTCAAGACGGGCCTGAACGCCCGCCTCGACGCCTGGGCGACCCGTCGGCTCGGGGCGCTCGTCTGCTACGTCACCGCCGACATCATGGCCCGCTGCGGAGACGCGCACGCCGGCCTGGAACGCCGCGTGGTCTACAACGGCATCGAACCCCTGGACGGGACGGGGCTGCGCCGGCCCGAGGCGCTGGACCCGGACCGGATCGACCTGGGGATCGTGGGCCGGATCTCGGAGGTCAAGGGGATCGAATACGCCGTCCGGGCGCTGGCCGAACCCGGGATGCCCGACGCGCTGCGGCTCCACGTCATCGGCAGCGGACCGGAGGCTCCGGCCCTCGAGCGACTCGTCGCCGAGCTGGGTCTGGCGGAACGGGTGGTCTTCCACGGCTTCCGGCGGGACGTGCTGGACTGGATGGCCCACCTGGACGTCCTGCTCATGCCCTCGCTCCACGAGGGGTTGCCCTACACGTTGCTGGAGGCCATGTCCCTGGGGCGGCCGGTCGTCGCCTCGCGCGTCGGCGGGCTGGCGGAAACGCTCGTCGACGGGGAAACGGGGCTGCTCGTCGAGGTGGGGGACGTGGGTGGATTGGCCGCCGCGATCCGCAGGCTCGCCGTCGAACCCGGACTGGCCGCCCGGCTCGGCGAAGCGGCGGCGGCGCGACAGCGCCGGGCCTACACCCTGGAGACCATGACCGACGCCTACCTGCAGGCCTACGCGGACGCCTAGACGTCCGGCCCTCCGGCCTCCGCCATCGCCCGCAACGGCCCCACCAGCAGACCTTGCACCCGCGCCGGCTGGAACCGGAACACCGGATGCCTCAGCTCCTGGTAGGCGTGATCCAGCCACGAGGCCGTCGCCCCGACGGCGAAATCCGCCGCGTCGCGACCCAGTCGTTCCAGGGTCTCAGCCACGCCGAGCTCCGGGGGCAGGGCGGAGAGGTCCCCGGCGGCGAGGCGGGCCAGGCTGTCCGAGCGGCGCATGCCCGCGCGTTGCCAGAGCCAGGAGAAGACGAGATCCGCGTAGACGGTCAGGGGCAGGCGGGTGAGCTCGGTGTCGTCCCAGTCGATCAGGCCGGAGACGCGGCGCCCGTCCAGGAAGATGTTGCTCAGGGTGAAGTCGCCCTTGCGCAGGCGCAGGGGGCGCCCCGCCGCGGCCCGTTCGAGCCGGGCGCCGAGATCCGAGACGGCGTCGACCAGATCCGGCGCGACCTGCAGCAGCAGGTCGGACAGGAAGGCCGCCTTGTCCTCGTGTCGCGAGGCGGGCAGGACGGGGCCGAGGTCCGCGGGCTCCAGGTCCAGCAGGGCGTCCAGCACTCCGGCCAGATCCGTGTCCGCCGCGGAGATGCGCCGGGACCGTCGATCGCCCCAGGGGCGTCCCGGGCACATGGACTCCACGTGGATGGGCACGCCCTCGTATTCGATCCGCGACATCTCGCTCGGCAGCAGGCGGGACAGGCGATGGTCGCCGGTCAGGTGCCGTCGCAGCCAGGTCAGGACCGCATGGGCCCGCTCCACGCCGGTCCGGGTCTCGGGATTCAGGGGGATCTTGACCAGCCAGCGCGGCCGCTTCTTCTCGACGAGCCTGACGATCAGCTTGCCCTTGCGGTTCACCGCGGGCGGCGACATGTGCCAGTGGCGCCCCTCGGCGCCCACGTGGGCGCGGACGGCGGCGAGGGCCTCGTCCAGCCGGGAGGGTCCGGCGGCGCCCCGGCCGGCCGTCAGGGCAAAGGTCGGTACGGTGCGGCGGTAGAACCAGGCGGGCAGCAGCCGGCCGCGGCCGGGGTGCTGATCCTGGAAGGACCGCACCGCGGGGGTGTCGTGCAGGTTCACGTAGAAGCGCGCGTCCTCGTCGTCGGGCTCGAGGGCATGGCGGGCCTGGGGTTCGAGGCCTTGGCCGCGCAGCCGTCGCAGGGCCGGCCTCAGGGTGTAGAGGGGCGGGCGCGTCTGGTGGGGCGCCTTGCCGCGGCGCCAGCGGTTGGGCAGCTCGAGGTAGAGCTGTCCCTCGGGCCGCAGGACGCGGGCCGCCTCGCGCAGCAGCGGCTCGAGCGACCAGGGATCGTCGTCGCCGGAGCAGGGGACGCGTCGACCCGGAGCGCCGCACCAGCACACGGCGTCGAAGCTCGCGTCCGGGAAGGGCAGGGTCTCGCGGCCGCCGCCGCCGACCAGGTCCACGTTGTCCAGTTCCGCCTCGACGAGGCGCTTCCCGAGCAGACGCAGCACGTCGGGCGACGGTTCGAGCACCGTGACCCGTGCCCAGGCCCGCGCCAGGGCGAGGATCGCCGCGCGCCAACCGCCGCCCAGGTCCAGGATTCGTCCGCCGGGCCGGCCGGCCAGCAGCCACTGCCAGGCGGCGCGGGACTCGTCGACGAGCTCGGCGATCAGGTCGCGGCGCGCCGGCTCGTCCGGCAACCCCTCGATCAGACGCTCCAGGAGGAGCGACGTCGGGGCGTCCCCGGCCTCGTCGAGCAGGGTGCCGAGTCCGTCAAGCTGCGCCATCGGGCGTTTTCTTCCGGTTGCCGATCACCCGGGCGGGGTTGCCCATCAGGATGCTGAAGGGGGGGTACTTCTTGGCGCCGACCACCGAATGGGCCGACACGATGCAGCCGTCGCCCAGCTCGGTGCCGGGCATGATGAAGCTGTTGGAGCCGATCCAGCAGTCGCGGCCGATGATCACTTCCTTGTACTCGGCGCCCTGCTCGCGGATCGGACGATCGGGGTCGGCGAAGACGTGGTTGGTGCTCCAGACCTTCACGCCGGGCCCCAGGAGCGTCCAGTCGTCGATGGTGACGCCGCCCGCGGCCTGGACGAAGTTGTCCACGCCGAAGGTGACGTTGTCGCCGATCCGGATCTTCTGCACGTTGCGGAAACGGGCGCCCTCGTGGATGCGCACGTTCTCGCCGCAGGCTCCGAAATGCGATTGCAGGGCGCGGGCCCGCAGGCGGAAGCCGTAGCGTCCGGGGCAGTTGCGCACCCAGCTGTAGCGGAGGTATACGCGGTGGGTGGCGTCCTTCAGACCCCACCAGATTTCCTTGATGACATCGATCATGCGCAGCGTCCTTGCTGGCGTCCCGACGGGTCAGCGGACCAGTGTCATGCGGCGGCCGACCGACTCGTCACCCCGGATCAGACGGTAGAGATACACGCCCGACGGCTGGGGGCGGCCCCGTGCGTCGAGGCCGTCCCATCGATAGGCGTATCGGCCGGCGGGGAGGCCGATTGAGTCCAGGATACGACGGATCAGCCGTCCCGACACGTCGAAAATCTCCAGACGGGCGGGACCGTCCGTGTCCAGCTCGAAGGAGAGGACCGTGGCGGGGTTGAAGGGATTGGGCCGGTTGGGCATCAGGTGCAGGCCCGCGGCCGGCGGCGCGGCGGGCGTCACCTCGCGGATCCAGCCCGGCTGGGCGATGCGGATGAGCTTGTCCGCGAACTGGGGCCCGATCACCGAGTTGGCGTAGAAGTTCGGATGGCTGTCGGTCATGATGTAGGGTCGGCGGTACTGCGAGCGCAGCATGTTGCGCTCGGGGTCGTCCGGGTCGTCCGGATAGGCCAGCAGGTCGAAGAGGTCGAAGAACGAGATGTGCGGGTGCCCGTTCATGAACTCGGGGCTCTGCAGCCAGTCGTAGAACTCCCGGGCGCGATCCGCCTCGGCGTTGGTGATGTCCTCGGGGCGGCGCGGCGGCCCCGAGACCAGGACGAAGCGCTTGTCGGGATACAGGTCCAGCACGTCGCGGATGTTCAGGTAGGCGTCCTTGTAGGCCTGCAGTTGCGTGTCGCTGGTGATGTCGCCGGTGCCGTGGTCGTTCTTCAGCAGCAGCACGTCGTAGGTGGTGAGCAGGGAGTCGCGGAAGGTGCTGTTGCCGCAGAAGATCGTCCACCAGCCGAACGGGGTGATGTCGTTGGCCTCGATCCCGTAGGACCAGTCGGGGTGCACGGTGCTGTCGGGCTCGGTGATCCCGGTGTACGTGTTGCCGCTGTGGTAGTCGTGATCCCAGAGCTTGATGTCGGCGGCGTCGCGCGCGGGGTGGGAGGCCAGGATGCTGCGCACGCCGGCGTCGCGCAGGATGTTCCGGCCGGTGGAATGGTGCACGAACATGTAGTCGTCGCCCGGGATCGGCCGCTGCCGCACCACCACGAAGTTCCGCTCCAGGTGCACCGTGGGCTGGCCGTTCTCCCACAGGGTGAGCTCGAGGTCGTAGCGTCCGGTGTTGACGTAGACGTGGCGCAGGGGAACGGCGTCGGGATCGACCATGACGATCTCGCCGTCGTCGAAGTCCACCTGCACCGAGTCGACGCCCGCGCTCAGGGTCCAGTGGATGTCGACGCGGTCCTCGTTGTAGATGTCGTCCGCCGGATCGTGCCAGAGCTCCAGGACCTCCGCGGCCACGGCGGGCGCGGCCAGGGCCAGGATCAGGGCGATCAGCGTGGATACATGGATAAGACGCGACATGTGGGGCGAGCCTCGCGTGTGTTGCAGATGACGTGGTTGCAGGTAGATACACGAGTATAGCACGATTGCCCGGAAATGTCGACCGGCCCCCGGCCTATTCGCTTCGCCCCAGCAGGATCTTCGCCAGATTGACCCACAGCCGGCGGTCCCAGGGCCGCTGCAGGAAGGCCCGGCCGAAGTCCGCGGCCGCCGCGGCGCCCTCGCCCTGGCGTCGGCGCCAGCGGGCGCGGGAGACGTAGGTGTAGGCCCAGGCCCGGCGCCGGGCGGCCGACGTCACGGCGCCCGGATTGTCGTCCAGGAAGCGCTCCATCAGCCGGAAGGCGTTGTCGAGGCGCTCGCCGGTGCGGTGGGACATCTGCCCTTCCCAGATGCGGTAGTCCACCAGGATGTCCGGCAGGTAGAGGAAGTCGTGGTCCACGGAGATGCGCAGCCACAGATCGAAGTCGATGCCCATGGACAGGGACTCGTCGAAGCCGCCGGCGGCGTCGATCACGCTGCGCCGCACCAGGGCGGTGGGGAAGTGGACGAAGTTGTCGACCAGCAGCTCGTCCGTGATGCGGCCGCTGAAGGTGCGCGGCCGGTCGGTGTGGATGGGGCGCCCCTCGCCGTCGATGAACTGGAAGTTGCCGTAGACCACGCCGACCCGCGGCTCCGCGAAGTGGGGAAGCTGCAGCTCCAGCTTCTCCGGGCGCCACAGGTCGTCGGCGTCGCAGAAGCCCACGAACTCGCCGGTGGCCTCCCGCAGGCCGCGGTTCTTGGCCACCGTCTGGCCGGCGTTCTCCTGGCGCACCACCTTCACGCGCGGGTCGTCGGCGTAGCGGGCGAGGACCTCGGGGGTGTCGTCGGTGGAGCCGTCGTCCACCACGACGCATTCCACCGCGGGGTGGGTCTGGGCCAGCAGGGAGTCCAGCGTGCCGCCGACGAAGCGGCCCATGTTGTAGGTGGCCGTGATGACGGAGACCAGGGGCGTGTCGCTCATGGGGCAGCATCCTTGCTGGGGTCGATCGGGCGGCGTCCGGCACCAGTGTAGCGCGCCGTCGAGTTTTGTCGAGATCGGGAAACGACTTCCGCTCGCGACGGCCTTGTGTCAGACTGGCGCCGCGCGAGCCGGTCCACGCCACGGACGGAGTCGGATCCGTCCGCGCAGACCGGCCGAAACGGGAGAGGAGCATGGCCCCGCACAAGGTCCTGTACTGCATCGAGACCATCGGGCGCGGTGGGACGGAGACGCAGCTCGTCGAGCTGATCAACCGTCTCGATCGCGCGCGGTACGCCCCCCTGCTCTGCACCCTGCGGCCCTCGAGCGAGTACCTCGCCGAGGTGGACTGCCCGTACGTCGAGCTCGGCGTGGGGCGTCTGGCCTCGCCGGGCGGGTTGAAGGCCCTGCGCCGCATCTCCGAGCTGGTGCGGCTCGAGGACGTGCGCGTGGTCCAGTCCTTCTTCCAGGATCCGACGCTGCTGGCCATGGCCGCGGCCCGGCGCGCCGGCGCGCCGGTGCGACTGATCTCCTTCCGTGACATGGGGTTCTGGCGCACGCCCTGGCAGGAGTTCCTCATGCGACAGGCCTATCCGCTGTCCACGGGCTACCTGGCCAATTCAGAGGCGGTCAAGCACGAGGCCTGCCGTCGCGACGGACTGGATCCGGAGCGGATTAAGGTGATCTACAATGGTGTCGATATAGGGAGTTACCGGTTCGTCGAGCACTTCGAATCGGAGATGGCGATCGGTATCGTCGGCAACCTGAACCGCCGCGTGAAGCGCACGGACCTGTTCCTGCGTGCGGCGGCCCGCGTCCACGCCCGGCATCCCGACGTCACCTTCCACGTGATCGGCGACGGCGAGTTCCGCGGCGAGTACGAGCGGCTGGCGATCGAGCTGGGCATCGCGCGCAACACGGTCTTCGCCGGCCGCATCGCGGACGTGTCGGGATACCTGGAGCGGCTGGCCATCGGCGTGATGTGCTCCGACTCTGAAGGCTTCAGCAACGCGGTGCTGGAGTACATGCTGCGGGGCTGCGCCGTGGTGGCCACGTCCGTCGGCGGCAACCTCGAGGTGGTGCGCGACGGCGAGACGGGTCTGCTGGTGCCGCCGGGCAACGAGGTCGCCCTGGCCAGCGC
>CAZSNA010000012.1:7425-59376 GCA_964607825.1 uncultured Fibrobacteraceae bacterium | reverse complement strand
GTCGCGGTGGCGGCGGTGGTCGCGGCGGCGGTCGCGGCGGTCGGCGGCGCTAGCCCGGACGGACACGCATGAACCTGGGTCCCTACCAGCACGAGGTCCCGCCGGGACGCGAAGTGCTCGAGAACGGGGCGGTCGTCCTGACCGTCCCGGTCTCGTCTGCGCACTCCGTGGCCCTGGGCGTCTGGCTGCGTCGGGGCACCCAGGACGAGCCGGCCGGCCTCGGCGGGCTGGCGCATTTCCTCGAGCACATGGTCTTCAAGGGCTCGCACCGGCGCAGCGCCTTCGAGATCGCCTGCCTCTTCGACGGCCTCGGCGCCTCGGTCGACGCCTTCACCGACAAGGACCACGTGGGCTTCATCGTCAACGTGCTGCCCGAGTACTTCCGCCCGGCCAGCGAGGCCCTGGCGGACATGCTCCTGAACCCGGCCTTCGATCCCGAGCTGATCCGGCTGGAGCAGGACGTGGTCTGCGCCGAGATCCAGGAGGCCCGCGACAATCCCGAGGACCTGCTCAACGACGCCTTCATGGCCCGTCTGTACGGGGAGCATCCCCGCAGCCGGCCCATCCTGGGGTCCCACGAGACGGTCCGTTCCTTCGACGCCGAACTGCTCGGCCGCGAGCACGCCGCGCTGTTCGCCGGCTCCAACCTGGTCATCTCGCTGGCCGGCAACCTGGACCCGGACATGACCGACGCGGTGCGCGAGTTCTTCGGCCCCGCGGCCCTGCCCGGCGGCGCGGCCCCGGCCGACGCCCCCGACGCCCCCTTCGCGGCCGTGGACGACGTCATGGCCGACGTCCGCGTCCGCGATCATCGGCTGGACATCCCCCGGCCCCTGCAGCAGTGTTACTTCGAGATCGGCAACCTGGCCGTCTCCTTCCGGCACCGCGACCGCGTGCCCCTGGGCATGCTCAGCAACATCCTCGGCGGCGGGCTCTCGAGCCGCATCTTCCAGGCGGTGCGCGAGCGGGAGGGGCTGGCCTACTCGATCTGCACCTACACGGACATGGGCCGCGAGGTGGGCCTGGTGAGCTGCGCGGGCTCCTGCGCCCCCGACAAGCGCGAGCGTCTGGAGTCGCTGGTGCGCGCCGAGTACCGGCGCCTGCTGGCCGAGGGCGTCACCGTCGAGGAGCTGGCCGGCAACCGCGCCCAGATCAAGTCGCAGCTGGTCTTCGCCCTGGAAGGCGTGACCAACCGCATGAGCCGCGCCGCCAAGGACGAGATCTTCTTCGGCCGGTACCAGTCGGTGACCGAGCTGGTGGACCAGGTCGACGCGGTGGATCGCGACGACATCATGCGCTGCGCGGAGCAATACTTCGATCCCGACGGCCTGTTCACGGCCGTCCACGGACCGGTCGGCGGCTAGCTCGACGCGGGAGGCGACATGCCGGGCCCGACGGCCAACGGACAGGGACGGTTCCGGAGCCGGATGCGCATCCGGCCGGGCGCCGCCTTCATCCTCGGCCTCGCGCTCCTGATCGCCCTGGGCGCCGGCCTCCTCTCGCTGCCGGCCGCCACGCCGAACGACCACCCCCTGCCGGGCCTCGACGCCGTCTTCACCGCCACTTCCGCCGTCTGTGTCACGGGTCTCGTCGTGCGCGACACCGGCGCCGACTTCACCCCCCTGGGCCAGGGCGTGATCCTGCTGCTGATCCAGCTCGGCGGCCTGGGCGTGATGGCCGTGGCCGGCACCGTCTCGCTGCTGCTCGGCCGCGGCATCGGACTGCGCGAGTCGAGCATGCTGCGCGAGGTCTTCGAGGGCCAGGTGCTGCGCGAGTCGCGGCAGATCCTGCGCTTCATCGCCGTGTTCACCCTGGTGGCCGAGGGGCTGGGCACCGGCCTGCTCTGGTTCGGCCTGGCCGATGTGGTGCCCGAGGCCGGCCCGCGCCTCTGGGTCGCGGCCTTCCACGCGGTCTCGGCCTTCTGCAACGCCGGCTTCGCCCTGTGGTCCGACTCGCTGGTGTCCCGGGCCGACAACGTCCTGGTGACCTGGACCATCGGCGGCCTGCTGGTCGTCGGGGGACTGGGTTTCCCGGTGGTGGCCAACCTCCGCGGCTGGGTCCTGGGCCGGGCCCTGGCGGGACGCCGGCCCATGCGACTGTTCGTCCAGGCGCGCGTGGTGCTGCGTCTGACCGCGGGCCTCCTGCTGGCCGGCGCGGCCCTGCTGCTGGTCCTGGAATGGCGCGGCGCCCTCGCCGGCGCGGGCGCGGTCGACAAGATCGGCCTGGCGCTGTTCCAGTCGGCCACCGCGCGCACCGCCGGCTTCAACACCCTGGACCTGACGACCCTCTCGAGCGCCTCGCTGCTGGTGATGATGATCCTGATGGCGGTCGGCGCGGCCCCCGGCTCCACAGCCGGCGGCCTCAAGCTGACGACGGTGGCCGCCCTGTGGGCCAACCTGCGGGCCATCGTGGCGGGGGGGCGTGCGCCCCGTCTCTTCGATCGCGAGATCGGCCTCTTGACGGTGCGGCGCGCCTTCATGATCCTGACCACCTGGATCCTGACCTCGGCCGTGGCCCTGTTCGGCCTGCTGATCCTGGAGGGCCGCGGTTTCCAGGAGACCCTCTTCGAGGTGACCTCGGCCATGGGCACCGTCGGTCTCTCGCTGGGCCTGACGCCCGAGCTGAGCGGCCCCGGCCGGGTCATGGTGATCGTCCTGATGTTCCTGGGGCGTCTCGGCCCCCTCGCGGTGGCCTACGGCCTGGTGCCGCCCACCCGCGAATCCGACGTGCGGTATCCCGAGGCCAACCTGCTGATCGGCTAGGGGAGGAGTGGTTATGAAACGAGTGGCGGTCTTCGGCCTGGGACGCTTCGGCTCGAGCGTGGCGCGGACCCTGAACGACGAGGGCGTGGACGTCCTGGCGGTGGATCAGAACCGCGCCAAGGTGGACCGGATCAAGAACGACGTCGCGGTGGCCGCCGCCTTCGACGCCACCGAGAGCGACAACCTCGCCCGCTTCGAGGTGGCCAAGATGGACGCCGTGGTGATCTGCATCGGCGCCAACTTCGAGGCCAACGTCATGGTCACGCTCCTCTGCAAGCGCCTCGGCGCGCCGCGCATCGTCTGCAAGGCCCTCACCGACGACCAGCGCCGCGTCCTGAGCATGGTCGGCGCCGACGAGATCGTGCAGCCCGAGCAGCAGATGGGCCGCTGGCTGGCGGAGAATCTCCTGCACGATTCGGTGGTCAACCTGGTCGAATTGCCCGAGGGCTACAGCATGAAGCGCATCAAGGCCCGGGCGGACTGGACGGGGCGCACCCTCTCGGATCTGAGGCTCATGAGCGAGGCCCGGCTGAATCTCATCCAGGTGCGGCGGCGGGCGGAGACGGGAGAGGGGGAGGTCCAGCGCATCCCCTTGCCGTCGGGCGACTTCCGGCTCGAAGCGGGCGATGAACTCGACGTGATCGGCGAGAACGGGATCCTGGGCGATTACGAGGCCGTGAGGATCGAGGAACCGCCCCGGTAAAATCGAAAAAACACTTCCCCTGGCGCAACTTCCGGGCTACATTCACCCAGATTCCGCGACGGGACCGGTCCTTGCATGGCCCTCCGTCGCCCGACGACGAACTGATCAACGGATGGATTCCGAGCGGCCTGTCCGGCGCGGAGGGAGCCGCGTCCGATGTGCGCCGCAACGGCAAAGGAGTGACGAGACATGCTCAAGCGGATTGCCCTTTTGACCGGCCTGGCCCTCGCCTTCGCGACCTGGGGCTGCGCGCCGTGCAACGACTACAAGGAGCTTCTCGCGGAGCGCGACGTTCAGATCGTTGAACTCCAGGCCCAGATCGCCGAGCGCGAGGCCACCATCGCCGAGGGACACCAGCTCGCCGAGGAGCTGCGCGAGCAGATCTCCCAGGTGGAGGCCGAGAAGGCCGTGCTGGTGGAGCAGCTCGGCGAGGTCGTCACGGTCACCATTCCGGACGAGGTCCTGTTCGCCTCCGGCCAGACCATGATCCTCGACACCATGATCCCCACGCTGGAGGCCATGAAGGACGCCATCGAGGCGTACCCCGAGTGGGAGATCTTCGTGGAGGGCTACACCGACGACCAGAAGATCTGGCCCGACTTCCACGAGGTCTGGCCTACCAACTGGGAGCTCGGCGCCGCCCGGGCCTCGGCCGTCGCCCGCTACATGACCAACTGGCTGGACATGGACGCCTCCCGCTTCGCCGTGGTGAGCTATGGGCCGTTCCGGCCGGTGGGGGATAACGAGACGGTGGAGGGGCGGAAGCAGAATCGCTTCGTGCGGATCATGATGCACAAGCCCGAACGTCTCTGGGCGCGCAACCAGTAGCTTGTGCCCACGAAATTGTGTTTCGCCTGGAAGGCGACCCTCACGGGTCGCCTTCTTCTTTCGCTCAGAACGCGTACTTTAATTCATGCCGCTTGTTGATTGGCAGGCACCGCGTCTCAATCTCCCCGTCATAGTAAGACCTCCATCGCTCCGGCATCTCGACATGAGCCGGAAAGACCCTCTTCCGCAAGATGTCTCCAACTGACAGCAACCGATTCACCGCCCCCTTCAACATCGCCGGACTCGACCGGCACCGACGCACCCACCGCGTCCGCATCCCGTTCCACCACACCACCATGATCGCCAATCGCTCAGCAGCCCGTTGACGGCGCTTCGGCCAAGCCAGCGTCTCCCGTGCATGGCCGGCCTGGCTATGACGGATCATCCGATCCAGACGGTTGATCTCCCACAACAGGTTGTTCCGATCTCTCGGTTCCTTCGATGACACGGTGAGCTGAGTGATCTTGCAACCCAGCCTTTTGATAGCCCTCGGATACGCCTTGTGCAGATCGCTGCGTACGATCGCTCTGTCTGCTTCCTCGAGCGCTGTTCGAAGCAGCTCTGTCACGTCCTTCTCCACGCTCTTCGGGTCAGGACGGCCGTGAAGGGCCTCCAACTGGACTCGGCGCTGCTTCTGATAGGCCGTCATGCGACCCTTGCGCCTCAACTCGCTGTCAGTGAAGTGGCGGATGTAGCTGTTGTCGGGCTCGATCGCCAGGTGGAACTCGGTCGGGTGGTACTGGCTCAATTCGAAGGTCTCGAAGCCGTCGATGGCGATCTCGCTGGGCGGCGGCAGTTGCATGATCTGCTGACGGTGGAAGAGCAGGCAATGTCGACCTAGGCGGGAGATCTGGCCGTCGACGGCTGTGGGTGATGCGCCCAAGTCGCGGGCGATCTGCCGGTTGGCCATTCCACCAACGACTTTCAGGATCAGCCTGGGCAGGATGTCGGGGCGCTTGAGCCAGTAGGATGTAGAGAATGTCTGTGAACTGAAGTTGCGGCCGCAGGCCTTGCAGGTGAATCGCTGGATACGGTGTGGAGGAATGCGACGGGTGAAAAAGCCGTGTTTTCGGTAGGGCCAGTCGGGCTTCAACGCATTGTGGTACTTACACTCTGGGTTGGGGCAGTGAGGTGGTTGCCAGCCGGGGCGTCGTGTATCCATATCCTACTGGGGGCAGGATCCGGACCAAACACAATTTCCGGGGCACAACCCAACCAGTAGCCGCCTCCGGCACCGAGAGAAGAAAAGGGCCGCTCCCTCGGGAGCGGCCCTTTCCACAAGCCCGGTGCAATCGTCAGGCCCTCGCCACCGCCTCCTGCGTCAGATCCGCCATGGCCGCCAGCACCCTTTCCACGTCCGACATCTCGTTCATGGGTCCGATGCTGAACCGCACCGTCCCCAGCGGCGCCGTGCCGATGCCCTCGTGGCAGAGGGGGGCGCACTGCAGGCCCGTGCGGGTGATGATGTCGTAGTCGATGTCCAGCCGCATGCCGATCTCCTCGGGGTTCATCCCCTCGACCGTCACGCTGATCACGGAGGTGTGCCGCTCGTCGGCTGGCGCGCCGTGGATCTTCAGACCGGGCATCTCGGCCAGCCCGGCGCAGAGCGCGTGCGACAGCTCGATCTCGTGGGCGACGATGGCGTCCAGGCCGCGCTCGAGGATGTAGTGCAGCCCCGCGCGCAGGCCGGCGATGCCCAGGGTGTTCAGGGTGCCCGCCTCGAGACGGTAGGGGTACTGCTCGAGGTGGGTCAGCTGCGCCGACTTCACGCCGGTGCCGCCCCACTTGAAGGCGACGGGCTCCGCGTCGGGTCCCACCGCCACGCCGCCGATGCCCACCGGCCCCAGCAGCGACTTGTGACCGGTGAAGGCCACCAGGTCGATGTGCATGGCCTCCATGTCGATGGGGACGCAGCCGGCGGTCTGGGCGGCGTCGATGGCGAAGAGGACGCCGCGTTCGCGGCAGATCGCGCCGATGGCCGCCACGTCCTGGACCGTACCGATCACGTTCGAGCCGTGGTTGACCAGCACCAGGCGTGTCTCGGGCCGGATGCGCCGGGCGATCTCGTCGGGGTCGACGAAGCCGTCGCCGTCGAAGGGCGTCAGGTCGAACTCGATGATCCCGCGGTCGCGCAGCTCGTGCAGGGGGCGCAGCACGGAGTTGTGCTCGATGCGGGTGGAGACCACGTGGTCCCCCGGCCGCACCAGCCCCTGGAGGATCGTGTTGAGGCTGTCGGTGGCGTTGGACGTGAAGACCAGCCGATTGTAGTCGTCGGCGGGGTTGCCGAAGAAGGCGTTCATCTCCTTGCGCGTGTCGTCCAGGATCGAGCCGGCCTCGACGGCGGCGTCGGCGCCCGAGCGGCCGGGGTTCACGCCATGGTGACGATAGAATTCGTCCATGGCCCTGTAGACCGACTCGGGCTTGGGGAAGGATGTCGCGCCGTTGTCGAGATACGCCATTTCGGACATATTCGGCCTCCTATTGCCCTGTTTCGCAACGGATTGGGAACGGACTCCAACATGGCATGTAGACCCGGTCCGGGCAAGCCCGAGAGCGGGCGTTGCCCTGAGAGGCCGGACGTGTTATCCATGAGGGTCGGCGACGATCGGGTCGCCGCGATCCGCAAACAGCGAAAGGACACCGAGACATGCCCAGGCTCATGACCCAGCTCGTGACCGTGCTGCTCGCCGCGATGACGCTCGCGGCCGGCATCGCGAGTGCCGAGGAGACCTTCGTCCGCCTGACCACCGACGAGGGCGAGATCCTGCTGCAGATGAACTCCGAGCTCGCGCCCAACCACGTGGCCAACTTCACGTTCCTCTGCCGCTCCGGCTTCTACGACGGCACGGCCTTCCATCGCGTGATCCCCGGTTTCATGATCCAGGGCGGCGATCCCAATTCCAAGGACGACGATCGCAGCGACGACGGCATGGGCGGCCCCACGCTGGCCGACGTGCTCGGCGCCGAGGACGCCGCGCTGGTCGAGCAGGTCAACGCGCGGCTGGAGGCCAGCGGCTACGCGCCCCTGCAGGCCCAGGCCCAGCTGCGCGCCGAGTTCAACGAGGGCAGCCACGTGCGGGGCACCCTGTCCATGGCCCGGTCCCAGAACCCCGACTCGGCCGGCAGCCAGTTCTTCATCTGCGTGGCCGACACGCCGCACCTGGACGGCAAGTACACCGTGTTCGGGCGCGTGGTCGGCGGCCTGGAGGTCGTCGACATCATCGTCGCCGCCGAGCGCGACCGACGCGACAATCCGCTGCAGACGATCCGCCTGCACAAGGCCGAGGTCCTCGAGGGAGTGGACTCCCTGAGCGCGGACGAGCGCGAGGCCCTGGCGGCCGACGACGCCGTGGACGCGACCGTCGAGTAGGAGACCCGTGGTCGCCGACGTCATCACCATCAAGGGCGCCCGGGTCCATAACCTGAAGAACCTGGACCTGACGCTGCCGCGCCACGCCCTGGTGGTGGTGACCGGCCCGAGCGGTTCGGGCAAGTCGTCGCTGGCCTTCGACACCCTCTACGCCGAGGGTCAGCGGCGCTATATCGAGAGCCTGTCGAGCTTCGCCCACCAGTTCCTGGACCAGCTGCCCAAGCCCGACCTGGACCGCATCGAGGGGCTGTCCCCGGCCCTGGCCATCGACCAGAAGGGGCTCGGGGGCAACCCGCGTTCGACCGTGGGCACCGTCACCGAGATCGCCAACTACCTGCGCCTGCTCTACGCCCGCTGCGGCGACGTGATCTGTCCCGACTGCGACGTGCCGGCGGGCTCGCTGCCCCTGTCCGCCATCCGCGACAGCGTCGGCGCCCAGCCGGACGGCGCCCGCCTGTGGATCCTGGCGCCGGTGGTCACCGGTCGCAAGGGCGCCCACGCCAAGCTCCTGGACGGCCTCGCTCGGCAGGGCTACGTGCGGGCGCTGGTCGACGGCGAGCTGCAGGACCTGGACGAGATGCCGCCCCTGGCCCCCGGCCGCCGGCACGACGTGGCGGTGGTGGTGGACGGCTTCGTCAACCGGCCCGGCGTGTCCGAGCGGCTCACCGCCGCTCTCGACCGGGCGCTGGAGCTCTCCGGCGGCACGGTGCTGGTGCGCGAGGAGTCCGGCCGGATCACCCTCTACAGCCGCGAGGCGGGCTGCCCGTCCTGCGGGCGGAGCTTCGCCCCCCTGGAGCCGCGCCTCTTCTCGTTCAACTCGCCGGCGGGCTCGTGCCCGGACTGCCAGGGCCTGGGCAGCCGCCCCACCATCCGCGAGACCAGCCTGGTGCCCGAGACCGGCCTGTCGCTGGCCGAGGGCGCCGTGTCCTACCTGCGCGGCAAGGAGACCGGCTGGCTGTACACGCAGATCGAGGCCCTGGCCGGCGCCATGGGTTTCGGGCTCGACGTCCCCTGGGACGAGCTGTCCGAGACCGCGCGGCGAGTCCTGCTGCACGGCCTGACGCCCGAGGTGACCGACGAGCTCTCGGGGCACCGCCACTGGGACGCGTTCCTGAGCGACTGGACCGGCCTGATGCCGGAGCTGCTGCGCCGACATCGCGAGACCCGCTCGGACAAGGTGCGGTCTTCGCTCGCGGCCCTGCTCGCCGCGGAGCCCTGTCCCGCCTGCGAAGGCTACCGCCTGTGCCCCGACGCCCTCAGCGTCCGCGTCGGCGGCCGGCACGTGGGGGAGGTCGGGGAGCTGTCCCTGACCGGCCTGCTGGCCTGGGCCGAGAGCCTGGCCTTCGACGATCCCCTGAAGGCGGCCGTGGCCGGCCCCGTCCTCGAGCAGGTGAGCTCGCGGGCTCGCTTCCTCTGCGAGGTGGGCGTGGGCTACCTGAGCCTCTCGCGCAGCGCGGCCTCCCTGTCCGGCGGCGAGGGGCAGCGGGTGCGCCTGGCCACACAGGTGGGGTCGCGTCTGACGGGCGTGCTCTACATCCTCGACGAGCCCAGCGTGGGCCTGCACCACCGCGACATCCACCGTCTGATCGGCACCCTCGGCCACCTGCGCGACCGCGGCAACAGCGTGGTGGTGGTCGAGCACGACCTGGACGTGATGCTGGCCGCCGACCACCTGCTCGACCTCGGGCCCGGCGCCGGCGAGCACGGGGGCGAGATCGTGGCCCAGGGCACGCCCGCCGAGGTGGCCGCGGTCGAGGACAGCGTCACCGGCGCCTGGCTGGCCGGACGCCAGAGGATCCAGGGGCCCTCGCCGGTCAACGGCGGCGCGCCGCCCGACGACTGGCTGCGCATGACGGGCCTGAGCGGCCGCAACCTCAAGGACATCGACCTGGAAATCCCCCTGGGACGCCTGACCGTGGTCACCGGCGTGTCGGGCTCGGGCAAGAGTTCCGCCATCCACGACACCCTGTACCGCGAGCTCGCCCGGCGCCTGAACCGCGCCGGCGCCGAGCCCGGCCCCTTCCGCACCCTCGAGGGGGAGGATGCCCTGCGCTCGGTGATCCTGGTGGACCAGTCGCCCATCGGCCGCTCCGCGCGCTCCACGCCCGCCACCTACACCAACCTGATGGGGCACCTGCGCAAGCTCTTCGCCGCGACGCCCCTGGCCCGCATGCGCGGCTACGGTCCGGGCCGCTTCAGCTTCAACACCGGCGACGGCCGCTGCCCCGTCTGCGAGGGGGCCGGCGTCAAGCGGCTGAGCATGGACTTCCTGCCCGACGTGGACGTGCCCTGCGAGGCCTGCGGGGGGCGCCGCTACGGGTCCGAGACCCTCGAGGTCCACTTCAAGGGCGTCAACATCGCCGACGCCCTGGACCTGCCGGTGGAGGAGGCCCTCGAGCTCTTCGGCAACATCCCCGCCTGCCGCAAGATCCTCGGCGTGATGGAGGGCGTGGGGCTGGGCTACCTGCGCCTGGGCCAGACCGGCGCCACCCTCTCGGGCGGGGAGGCCCAGCGTCTGAAGCTCTCGCGCGAACTGGCCCGCGGCAGCCGGGGCCACGCCATGTACATCCTGGACGAGCCCACCACGGGCCTGCATTTCTGCGACGTGGACCGTCTGATGGACATCCTGGCGCGGCTGACCGGCAAGGGGCACAGCGTGGTGGTCATCGAGCATAATCCCGAGGTGGTGCGCCGCGCCGACTGGGTGGTCGACCTGGGGCCCGAGGGCGGCGACGGCGGCGGCGAGATCGTGGTGCAGGGGCCGCTGGAGGCGGTCCTGGCCGAATCCGCGTCCCACACCGGCGTGATGCTGCGCGAGCTCGCCCACGCGGAGTGAGACTCCGCCGACCGGCCGGAATGGCCCTTGGCGAACCGGCCGGACCGTCATAGATTTGGCAGCGCCGTCACGCGAGTCCCGGCCGCCCCGCGCGGCCGCCCCAGACTGAGGAGTCGGACGTGGAACCAGAGACCCGAGACGAGCTGGCCCGCACCCCCCTGACCGACTGGCACCGCGCCCACGGCGCCCGCATGGTCCCCTTCGCCGGATTCGAGATGCCCGTCCAGTACGAGGGCGTGCAGGCGGAGCACGCGGCCGTGCGCGGGGCGGTCGGCCTCTTCGACATCACCCACATGGGCGAGATCCACGTGCGGGGCGCCGGCGCCGAGGCCTGGCTCGACGGTCTGACCACCAACCGCGTGACCGGCCTCGCCGAGGGCCGGGTGCTCTACACGGCCATGTGCGCCCCCGAGGGCGGCGTGCTGGACGACATGCTGATCTACCGCCTCGCCGAGACGCGCTGGCTGGTGGTCTGCAACGCGGCCAACCACGACAAGATCGCGGCCTGGCTCCGGGAGCGCGTCGCCGGCGTCGAGGGCGTGACCCTGGACGACGCCAGCGACCGCACCGCCATGATCGCCGTGCAGGGGCCCGCTTCGCCCGAGCTGCTCCGACGCCTGCCCGAGCTGGCCGACACCCTCGAGACCTTCGACGCCCTGGTCTTCTATGCCGCCTACGAGCTGTCCCGCCCCGGTGGCGACTGGCTCGTCTCGCGCACGGGCTATACCGGGGAGCGCGGCTACGAGCTGTACATCCCCTGGGACGACGCCCTGCCCCTGTGGGAGTCGCTCCTGGACCTGGGCGCCGACCTGGGCGCGCGGCCCATCGGCCTGGCCGCCCGCGACACCCTGCGCTTCGAGATGGGCTACAGCCTCTACGGCCACGAGCTGAGCGCCGACTGGACGCCCCTGGAGGCCGGCATCGGCTGGGCGCTGCGCCTGAAGAACCGCGACTTCGTGGGCGCCGACGCCCTGCGGGCCCAGAAGGCCGCCGGCGTGCCGCGCCGCATCGCGGGCCTGGAGATCCTGGGCGCGGTCGTCGACGGACGCACGCGCCCCGCGCCCATCGCCCGCCAGGACACGCCGGTCTTCGCGGGCGAGCGGCAGGTGGGCTTCGTGACCAGCGGCACCAAGAGTCCGACCCTGAACAAGTCCCTGGCCCTGGCCCTGCTCGACGTCGAGCGGGGCGAGGACGCCCTGGAAGTGGAGATCCGCGGCAAGCGCCATCCCGCCGCCGCGGCCGACATCCCCTTCGTGGCGCCGAGGGTCAAGGGCGACCCCCGCGCCCCGCGCGACTGACCCCAACCCGGGAGGCCGTCATGGCGAGCGACGATCGAGTCTACACGAAGGAACACGAGTGGGTGATGGTCGACGGCGACGTGGCCACCGTCGGCGTCTCCGAGTACGCCGCCCAGGAGCTGGGCGACGTGGTCTTCCTGGAGCTCCCCGAGCCCGGCGCCGACATCGGCCGGGGCGACGCGGTGGGCACCATCGAGACGGTCAAGTCCGTGGAGGACCTCTACGCCCCGCTGACCGGCGAGATCGTCGAGATCAACGAGGCCGTCCTGGACGCGCCCGAGCTGGTCAACGAGAAGCCCATGGACGACGGCTGGCTGTTCAGCATGCGCCTGACGGACACCTCCGAGCTGGACGAACTGCTGTCGGCCGCCGACTACGACGCCCTGATCGGAAGCTGAGCCGCCCATGCCCTACACCCCGCATACGGACCGGGACGTCCGCGAGATGCTCGACGTCCTCGGTCTCGATGACGCGGAGCAGCTCTTCGCGTCCATTCCCGCCACGGTGCGCGAGCGCGCCGCCCTGGACCTGCCCGACGGCCTCTCCGAGGAGGAGGTCATGCGGGTGATGGGCAACCTGGCGGGCATGAACGCCGGCCAGGACGCGCTGGTCTCGTTCCTGGGCGGCGGCGTCTACGACACCTACGCGCCCGCCGCGGTGGACGCCATCGCGTCGCGCAGCGAGTACCTCACCGCCTACACGCCCTACCAGGCCGAGGTGTCCCAGGGCACGTTGCAGACCATCTACGAGTGGCAGACCTTCGTCTCGCGGCTGACCGGATTGCCGGTGGCCAACGCCAGCATGTACGACGGGGCGTCCGCCCTGGTCGAGGCGATCCTGATGGCGCTGTCCAAGACGCGACGCCGGAAGGTCGTGTTGCCGGAGGTCCTCAACCCCCGCTGGCGACGCGTGGTCGAGACCCACATGCGGGGGGAGGGCGTGGAGATCCTCACCGCGCCTCGCGACGCGGGCGGCACCGTCGATCCCGCCGCCCTGGCGGAACTGGTCGACGACAGCGTGGGCGCGGTCGTCGTGCAGACCCCCAACTATCTGGGGCGTCTGGAACCGGCGGACGAGCTGGCGGCGGCGGTCGCCGACAGCGGCGCCCTGGTGGTGGCGGCGGTCAATCCCGTCTCCCTGTCGGCGGTCAGGCCGCCGGCCGAGTGGGGCGCCGCGATCGCGGTGGGCGAGGCCCAGCCCTTCGGCATCCCCACGAGCTGGGGCGGCCCCCTGCTGGGCTTCCTGGCCTGCACCGACGCGCTCAAGCGCACGATCCCCGGCCGCGTGGCCGGACGCACCGTCGACTCGAAGGGCCGCGACGGCTACGTGCTCACCCTCCAGACGCGGGAGCAGCACATCCGCCGCGAGAAGGCCACCTCGAACATCTGCAGCAACCAGGGCCTGAACATGACCCGCGCCACCATCTACCTGGCCCTGCTGGGTCGTGAGGGATTCCGGGCGCTGGGGGAGGCCAACCTGGTGCGCGCCGCCGCGCTGCGCGAGGTGCTGGCGCGGATCGACGGCGTCGGGTTCCCCTGCGACGGCCCCGTGTTCAACGAGCTGACGATCAGGCTGCCCCGTTCCGCCCGCGACTTCATCGACTACGCGCGCGACCGCGGCGTCCTGGCCGGCCTGCCCCTGGACGGCGTCGCCGGCTGCGGCGAGGGCGACCTCCTGGTGGCGGTCACCGAGCGCCGGACGGCGGACGAGATCGAGACCTACGGCAACCTGGTGCGGGATTTCCTGGAGGGGGACGGCGATGAGTGACGTCGACAAGTGCCTCTCGTGCGCGCGTTGGGGCGCCGAGCTGCAGGAGAACCTCTTCGCCAAGGGACGCGAGGGCCGGCGCGGCGTGATGCCGCCGGTCTGGCGCGGCGACGACGTCGACGCGACCCTGCCCGAGGGGCTGCGGCGCGAGACGCCCTGCGATCTGCCGTCGCTCTCGGAGCAGGAGGTGATGCGCCACTACACGGGCCTCTCCCTGCTCAACCACCACATCGAGCGCGGCCTGTACCCCCTGGGCAGCTGCACCATGAAGTACAACCCGCGGCTGAACGAACGCGCGGCGGCCCTGCCCGGCTTCGCGACCCTGCATCCCGAACAGGACGCCGATGATCTCCAGGGCCTGCTCTGCGCGCTGAAGCTGCTGCAGGACGCCCTCTGCGAGATCACGGGCTTCGACGCCTGCAGCCTTCAGCCCGCGGCCGGCGCCCACGGCGAGTTCCTGGGCATGCTGACCATCCGCGCCTTCCACCTGGCCAACGGCGACGCCGACCGCGTGGAGGTGCTGATTCCCGACTCGGCCCACGGCACCAACCCGGCCTCGGTGGTCATGTGCGGCATGAAGCCCGTGACCGTGGCCTCGCGTCCGGACGGCCGGCTCGACCTGGAGGCCGTGCGCGCCGCGGCCGGACCCGCGACGGCCGGCATCATGATCACCAATCCCAACACCCTGGGCCTGTTCGAGACCGAGATCGTCGAGGTCGCCGAGGCGATCCACGCCGCCGGCGGGCGCCTCTACATGGACGGCGCCAACCTCAACGCCATCCTGGGCCGGGCCAAGCCCGCGCACATGGGCTTCGACGTGGTCCACCTGAACCTGCACAAGACCTTCTCCACGCCCCACGGCGGCGGCGGCCCGGGCTCGGGCCCCATCTGCGTGACCTCCGAGCTGGCCCCCTTCCTGCCCGGGCCGGACATCGTGCACGAGGACGGCGTGTACCGCCTGGAGTCCGGCGACGACGAACGGCCGAGCATCCACGCCTACCACGGCAACATCGGCGTGGCCCTGCGCGCGCTGACCTACATCCTGCGGCTGGGCGGCGACGGGCTGACCCGCGTCTCGGAACGCGCGGTGCTCAACGCCAACTACCTGCGCAAGCGGCTCGAGGGCGTCCTGACCATCGAGCACGACGGGGGTACGCTCCACGAGTTCGTGGCCACCGGCCGGGACTGGAAGGAACGCTTCGGCGTGCGGACGCTGGACGTGGCCAAGCGGCTCCTGGACTACGGCGTCCACGCGCCCACGATCTACTTCCCGCTGATCGTGGAGGAGGCGCTGATGATCGAGCCGACCGAGACCGAGTCCCGCGAGACCCTCGACGCCTTCGTGGAGATCCTGGAGCGGATCCGGCACGAGGCCGAGACGTCGCCCGAGCGGCTGCTCGAGGCGCCCCTGGCCACCCCCGTCTCGCGCCTCGACGAGGCGGGAGCGGCCCGCAAGCCCGACCTGGGCTGGTACGGGCCCTGCAACTGCGGGTAGGCCGTGGAGCTGCGCGTCATCCGCGACGGCGCCCTGAGCGGCGACGAGAACATGGCCCGGGACGCCGGGCTCCTCGCGCGGCGACGCGACGGTGACGGACCCGTCCTGCGCCTGTACCGCTGGTCCCCGCCGGCGGTGAGCTACGGCTACCACCAGCAGCCCGGAGACTTCGACGCCGACGCCGTCGCCGCGCGCGGCTGGGGCCTGGTGCGCCGACCCACCGGCGGCCGCGCCATCCTGCACAGCGACGAGCTGACCTACGCGGTGGTCGGCCCGCCGCACGGCGACCTCTTCGGCGACACCCTCCACTCCGCATACGCCGCCATCAACGAGGCCCTGCTGCGCTTCCTGCGCGATCTGGGGCTGACGCCCGACGTCTCCGGCGGCGAGTCCCTGAGCGAGGCCCGCGGCGCGGTCTGCTTCGCGTCGGCGGGCCAGCACGAGCTGACCGTCGGCGGCCGCAAGCTGGTGGGATCCGCCCAGCGCCGCACCGCCGACGGCTTCCTGCAGCACGGGTCCATCCTGACCGGTCCGGGACACGCCGACCTGCTGGCCTGCCTGGCGGGGGAGCGGGACACGCCCGCCGCGCGCGCGGCCCTGGCCGGCGCGGTGACCGACCTCGGCGAGCTGCTGGGCGAACCCCTGGATGAGGCGGGGATGGGACGGCTGGAGGACGCCCTGGTCGCGGCCTTCGCCGCGACCTGGCGCTGCGGGGTCGTCGAGGAGACGTATTCCTAGAAGTCGAGTCCGAGTCCCGAGGCGAAGGCGAGCCCCTTGGTGTCGTCGGGGATGATCTTGCCGCGGTTGGCCACCGCCAGATCCCAGCGCACCGGACCCAGCCCCAGGCCGAGGCCCGCCGCCGAGCGGGGCACGTCGCCGCCGAAGCCGATCCCCAGGCGGGGCACGAACCACGACGTCAGCCGCAGTTCCAGACCCATGTCCAGGGCGAGGGCGTCGCTCAGGCCGGGGCGCGACTCCAGCCCGCGGGAGACGTCGGCCGCCACCAGCAGGGCGCCGTAGCGCTTGGCCGCGCCCAGGCGCAGGACGGTGGGCAGCGTGCGGGAATAGGCCGACGCGGCGTAGGTGGTGTCGGTCTCGGTGATGTGGGCGTCGATGTCGTCGGTCGTCGCGGTGAGCGAGTCGCCGGCCACGCTCCAGAGGCGGCGCTCGACCTCCTTGTCCCATGTGAGGTGGCTGGTCGCGTTGCTCACCGCCAGGCCCACGTTCCAGCCGCGGGGCAGCTGCAGGGACAGGCCCGCGTCCACCGCGTAGCCGCGGCCGCCCTGGGAGCTCAGCAGCGAGGCCTTGGCTTCGCCGCGCACGCCGTCCAGGTCCGCCACCAGGCCGCCGCCGGCCTCCTCCACCGTGAAGTCGTAGAGACCGTACAGGTAGCGCGCGTTGACGCCGAGCGAGAGCCGGTAGGCGCGCCGGGTGAGCACCGGCGAGGCCCAGCTCAGGGTCGCGGCGCCGACCGCCCAGGCCTCGCCGTCGGTCTCGTCGAAGGCGAAGCTCTGGCCGATCTCGTTGCCCAGCAGCACAAGTTCGAAGAAGTCCTTGTCCATGATGCCCGCCCCGCCGGCCAGGCCCTGGAAGGTCAGGGCGAAGGGGCCCGAGCAGAAGCCCAGCACCGAGGCGTTGACGTCGGCGTCCAGCAGGAAGCCCTCGTCGGGGATGTCGCGCAGGATCTTGTCCTTGTCCGCCTCGGTGAGCACCGCGCCGGAGTAGCGGTTGTAGGCGGCCAGGGAGAAGGCGTTGTTGTTCAGATCCAGCGAGACCGAGGCCAGGCCCAGCGACGGGCCGCGGTCGCCGTCGATGGCCAGGTTGGCGGGATTCCAGTCCACGGCGTCCAGGCCCCGGGCGGCGGCGGTGTGGGCGCCGCCCATGCCCATGGCGCGGACGTGGCCCTGGGCCGCGGCGGGATCGGCCGCCGCGAGCGCGAGCAGGACCCATCCGGCCAGCGCGGCCGCCGCGAGGGGACGCGACGGCGAAGATCGACGATGCGACTTCGAGGGGTGAGGGAACATGTCGATCTCCTTGCGCCGGCGCGGATCGGGCACTGCGTTTCGGGTGCGGTTCATCGGTCGTCCTCCACCATGATCTCGACGGTCAGCGCGCCGCGGGCGCCCAGGCCGTCCACCGAGCGCAGCAGGACCTCCTGGCCGCCGGTGCCCGGGATGAGGGCCCGCATCGCCGTGTAGGCGCCGGGCCGGGTGAAGGCGCGGATCTCCGCCGCGTCGAGGGCGATCACCTGGGTCGTGACCACGGACGTTTCCACGTAGCGGCTGATCTCGCCGATCGCGCCGGCGGCGACCGTGACGGGCCCGACCACCAGTTCGGGGTCGTCCAGCGCGCTCGTGGAATCGGGGCCCACCAGGAACTCGACCTGCAGGTCGAAGGGGAAGTGGTTGTCGATCTCCACGAGGATCTCGGCGGAGAGCAGGTGCTCGTCGAGCTGCTCGCGCAGGTCCTCGTCCAGGTCGAGCGCCTCGGGGTTGCGGTCGATCTGAGAGGACTCCAGCGTGAGCCGCAGCGGGGCGTCGGCGCGCCAGACCACGAGACAGACGTCGTCCGGACTCACCGTGCCGATCTCGTCCTCGCCGCCCACGCGCACCTCGCCGGAGAAGGTGAAGGTCTCCGGCGGCAGGCTCAACAGGTCGACGATGTCGCTGTTGTTCTCGTCCAGGAAGATGGTGGTGCGGACCAGCCCCTCCGAGCGGGCGGGGGCGATGGTGGCGGTGGTGGACACCGAGGCCGTCTCGCCGGACGCGCTGCTGGCGGTCAGGAACAGGTCGAGCTCGCCGGCCACGCCGGTGCCGTTGAAGAGGTCCACCGTCAGCGAGGCCGCGGACAGCTGCACGCCGTCCAGCTCGTCGGGCAGGTCGAGGGTCTCGGTCAGGGGCTCGATGGCGAAGCTGCGCTCCGGGATGTAGCCGGTGACCTCGCCCAGGGCCAGGGTCGTCGGCGCCATGTCGGCCGTCACGCGTGCGCCCGCCAGGATCTCGACGATCTCGCCGTCGCTCCCGTCCGACACCACGCCCACCGTGTAGGTGAGCGAGTCCAGGGCCGCGCCCTGGCCGGCGGTGATCACGGCGCCGGCCAGATCGGCCTCGCTCTGCTCCACGCCGTGGACCGGCAGGGTGAAGGTCATCACGAAGGGATCGCCGGTGGGCCTGCGCAGCTCGGTGAAGTTCAGGTACACGGTGGCGCCCACCGGGAGGCCGCTGCTGAGCTGCACGTCGATCAGGCCGGTCGCGACCTCCGCCTCCACGATGCGCAGGGAGTCGGGCAGGGCCATCGAACCGGTCTGCTCGAAGGACTGGGGGCCGAACGCGGCGCGGGCCGAGGAGGCCGTCAGGTCGAGCAGGGTCAGCGCCACGCCGAGGGAGGCCGACGGGTCGATGATCGCGCCCGGCGAGCCCGGCGAACCGCCGCGCACGCGCACCTGCAGGTCGCCCGGCAGGGTGATGCCGGCGAGGTCCGCCTCGGCCTCGGCGCTGCCGCCGGGGGGGATCTCCTCGTCGAAGACCAGGGCCGCCAGGACGGCGCCGTCGCCCGGGTCCACCACCTCGACGGTGACCGTCTCCGGGGGCAGCGGGCCCGAGAGGGGGATGGGCAGGCCGTTGTCCAGCGCCAGGACCAGGCGGCCCGAGGCGAGGTCGGCGGACTCGAAGTCGTCGAGGCCCTCGGAGTCGCTCTCCAGGTCGAAATCGAAGGCCGGCACGGGCCAGGTGCCCGGCGGGAGGAACTCCGCGCCCGGCCAGACGTCCGACAGGACGAAGTCGTAGGTCAGGGGGTCCAGCTCGTCCAGCGTGACGGCGCCGATCTCGGCGTCGGTCGAGAGCGCCTCGATGTCGACGCTGAAGTCCAGCTCCAGCTCGATGTCGGCCGTGTCGCCCTCCACGCCGAAGCACAGGACCGAGTCCACGCCGGCGGACAGGAAGTCCTGGTCCTCGATCAGCTCGAGCGCCGTCAGGTCGTGGCTGCCCACGGGGACCGCGAGCCGGGTGCTGAAGCTGGGCAGGGCCGGGTCGGCGATCTCGCAGCCGACGCAGGCCGCCAGCAGGACGAGTCCGACGGCGGGCGCGGCGAGGCGGTGCGGGGGCGATGTGAGCGGCGATCGCATGGGTGTCTCCCGGGCTGGCGGTGCTGTGACGTCCGGGGAGCCGAAGAAAGAGTCGTGCCGCGGCGTGGAAGTCCGGCGGGCGCCGCGACGCGCCGTCACGGGGAACCACGGGGAACAACGGGGCACCGGCCGGCGGTCCGCGGCGGGGCGGGGATTCGCAGACCGCAACGACGCCTTTGCGGCGTCGTGCGGGAGCGGGCGGACTGCACGATCGTCCGGGCGGGACGCGACTCTGCTTGACCGCCCCCCGGCCCCGTTCCTAGACTCACCCATGCTCACCGAGGGAACGGCAACTCCATGACCTACCTGCTCCGCCGTCTGGCCGTCGCGGCGCTGCTGGTGCCGGCCCTGCTCAGCGCGGTCTTCTTCCTGGTGCACCTGGCGCCGGGCGATCCCGTCGAACTGCATCTGGATCCGGACGTGGGCGACGCCCAGCGCGCGCAGATCCGGGCGCGTCTCGGGCTGGACGACCCGCTGGGCGAGCGTTACCTCCGCTGGCTCGGCGACGCCCTGCTGCGCGGCGACCTCGGGCGCAGCCTCCAGTACCACCGGCCCGTGGCCGACATGCTGGCCGAGGCCGTCCCCAACACCCTGCTGCTGACGGTCACCGCCTACGCGGTGCATCTGTTCCTGGCCGTGCGGATGGGCGTCTGGATGGCCCGACGTCGCGGCTCCCGCGTCGAGCGCGGCGCCACCGCGGCCGCCCTGACCCTCTACTCGCTGCCGGCGTTCTGGCTGGGGCTGATGCTGATCCTGGTCTTCTCGCGCGGACTCGGCTGGCTGCCGGCGGGGGGGATGGCCGCCCCCGACGCGGAACTGATGTCGCCGCCGGCGCGGCTGTGGGACACCCTGCGCCACCTCGTCCTGCCGGTGCTGGTGCTCGGCGTCGCCTCGGCCGCCGGCACCGCCCGCTATCTGCGCAGCGCCATGATCGACGCCCTGGCCCAGGACTACGTGCTGGCCGCCCGGGCCCGCGGCCTGCCCGAGCGCGTGGTGGTCTGGCGCCACGCGGCACGCAACGCCCTGCTGCCCGCGGTGACCCTGGTGGGATTGAACCTGCCGTTCCTGCTGGGCGGCGCGGTGGTGACCGAGACCGTCTTCGCCTGGCCCGGCATGGGGCGCTTGGCGGTCAGCGCCATCTTCGCCCGCGACTACCCGGTGATCATGGGCGCCACCGCCCTGTCGGCGGTGATGGTCGTGCTTGGCAACCTGCTCGCCGATCTGGCCTACGGCCGGATCGATCCCCGGATCCGCCTGGGCGGGGAGAAGACGTCATGAGCCGCGGCGACCGCACCGCGTCCCGCGGCGCCCTCGATGGCGCCGCGCGCACGGGGCTGGCGATCGTGCTGGTCCTGGCGGTCCTCGCCGCCGTCGCTGGCGTCATCGCGCCCCACGATCCCTCCGCGGTCGGCGACACGTCCCTCCATCTGCGCGCGCCCTGCGCCGAGCATCCCCTGGGCACCGACGTCCTGGGGCGGGACGTGCTCAGCCGCCTGCTGCACGGCGGTCGCGCCTCGCTGGTCGTGGCCTGGCTGAGCGTGGGGCTGGCGGTGGCCCTGGGCACCGCTGTGGGGCTGGCCGCCGGCATCGGTCCCGGGTGGCTCGACCGGGTGCTCATGTCCGTGACGGACGTCTTCCTGGCCTTCCCGCGCATCTTCCTGATCCTGCTGCTGGCGGCGGTCACCGCGCCCTCGCTGGCCCTGGTCGCCGGGGTGATCGGCCTGACGGGCTGGATGGGCGTGGCGCGCCTGGTCCGCGCCGAGACCCTGGCCCTGCGCGAGCGCGAGTTCTACCTGGCCGCCCGCGGCCTCGGTCTCTCGGGCCTGCGCCTGGCCCTGCGCCACGTGCTGCCCCACGTGGCGCCGCTGGTGCTGGTGGCGACGACCCTGCGCCTCGGCAACGCCGTGCTGCTGGAATCCTTCCTGAGCTATCTCGGCCTGGGCGCCCAGGAGCCCCTGATCTCCTGGGGCGCCATGATCGACCACGGCCGCGGCCACCTGCTGGACGCCTGGTGGCTGACCGCCTTCCCGGGCCTGGCCATCACCCTGATGGTCGTCGGCTACAATCTGCTGGGCGACGGCGTGCGCGATCGGCTCGATCCACGGGGCGATGCGCGGAGGCCCCTGCCATGAGCGGGGACGGCCTGAACCTGCGCGAGCTGCGCGTGAGCTTCCCGGGCGCGGCACCGGTGGTGGACGGGCTCGACCTGGACCTGGCCCGCGGCGAGATCCTCGCGCTGGCGGGCCGCTCGGGCAGCGGCAAGACCATGACCGGTCTGGCCGTGCTGGGCCTCACGCCGCCGACGGCGCTCGTCGAGGGACGGCTGACCTGGAACGGCGCCGTCCTGGACGGCGGCCCCGACCACCGCCGACGCCTCGGTCGCGAGATCGCCATGATCTTCCAGGATCCCGCCGCCGCCCTCGATCCGGTCTGGACCGCGGGCGAGCAGCTCCGCGAGACGTTGCGCGAGACGGCCGGGCTCGACGGCGCCGAGCTCGCGGCGCGCGCGACGGCGCTGTTCGAGGAGGTGCATCTGCCCGCCGGCATCGCGGCGCGCTATCCCCATCAGCTCAGCGGCGGACAGAAGCAGCGCGTCATGCTGGCGCTCGCCCTGGCCGGGGATCCCGACCTGCTGATCGCGGACGAACCGACCACGGCCCTGGACGTCACCATCCAGGCCGGCGTCCTGGAGACCCTCGTCGCCGCCGCGCGACGGCGCGGCCTGGCCCTGCTGTTCATCACCCACGACCTGGCGTTGGCCGGCGCGCTGGCCGATCGCATCGCCGTGATCCACGACGGCCGACTCGTGGAGGCCGGTCCGTCGTCCCCGTTGCTCGCCGCGCCCGCGGAGGCGCACACGCAGGCCCTGCTCGACGCCCTGCCCGAGCGCCGGCCGCCGCGCGCGGATCGACCGCAGGACGGCTCGCCGCTGCTGGACGGCCGCGACCTCCGCGTCGAGCATCGTCGCGCCGCCGGTCTCCTGGCCCGGCGCGCGGAGCGGGTCGCGGCGGTGCGGGGCGTGGACGTCGCCGTCGCGCCGGGAGAAGCGCTGGCCCTGGTGGGGGAGTCGGGGTGCGGCAAGACCTCGCTGGCCCGCGCCCTGGTCGGTCTCGGCCCCCGCTCCGGGGGCGAGGTGCGGCTGGACGGCGAGGCCAGGCCGCCGGGGACCCCCGACGTCCGGTCACAGCTGATCTTCCAGGATGCCTATGCCTCGCTCGATCCGCGCCAGACCTGCGGCGACGCCCTGCGCGAAGCGGCGCGGGCCGGAGGCGCGGACGATCTCGACGTCGCCGCCGCACTGGCCGCGGTGGATCTCGAGCCGGAGACGGCCGCGCGGCGTCCCCACGAACTCAGCGGGGGACAGCGGCAGCGCGTGGCCCTGGCGCGCGCCCTCGCCGTCGGCCCGCGCCTGCTGGTGGCCGACGAGCCCACCTCCTCGCTGGACATGCTGGCCCAGGCCCGCGTGCTCGATCTGCTGATCCGCCTGCAGCGCGAACAGGGCTGGGGACTGCTGCTGGTCACCCACGACCTGCCCCTGGCCCGCGCGGCGTGCCACCGCCTCGCGGTCATGTACGCCGGCGTGATCGTGGAGACCCTGCCGTCCGACGCCGAACCCCGCCATCCCTACACCCGCGAATTGGCCGCGATGACTCCGCGACTGGGGCGCCCGCTGCCGTCCATCGCGGTCCCGCCCGTCGACGGGCCCGCAGATGACGGGCCCGCATGCGTTTTCGTCGCACGCTGCCCGATCGCGACCCCCGACTGTCGTCGCGCCGCACCCCCGCTCGAAACGGTCGCCGAGGGGTGCGAAGTGCGCTGTCCCGAGTCGCGTCGCAGCGATCGCCGAAACGATGGAACACATTAGGTTGACAGGGCTTTCGGCAATCTCTATATTCAGCCGGAAGTTGCCGGTTGTACGTTGAACCCCCCATTTCCAGGCCGTTTCGTCACACGGCGAACCATGGTCTGAATGCGTGAGGTATCGGCACATGCGTGTCGCAACGGACAGGGTCGCGTCTCCCACCGGACGCGACGAAGAGACATCGGCACGCAGACCGACCCGGACCGGAACCGTTGAAAGGAGCGCCTAGATGCTCCGGCGCAAACGAATGACGACCGTCCCGACCCTCCTCTGCCTGGCGCTGATTGCGGCGCTGTTGACACCCGTCGCGGTGCAGGCGCAGGGCGCACCAGGCTCCATCAAGGGCATCATCCGCGACAACGAGTCCGGTGAGCTGCTCGACTACGCCAACGTGTTGCTGGAGGGCACCTCGCGGGGCACCATGTCCCTCGGCGGCGGTGTGTTCTACTTCCAGGGCCTGCGTCCGGGGACCTATACGGTGCAGGTGCTCTACCTGGGCTACGCCCCCGAGTCCATCACGGTGGACGTGCTCGAGGGCGAGCAGATCGAGGTCCACTTCGACATGAAGGTCGTGATCGTGGAGACCCTCGACGCCTTCGAGGTCGAGGGCGCGCGCTACATGGTCGAGGTGAAGAACGCCACCACCGAGCAGAAGTTCGGCGGCGACCGGTTGCAGGACTACGCCATCGACTCGGTGGAGGAGGCGGTGGCCAAGCAGGCCGGCGTGCAGATGCGCGACGGCGAGCTCTACGTCCGCGGCGGCCGTTCGGGCGAGGTCTCCATGCGTATCGACGACGTGCCGGTGGACAACGTGGCCGGCGGCGGCGCCCTGTCGGTGTCCTCGATGGCCGTGGAGGCCACCGAGCTGGTGACCGGCGGCATGGACGCCGAGTACGGCTCGGCCATGTCCGGCGTGATCAACGTGACCACCCGCACCGGCGGCGACACGTTCGAGGGCGGCATCCGCTACATGACCGACGACTTCGGTCGCCAGGACAAGACCTACACCAACTGGGACCGCTTCGAGTTCGGCTTCGGCGGGCCGACGCCCATCGACAAGCTCACCTACTTCGTGGCCGGCGACTTCTTCTTCTCCGACACGGAGAACTACTCGGTGGCCAACCGCCCCGAGTACCGGGTCAACCTGGGCAACGCGACCCTCTTCCAGTTCCGCCGCCGCCAGGTCAACCAGTTGAAGGGCTCCACCAAGTGGAAGTACGACTTCAACGAGAGCATCCGCCTGACCGGCGAGTACACGCTGAACTACACCTCGTCCGAATCGTATTCGCCCAACTGGAGCGTGTCCGGCTACGCCCGCCGCGTGGTCTACATGCCCCTGATGACGCCGACCCCGGGCGACGACTCCTGGCTGTACACGCGCAGCTACGTGCCGGTCTACTACGGCCCCTGGTACGAGCGCATGCACGAGAACGCGCGGCCCTCGGTGGTCGTCGACTTCGGCAACTCCAGCATGAGCCGGCGCGTGGCGCCCCTGCTGCAGGTCCGCGCCGTGGACGGACGTCTCTACACGGTGGCCGCCGAACCCGGCTTCGACGGCTTCCGCTACCCGCACTCCACCTTCTCGACGGCCCAGGAGGACTCGTCCTACACCTGGTTCAACTCGGCCGACAACAGCGGGCAGAACAGCAACGTCGTCCAGAACTTCAAGATGGTGCTGACGCACAACCTGACCGAGAACACCTTCTACACCCTGAAGCTGAGCTACCTGGCCAACGACAGCCGCTTCACGGTCAACGGCAAGGATCCCTACGAGTACCAGCACGGCGGCATCTGGTCGCCGGGCCTGTTCAGCGGCCAGTCGGGCCTGTTCCTGGGCAGCTCGGACTACTACACCGATCCGTTGAACCCGCTCTTCATCACCACGAGCGACTTCCCGTTCTACAACGAGAACTACGTCCGCACGACCATGATGAAGTTCGACCTGACGACCACCCGCTGGGAGGGGCACCTCGTCAAGACGGGTCTGCAACTCCAGTACAACGACATCGAGAACTACTCGCTGGCCAACCCGGCCATCGAGCGGCAGAGCCGTTTCACGGGCGACTACAGCCTGGGATCCAACGCCAACATCTACCACTCGTACAACCCCGAGGCCTCCTGGTTCATCCAGGACCGCTGGGAGTACGAGGGCATGGTGATGAACTACGGCTTCCGCTGGGACCTCTTCTCGCCGGGTTCGGCGGCGGAGATCCTGCTGGACAACGACGACGTCAACAAGAACATCATCAAGTACAAGCAGCAGTTCTCGCCGCGCCTCGGCTTCGCCTTCCCGATCACCGAGCGCGACGGCTTCAACTTCTCCTACGGCCGCTTCATCCAGTTCCCCTCGCGTAACCTGCTGTTCAGCAGCCAGGACGCGGTGGGCAACACCGGCGTGCTCGGCAACCCCAACCTCAAGGCCGAGACGACCATCGCCTACCAGGCGGGCGTGAAGCACCAGTTCACCGACTACCTGGCCGGTTCGGTGGCCATCTACTCGCGCGACATCTACGACCTGATCGCGTCGACGACGGTGACCGACGAGGAGACGGGCAACACGCTGCCGCGCTACATCAACAAGGCCTACGCCTCGGCCCGCGGCGTCGAGCTGACGCTGAACAAGCGCTTCTCGAACAACTTCGCCTTCGACCTGGCCTATACCTTCTCCTACGCGGACGGCGTGGCCAGTTCCCAGCAGTTCGGCGCCAACCCAGAGGGGTTGGAGTTCCTGCCCAGCCAGGAGCTGCCGCTGAACTGGGACCAGCGCCATGTCTTCCACCTCTCGCTGCGCCTCGCCGAGCCCCAGTCCTGGTCGGGCGCGGTGACCTTCTCCTACGGCAGCGGCTTCCCCTGGACGCCGTTCGACCGCTACGCGCGCAAGCAGGATCCCCTCATCGAGAACAGCGAGCGTCTGCCCGCCACCTACGACCTCACTCTGCAGGGCGAGCGGCAGATCGACCTCTACGGCCAGCAACTCACGCTGTTCATGCAGGCCCAGAACCTGATCAACCAGGACATGGTGCGCGCGCCTTCGGCCGGCATCTTCCCGGGCATGCGCAACGCCGCCGCCGCCTACACCTCCTACCTGACGGAGACGGGCAAGTACGGAGGCGCCTACCTGCAGGACTCGAACGGGGACAACTACAACGAGTTCATCCCGATCAACGATCCACGCGTGTTCATGGACCACCGGGTCTTCCGCGTGGGCGTGGGCTGGCAGTTCTAGGGAACCGGAAGCACTCGGGAGCGCGGGATTGCGCACCCGGAGGGAAGGATCGCAAATGACTTCTTGCCGCAGCTCGTCGTCCCGGCGTCACGTCTACGGAAAGGGCCTAGCCCTCTGCGTCGCCGCCGGACTGCTGATGGCCAGCCCGACCGCCATGGCCTGGGTGGACATGACCGACTACGGCGTGGATCCCTATCCGCAGCCGAACGGCATCTACGTCACCGACGGCTCGTACGTGATGAACGTGGGCGAGCTCCACCTGAACATCTCCAACTTCGGCCTGATCGGCTCCCAGGCTCCCGCCACCTGCAGCTGGTGCGACGCGCCTTCGGCCCAGTGGCCCGCGGGCTCCGGCGTCGAGTATCTCTGGGCCGCCGGCCTGTGGGTGGCCGGCGTGACCCTGGGCGAGCAGCTGGTCTCCACCGGCCAGTACGAGACCGAGATCCGCGCCGCCGACGAGGTGGAGGACACCATCTACGAGGCCATCGGCGGCGAACTGCTGCGACCGGCCGGCAACGAGGACGCCAGCGGGCGCCGCGTGCCCGAGGCGGGCAACAACGACGACGAGGACTTCGATCCGCTGACCGGTCTGGAGCGCATCGACGAGGAGATCCTCAACGGCTACGACGACGACGAGGACGGCCTGATCGACGAGGACTTCGCGCAGATCGGCAACCAGATGATGGTCTGCACGCTCTACGACAACACGCGCCTGGCGTCGGAGATCTTCCCGGATCACACGCCGCTCAACCTGAAGATCGTCCAGAACGCCTACCAGTGGGAGAACGACGACGCCGACGACTTCGTGGGCTTCGAGTTCCAGATCACCAACATCGGCGTGGCGCCCATCAACGACGTGTACATCGGCTTCTTCGCCGACTCGGACATCGGCCCCCGCGACCGTCCCGGCCGCGCCGAGGACGACATGGCCGGCAGCTTCACCGGCTGGGTCCAGGCCCGCGACAACACCTGGGTGCCCGTCACCCTGGGCTACATGTACGACGACGACGGCGACGAGGGCCAGAGCCCCGGCTTCTTCGGCATCGTCTTCCTGAACCACGACGTGGACCCGACCGGCGCCACCGCCCCGGAGAGCATCGCCCTGCACGCCTTCCGCCACTTCTCGGGCCAGACCTCCTACGACCAGGGCGGCGACCCGACCAACGACGCCGAGCGCTACGAGACCATGAGCTCGCCGATCATCCAGCCCGACGTGCAGGCCGAGCGCCAGAACGACTTCCGGATCCTGATCTCCGTGGGCCCCTTCGCCGAGCTGCCGCCCGACGAGACCCTGGAGTTCCAGGCGGCCATCGTGGTGGGACAGGGCCTGCCGGGCCTGCTGGCCAACGCGGCCGAGGCGGCGCTGACCTACTACGGCAACTACTTCGACCTGGACGGCGACGTCACGACGGGCGAGAACGGCCGCGAGACCAAGATCTGCCAGACCGACTTCCCGCCCGGCGCGCTCTTCGAGTGGGTGGCCGACATGATGGACGTGACCTGCGTCCCGGCCGACTTCTACCTCGAGCAGGACCGGATCCAGAGCGAAGACCTGGTCGACGGCTGCCTCTACGTGAACATGGACAACTGCTTCGAGTGCGGCCGTCAGGCGGGCGAGAACTGCTCGGTCGAGAATCGCCTGATCACCACCCAGTGGAACTGCTACGACGAGCAGATCTCGGACGCCAACAAGAAGGGCTGCACCGGTATCGCCGGCCTGGAGACCCAGGTCAACTGGCTGGTGGGCATGGCGCCGCCGCCGCCGGGCATGCGCTTCTGGCCCCGAGACCGCTCGGTGCACGTGTTCTGGAACAACATCAGCGAGTCCACGCCCGACGTGCGCAGCAACAAGATCGACTTCGAGTCCTACCGCATCTGGCGCGCCGACAACTGGGAGCGTCCCTACGGCGCCTCGGTGGACAACGGCCCCGAGAGCGGCCTCTGGCAGCTAGTCGCCGAATACGACGTGGTCAACACCTACGTGGAGACACGGGAGCTGGTCGACGGCACCGTCGTCACGGACACGCTGCCCCTGGGGCACAACACCGGCCTGGAGCCCATCCGCTACTCGCCCGTCTGTCTCGATGACGAGCGCTTCATGTCGCCGGCGCCGGGTCTGGGCGAGGCCATGCGCCAGGTGGTCGAGGCCGATTCGCTGGGCCAGTTCCAGACCCGTCCCGGGCTCTACGACTCGAACCTGCAGCCGATTCCCGAGCTGGAGCCCCTGCTGCCCTGGCAGGGCTATCCCGCGGAGCTGGATACCTTCTTCTGGGTGACGCCCCGCGAGGCCCACGCGCCCGCGCACGTGCCCAAGGAGGCCGTGCAGTTCTACGAGTACGTCGACCGGGACGTCCACAACGGCTTCCTGTACTTCTACTCGGTGACCGCCACGGACCACAACATCACGATCAACGCGGACAACACCGTGACGATCTCGGGCGAGGGCATCGCGGGCGATCCCGGCTCCTCGTTCAGCGACACCCGGCCCGGCACCGAGGCCCAGACCGCCGCCGAGCGTGCGGCCAACGGCGCCAACATCTACGCCTATCCGAACCCGGCCACCCGGGACGCGCTCGAGGACTTCCAGCAGTTCTACCCGAACGCTGACGATCCCACGGGCGTGCGCGTCTGCATCGCCAACCTGCCGGCGGCGCAGAACACGGTGAAGATCTATACCCTGGACGGCGACCTGGTCGAGACCCTCGAGCACGACGGCTCGACGGGCTACGGCGAGGTCTGCTGGAACCTGGTGAGCCGCAACGGCCAGGAGGTCGTCAGCGGCATCTACCTGTTCTCCGTCGAATCCGGGGACGACAGGTTCGACGACTTCATCGGGAAGTTCGTCGTCATTCGCTAGTCACGCGTCGCCCGGAGGACCGGGACGACCACTCCGTCGTAGACGGATCTGGAGGTTTTCATGAAGCGCATCGCAATGCTCGCACTGGCGGCGGCTCTGCTCCTTCCGGGGGCGGCCGAAGCCCAGCTCTTCGCGAAGGTCGGCACCTTCGGCGCGCAGTTCCTGCAGATCGGGACCAGCGCCCGCGCCACCGGCATGGGCTCGGCGTTCACGGCGGTGGCCGACGACGCCAGCTCCGTGTTCTGGAATCCGGCGGGCCTGGTGGAGGTGCGGGGGAACGAGTTCATGGCGGCCCAGGTCGAATGGCCCGCCGACATCAACCTGAGCTCCGCCGTCCTGGCCTTCAACCCGCGCATCCTGCCGGGCACCTTCGCCCTCTCGGTGCGGTCGCTCTGGCTGGATCCGATGCCCGTGCGCACGGCCTACCTGCCCGAGGGCGACGGCCAGACCTTCGACGCGGGCATGGTCGGATTCGGCTTCTCCTACAGCCGCTTCTGGACCGACAAGTTCTCCGCCGGCTTCACGCTGAACTACCTGCATCTCGGCCTGGCCGAGGAGGCGGTGAACACGGCCAGCTTCGACTTCGGCATCATGTACCGCATCGGCGTGCGGGACCTGCGCCTGGGCATGGCCATCCAGAACCTCGGCGGCAAGATCACCTACGACGAGCTGCCGGCCAAGATGCCCGCCATCTTCAAGGTCGGCGCCGCGTTCAACGTGGCCAAGACCAAGAACCACACCCTGCTGGCGGCGGGCGAGTTCCAGCACCCGTCGGACAACGTCGAGCGGGCCAACCTGGGCCTCGAGTACCGCCTCAAGGAGCTGCTCTACCTGCGCGGCGGCTACTACATCGGCTACGACACCGACGAGTACTCGGGCGGCTTCGGCGTGATCATCAACACCGGCCGGGACTCCCGCGCCGTCGTGGACTACAGCATGACGAGCATGACCGCGCTGAGCTACGTCCACCGCCTCACGCTGTCGGTCACCTACTGATCGACGCCGGCTTCGAACGAACGCCCGCTCCGTACCTCCAGGGAGCGGGCGTTTCCTTTGCCCGCCGGCCCCGCCGCCTGTTGAACAAGCTCCCGGTTTTCCGTATGTTGCAGGAGTCGTTACCGACGGATACGGACCGCCGCCTGGGCGGAGAACCCGAGGTCCCCATGACTCGATGCAACCCCCGTCCGTTCGTCGCCGTGCTCATCACGGCGGTGATCCTGCTCGCCTCGACGACCGCCCACGCCGCCCTGGTCCGTCCCCTGGAGGGACGCGGCGACTTCGGCTACAGCCTGGACCTGATCGAGCGTCCCCGCGACGCGGAGACGATCGACCTGGTGCTGGTCGTGTCCGTGCCCAACTCGGAGCTGTCGTTCCGTGAGGAGATCGGCGGGGCGCTGCGGGGCGAGATCGCCGTGGAGGCCACGATCGGCCGAGGCCGGAACGCCATCCGCCGCCGTGCCGAACTGCCCCTGATGGCGCGATCGCGAGACGACGCCGTCTCCCGCACCGTCTACCAGGTCTTCACCCTGACCTTGCCCGGCGTCACGCACGGCACGGCCGATTTCCGCTTCAGCATCGTGGATCGCGCGGCCGGCCGGGTGCTGAGGCTGGACGACGCCGAGGCCGAGGATCCCCGCAGCGAGATCGACGTCGAGTGGTACCGGGACGTCGCCCGCGACGACGCCCACGGCCTGTGGATGGGCGCCCCGCTGTTCCTGGCGGGGGCGCCGCGCCAGGAGCTCAACGCATCGTCAGGAGACGACGCCCCGCCCGAGACCACGCTGCTCGGGGAGTTCCTGCATCCCAACCGGCGCTACGGCATCGAGCAGTCCAACCTGCAGGTGGTCTTCGACGTGGAGGCCGTGGGACTGACCCACGAGAACGCCACCCATCTTCCGCAGCGCCTGCTGGTGCAGGTGCTCTCCAAGGAGCTCGACTACGCCCAGCGGGACACCGTGCATCTGGACCTGGATCCCGCGGCCTTCGTGGCGCGCGGCGGTCGGGCCGAGATCGCCTGGGAATGCGACGTCAACGGCCTGCCCCCGGGATCCTACCAGCTCAGCTGCGCGCCCCTGGACGGATGGGGCAACGCCTGGATCGCCGAGTTCGACGTGTTCTGGTCCCTGCAGACCTTCGCGCGCCCCTCGGCCGAGCAGTTCCTGATCGGCAGCATCGTGCTCACCGGCGATCGCCGCAAGGCCTTCATGAAGGCGGGGGAGAGCGGGCGCGAGGCCATCCTGGCCCGCTTCTGGGACGAGTACGACCCGGTGCCCGAGACGCCCGACAGCGAGGCCCTGGTCGAATTCCAGGACCGCATGGCCCACGTCGACCGCTTCCTCGGCGGCTTCGGCCGCAGCGGCCCGGTGGACGACCGCGGCCTGATCTACCTGATGCTCGGTCCGCCCGACGAGATCCAGGAGACGGTCATCCCCATCAACGAGAAGGACTTCTACAGCGCCATCGACCGCGTGTACGACGCCTACCTGCCCGTGGTCACGGGGGAGGTCTTCCGGGACGAGTTCACCAGCGAGGAGGGGGGCGTCCAGGCGGTGCGGCGCAAGCTGGACCGCGGGACCAGCATCGAGAAGTTCAAGTCCTTCGCGCTCTGGAGGTACATGACCAACGGTCGGTCGCTGTTCCCCAACGTGTACACGGACATGCCCCTGGGCCTGCGTTTCCTCTTCCTGGCCCGCCTCGGCGGCGGTGCGTACCAGCTCGAGGCGACCAACGCCTTCAACTAGGGGCCGCGAAGACCCCGCGAAGAGCCGGAACATGTTGTCAAACCGACAAAACTGTTGACTTGGGTAGTGCGTTGACACTTATTTCAGGACACAATATACTGGCCGTCGCGAGCCGGTTTCGGCGGCTTGGATCAGTCTTGACCACGGCTTGGCCCGGCAGAATGCGCGGACGGCCCCCATGCGCCACCGCTGGCTGTCTGCAGATCGAGTCTTTGCGGGCTTCATTCAGGAAAGGGAGATCAGGCACAATGGCACGTCACGGTACGTTCAGGAATACCGTACAGGGGTTGCTCGGCGTTCTCACGCTGGCGGCGGTCCTGTCGTTCCCGGTCCTGGGCCTCGCCCAGGAGGACGCGAACGACGGTCCCAACGTCGAAGGCATCATGGCGACCTCGGACTCCCTCGGCTTCGCCTCGAGCGACTCGGCGGCCGAGGTGCCGGTCGTCATCGAGCGTCGCACCGGCCTGATGGGCGCCATCGAGCGCAGCCCCTTCGGCAAGACCGGCGCGGGCGAGCTGTTCGTCAAGGGCGGCAACTTCATGTGGTGGCTGCTCGCCGCCGCGCTGCTCGGCCTGGTCTTCATGATCGAGCGTCTGTGGACGCTCAACCGGGCCCACACGAACACGCGCAAGCTCATCGGCACCGTCATCACCACGCTGCGCAACGACGGCGTGCAGGCGGCCGGGGAGGAGTGCCAGAAGGTGCGCGGTCCCATCGCCGCCATCCTGTACTCCGGCCTGCAGAAGGCCGACCGCGGCCCCGAGGCCGTGGAGAAGGCGATCACCACCGCCGGCACCATCGAGATGGCGTTCCTGGAGCGCGGCCTGATCTGGATCTCGTCGGTGTCGACCATCGCGCCCCTGATCGGCTTCCTCGGTACGGTGTCGGGTATGATCAACGCCTTCGAGGCCATCGCCACCAGCGACACGGTGAACGCCCAGCTGGTCGCGGCCGGTATCTCCGAGGCCCTGATCACCACCGCCACCGGTCTGGTTCTCGCCATCCCGACGTCGATCGCGTTCAACTACTTCGTGTCGCGCATCGACCGCTTCGTGATCGAGATGGAAGAGGCCTCAGCGGAGCTCGTCGAAGAGCTGATCCGCCAGCAGCACTGAGCCGTACGCCGCCCCTGACGGGCGCGACGCGAGGAGATAGAGCGTGGGCATCCTGGCCAAACGCAAGAAGAAGCGGGAGATGGGGGAGATCCCCATGTCGTCCACCAGCGACGTCGCCTTCCTGCTGCTGATCTTCTTCATCGTGATGCCGATGAAGCAGGACGAGATCGGCATCTCCCTGGTGCTGCCGGGGAAGAAGGACAAGCCCGAGCCGGTGAACATCGCCCAGAGCAACGTGGCGACGATCCGGGTCTTCCCCAACGGGGCCATGACGCTGGACGACGCGCCCATCCGACTGGTCGCGATCAGGGAAGCCATCGCGCAGCGCATCGAGTCGAACGACAAGACCGTGGTCATCCTCGAGACGCATCCCGACGCCGACTACGGCTGGATGATCGCCTGTCTCGACGAGGTCAAGCTCTCGGGCGCGCGCAAGTTCACCCTCAAGACCACCGGACTGTAGGAAGGAGGACGCGGCATGGCCTTCAATCGCACGACCAAGAAGACGACCTACATCCCCACGTCCTCCATGGGCGACATCGCGTTTCTGCTGCTGGTCTTCTTCATGGTGACCGTGGTGTTCACCGAGGAGACGGGACTGGTCGTGAAGCTGCCCCGCGCCGAGGCCGGCGAGGAGGGCATCCGCGACCTGCTGACCAACATCTACATCAACAACGAGGGCAAGATCTCCATCGACGACATGATCGTCCGCCCCGACGACGTGAAGCTGCTGATGGCCAACAAGGTCGCAGGCAACCCCTTCCTGATCGTCGCCTTCAAGACGGACAAGCACACGCCCTACGGCGTGGTCAGCGACGTGATGGAAGCCCTGAAGGAGGCCAACGCCGTGAAGGTCTTCTTCAACACGGACATGGAACTGCCCGGCGTGGCATTCTAGGCAGGTAGAGGATGACGACCGCCACCTACAAGGCCGTTTCCGCCAACGATCTCTTCAAGGCGAAGTACAACCTGTACATTCGCTGGTCGCTGGCGGGCGCCATCGTCTTCACGCTTCTCTTCTTCCTCTTCTCGCCCAAGTACAAGCCCAATCCGTACAAGATCTACAACGAAGAGATGGAAGTCGTGGATCTGCCGGATCAGGTGGACATCCCGGACATCCCGAAGGAGACGCCCAAGCCCCAGGTGCAGGTGGAGGCGGTGCCCGACGAGATGGCCGACGAGGACGTCGAGGTGGCCGACGCCCTGATCGACGCCGACGAGATGCTCGACTTCGGCGACATGTACGACAGCGGCGACGGCAGCTTCGAGGTCTCCCAGGACAAGCCGGTGCTGATCAACTTCTCGTCGCCCGAGTACCCCGAGATCGCCCGCGCCTCGCACCTCGAGGGCACCGTGGTGGTCAAGGTGCAGGTGGGCACCGACGGCTCGGTGCTGCAGGCCGTGGTCATCAAGTCCGTCCATCCCACCCTGGACCGCGAGGCCGTCAAGGCCGCCAAGCGCTGCAAGTTCAAGCCCGGCAAGCAGCGCGGCATCCCGGTCAAGGCCTGGATGGCGATTCCCTTCGCCTTCACGATCGGCTGATCCGCACGCAGACGAGACCGAATCGGGGCGGGGATGCAACCCCGCCCTTTTTCATGCGTCTATACAGCGCGGGGCGGCGTCGACCGCCCCGCAGGATATCGATCCGAATAGCGTTTGGCACGGACGCGCACCCTGGATACAATCGGTCGCGGTGATCCGGACGATCAACAGTCAAAGGAGTCGAGGCATGGTTCGCTCGCAAGCAGCCCATTTCGCAATCCTGGCCCTGGCCGTTCTGGCCGCGACGACCGTCGGCGCGGCGCGGGCCGCGGACCTGCCCGTCTACGACCTGTCCCAGTGCATCGGCATCGCGCTGGAGAGCAGCCGGTCGCTGGCCATCGCGGACGAGAACACGATCTCGGCGTCGCGCGGCATCCGGCAGGCCTACGGCAACTGGATGCCCTCGCTGAACGTGTCCTATACCTGGCAGAAGAGCGAGCGGACGGACTACGACTACAACGACCCGTTCACCGGCATCGTCACCGACCAGAAGGAGACCTCGGAATACAAGTTCACCACGGTGCAGAGTGACCTGACAGTCTTCCGGGGCCTCGGTCACTTCGGTGATCTGAAGGCGGCCAAGTACGGCCACCAGGCCGCTCGGGCCGACGAGGCCTACGCCCGGCAGCAGGTGATCGAGACCGCCGCGCAGGCCTACATCAACCTGCTGCGCAACGAACGACTGCTGGAGGTGGCCGAGCAGTCCCAGGACCTGGCCCAGCGAGAGCTGGACAAGGCCGAGACCTACCATCGCATCGGCAGCGCAGCCCGCAGTGATGTGCTGTCGGCCAAGGTTCGCGTGGAGCAGACCCGCCTCGACGTGATCCGCGCCCGCAACAACGTGGAACAGGCCTTCGCCGACCTGGCCCACGCCATGAACCGGCCCCTGGCCGAGCGATTCGACGTGGACCGCTCCCTGCTGGAGGCCGACTACGGCCATGAGGAGTTGGAAGCCCTCTACGACGAGGCCGTGGCCTCCCGTTCCGACCTGCTCAGCCGGGCCTATAACGTCGAGGCCCGCAAGGGCGACGTCACCTCCGCCACCGCGGGTCTCCTCCCGTCGCTCCGCTTCTTCGGCCGCTACCAGTACTCGGAGAATCAGTCGAAGTTCATCTTCGGCTCGAACGAGAGCGGCACGGTCAGTTGGGGCTACTCGGTCGACTGGAACCTCTTCGACCGCTTCGCGAGCATGGTCGGCCGCTCCCGCGCCAAGGTCCAGCAGCGCATCGCCGAGTACAACCTCGACCAGGCCCGCCTCGACGCCCAGCTCGAGGTGCGCCGCCTCTACAACAGCAAGCTGGAGGCCCGCGAGCGCCTGACGCTCAGCCGCGAGAGCATCGCCAGCGTCGAGGAGGAGCTGCGCCTGGCCCAGGAGCGCTTCAAGGTGGGCGCCGGCACCATGCTCGAGCAGATCACCGCCCAGGTGAACGTGGCCACCGCCCAGAGCGACGAGGTGCAGGCCCTCTGCGACTACCTGATCGCCTCGCTGCAGCTCGACCGCGCCGTGGGCCGACCCCTGGACCGTCTGGCGCAGTGATGAGCGATCCGCGCGGCGACACGATCATCGAGATCCGCAACCTCTCCAAGATCTACCAGGTGGGCGCGGAGGAGGTGCGGGCGGTGGACGACGTCGACCTGGACGTCCGCCGCGGCGAGTACGTGGCGGTCATGGGGCCCAGCGGCTCGGGCAAGTCGACCCTGATGAATCTCGTCGGCTGCCTGGACTCGCCCACCCGGGGGGAGTACACGCTGAACGGCCAGGCGGTCGCCGACCTCGACGACGACGAGCTGGCCGGCATCCGCAACCGCGAGATCGGCTTCGTCTTCCAGACCTTCAACCTGCTGCCCCGCCTGACCGCCGCCCAGAACGTGGAACTGCCCCTGATCTACGGCGGTCTGGGCCAGGCCGAGCGCCGCCGCCGCGTTGACGAGGCCATGGCCCAGGTGAGCCTCACCGACCGCGCCACGCACCGTCCCAACGAGATGAGCGGCGGCCAGCGCCAGCGCGTGGCCATCGCCCGCGCCCTGGTGGGCAAACCCTCGCTCTTGCTGGCCGACGAGCCCACGGGTAATCTGGACTCGACGACCAGCGAGGAGATCATGAGCGTGATCGACGCGCTCCACGCCGCCGGGCACACCATCCTGGTCGTCACCCACGAAGAGGACATCGCTGCGCACACCAAGCGCATCATCCGCCTCAAGGACGGCCGCATTGAGAGCGACCAGCCCGTACAGCCCGTCTCCTGACGCCCGCCGGTTCGTCGCGGCCGGCGCCCTGATCCTGCTGCTTATGTCGACCCTCGCCGCCGCGCAGCCGCTCCGCCGCGCGGCCGTGCTGCCCCTGGACGTCTCGGTGGCCACGCGCTTCGAGGCCGACGGCGGTCTGGTGGCGGTGGTCCACGTGGCGGTGCCCCATCGCCACCTGGTCTTCAAGCGGGCGGGCGACGGGTTCGCGTCGCGGCTGGAGGCCTCGGTGGTGGCCGAGGCCGGCGGCGAGCGCGTGGGCGGCGGCTTCGCCGCGCTGGACGTGCGCGTGGCGGACTACGGCGGCACCCGCAGCGACGAGGTCGTGCTCTGCGCCGTGGACGTGCCGGTCCCCGCCGAGCGCGAGCTCGTCCTGCGCCTGCAGGCGGCCGTCGCCGGCACCAGTCGCCGCTGGAAGCACGAGCTGCGCTACGACCCCCGCGCCGCCGGCGCGGTGCCCTACCACTTCACGGGTTTCGCCTGGGATCTCGAAGGCGCGACCGGTCGCGAGCGCGTCCTGGGCGCCGGCGTCGACAGCGTGGCGGTCACGCTGACCCTCTCGGCCCACCCCGCGCCCCGCGGCGGCGACACGGCCGACCTCGTGCTCTTCGTCCGCAACGCCCAGGACCAGGAGGTGCTGCTGCAGACGCGCCGCCTGCCCGCCGCGACGGGGGACACCCTCGTCCACCGCGACCGTTTCGCCGCCGAGCGCCTGCCCTTCGGCCCCCTGGCCTTCGGAGCGCGCGTCCGGGCCGCCGACGGCGCCTCGCTCGACCTGACCCCCGCCCGCCCCTTCATCAACCTGCACGTGCCCTTCGACGACGCCGACGCCTGGCAGCGCCACGTCTCCTGGCTGACGGGCGTGGCCGACGAGCAGACCCGCCGCACCCTGTCGAACACCTCGCCCGCCGGCCGCCGCGCCGCCTGGCGCGCGCTGTGGGACGCGCGGCTCCCCGGGGCCCGGCCCGGCGAGCGCGAGCACCTGCTGCGCGTCGTGGAGGCCGACGAGCGCTTCGGCCGTTTCGGCCGCGGCGCCCTGAGCGACCAGGGCCGCGTCTACGTGGAGCACGGCCCGCCCGACCGCGTGGAGACCAGCGAGCCGGACCCGAGCTATCCCGGGATCTGGGAGATCTGGTACTATGGCGAGGTCGGATTGGCCTTCCGGTTCTACGACGCGTACGGGCTGGGGGATTATCGGTTGTATGACACGGTGCCCTATTGAGGAACGGAGTCTCCATGAGGACCCTGCATGTCTTCGCGACGTTGAGTCTGCTCGGTATGCTGGCGACCCCGGCGTTCGCCACCTCCTCCCGCGTGGCGGCCATGGGCGGCGGCGACGACTACTACGAGGACGTGAACAACGTGCTGCGGTGGTACGGGTCGCTGGCGTCGTACGGGGGGACGGCGTTGTTCGAGTATCAGGAGAGTCGGGACTCCGACTGGGATCCGGATCGTCAGAAATCCGCGACCCTGATCGCCGACCTGGGCCCCGACGGTCGCTGGGGCGTCGGCGGGTTGTTCCTCTTCGACGAGGATCCTGATGATGTTTTGAGACTGGCCTGGGGGCGGCGCCTTGGCCCGGTCCAGATCGGATTCCAGTTTCGATCGTTTTGGGAGTCGGTCTGGACGTCGTATCAGGGGAGTTCGGAACCCATGAGCGTGACCGATTGGACCTATGGTCTGGGCGCCCGCTGGGAGCTGGGACCACGCGCCTATCTGGACGCCGCAGGCGAGTTGATACGGGCCGTCCGGGAAGTCGTCCCCGAAGATGCCGACCCGGAAACGTCGTCTGGGAGCGACTCCTTCGGGATGAGGATCAGGTTGTTCAAGGGGCTGTCGGACGTAACGGCGGTCGTTCCCCTGCTGGAGTATCGTCGCTTCATCCATACGGTCCCCTCGTTCGAAGGCCTGGGGACCAGCGGCGTCTATGACATGGATCGACGTGAGATCTCGCTGGGGGTCGGCTGGAATCATCTGCCCGACGACGACACCCTGCTGGTCGGCTCGTTCACCTACGGACACCACGACACCGGCCTGAGGAACGCCCGTTACGTCTGGGATGTCCAGGCCTTCGACGAGATCCGGCATCGGTATCACATGCGTTTCGGGGTTGAGCGACGCATGCTGAGCTGGCTGACGCTGCGGGCCGGGGTCTGGCAGCGACTCGAGTCCATCGAGACCCGGCGACAGGTCTTCTCGGGCATGGTCTTCCAGACCAGTGAGACCGATGAGCACGACATGGCTCTGAGCCTGGGGGCGGCCGTCCATGTGGGCCCGTTCGACGCCGATCTGGTCCTCAACGATCAGACGCCCTTCAACCTGGGTGGCTTCGTGGCGCAGACACCCGAGTCCGGCTCCACCTGGAACAGGATCACCCTCCAGTACGTCTTCTGACGGCGACGCCCGCCCCGCGACCCGATCCCGGCGGCGACACGAAACGAGAAGGGCGAGACCCAGGTCTCGCCCTTCGTGCATTCGGGATGGCCTACGGGCTAACCCCCGCCCAGGAACGCATCATGCATCCCCTGCTGCACCACCGCCGCCTGCTCCGGCGTCACCAGCAGCCGCATCACCGGTCCGTCGCTGGCCAGGTCGTAGTCCTCCACGCCGTGCTCGCCGAGCAGCGCCTGCAGGCGATCATGCACCGCCATCCAGTTGGTGGTCGGTCGGCCCACCAGGGCCAGGCAGCTCAGCCCGCGGCGGAAGCGCAGGCGCGCCCCGTCGGCGCGGGCGGCGAGGGCCTCGTGCAGGTCGGCGGCGGCGGACGCGGGCAGCAGCACGCGCCAGGTCAGCTCGGTGCAGCCGTCGCGCAGCCACTCGCCCAGGAAGAGATCGGCGGCGGTCAGGGCGACCGCGGCGTCGCGCAGGGCGGAGAAGGCCTCCGCGTCGCAGGACAGTTCCAGCAGGCCCACGTCTTGGTGGGCCACCAGGGAGAGGGGGCGCCAGGACGCGGCGCAGGGATCGGCGGTCGGGGGCGCCGGTGCGGCCTCCACCCGGGTGCCGGGCGCGTCGTGGAAGCTCGAGCCGATGAACAGCGGCACCCCGTGCTCGCGCGCGTAGGCCACCGCGCGGGGATGGACCACCTCGCAGCCGGCCTCGGCCAGGGCGGCCATCTCGTCGTAGGAGAGGGCGTCGTGGCGGCGGACGCCGTCGAGGGCGTGGGGGTCGCCTGTGAAGACGCCGTCCACGTCCTTGAGGATCTCGCAGCGCTCGGCGCCGAGGGCGGCGGCCAGGGCCACCGCGGTGGCGTCGCTGCCGCCGCGGCCCAGGGTGGTGATCTCCTTCTCGCGGCTGACGCCCTGGAAGCCGGCGACCACCACCACCTGGTCCCGGTCGAGGGCCTCGCGCACGCGGTCGCCCCTGACCTCGACGATGCGCGCCTCGGTGTGGCTGCAGTCGGTGATCAGGCCGCATTGCGATCCGGTGAAGGAGATGGCCGGGCAGTCCCGGTCCTGCAGGGCCATCGAGAGCAGGCTCATGGAGATGCGTTCGCCCACGGACAGGAGCATGTCCAGTTCGCGGCGGGCGGGGCGGGCGCTGACCGAGCGGGCGAGGTGGTCGAGCTCGTCGGTGTGGCGGCCCATGGCGCTGACCACGACGACCAGGCGGTAGCCGTCGGCGCGTCGGGCGGCCAGGTCGTCCGCCACGGCGCCGATGCGCTCGGTCGAGGCGATGGACGAGCCGCCGTACTTGCGGACCAGCAGGGGGGCGTGGGCGGTGTCGCTCGGGGTCACGTGTGCTCCTCGCGGATTGCGTCGACGTCGAGCGGAGCATAGGCGGCGAAATGGGGCGGAACAAGGGAAAACGGGGGGTTGCGTCGTGAAAAAGGGTTGCCGGGGCCGTGAGCCCGTGCTAGATTGGCCCATCCTCCCACATGGGAGGTAGGGTGTTGAAAACAGAAGAGATACGGAAATCGCACCACGACAGGACGTCGTTCGCGTGTCCCGTCGGGCCGCCGGGGTGCCAGTCCCCGCGCGGCCGGTTGCGGCGTCTTGGTCCCAAGGCGCTGTCTTCCGGTGAGATTCTTGCACTCGTGATCGGGGCCGGGGGCGCGACGCCGCCCGCGGTGACCGCGGAGCGTCTGCTCGCGCGGCACGGGTCCCTGTCCGACCTGGCGGATCTCGACCCGGACCTGCTCTGTCGCGAGCGCGGCGTGGGCCCGGTGCGCGCGGCCCGCCTGACAGCGGCCTTCGAGCTGGGCGCCCGGCTGGGCGATCCCTTCGGGCCGACGGGACCGGTGGTGCGGCGCCCCGAGGACGCGCTGCCCCTGCTGGAGGCGGAGTTCCGCGGGTGCGACCGGGAGCACTTCCTGTCGCTGCTGCTGGACGCTCGCCACAGGGTCACGCGCGTGGAGACCGTGTCGATCGGCTGCCTGGACGCGTCGATCGTCCACCCGCGCGAGGTGTTCCGCTCGGCGGTGGCCCACGGGGGCGCCGCGGTGATCGTGGCGCACAACCACCCGTCGGGCTGCGCGGAGCCGAGCCGGGACGACCTGGCGCTGACGGCGCGGCTGTCCGACTGCGGGCGGCTGCTGGGTATCGAGCTGCTGGACCACATCATCGTGGGACGCGGCGAGTTCACGAGCCTCCGGGACCACGGCTGGCCGGAGGCGTGACCGGGACGCGGTCCGGACCGAAGCCGGATCAATCAGTGCGGTGCGAAGGAGCCCCCCATGTTCTCCAAGCTGAGCCAGTTCCTGACCAACGACATCGCCATCGACCTGGGCACGGCCAACACCCTGGTCTACATCAAGGGCAAGGGCATCGTCCTGAACCAGCCCTCGGTGGTGGCGCTGGACAAGCAGACGGGCAAGGTCTACGCCGTGGGCAGCGAGGCCAAGGCCATGCTCGGCAAGACCCCCGACAGCATCCAGGCCATCCGGCCCCTGAAGGACGGCGTGATCGCCGACTTCGAGGTGACCGAGTACATGCTGCGGGAGTTCATCCGCCAGGCCCAGCGCAAGCGCCACTTCATCGCGCCGCGCATCGTGATCTGCGTGCCCTCGGGCATCACCGAGGTGGAGAAGCGCGCGGTGCGCGACTCGGCCAAGCACGCAGGGGCGCGCGAGGTGTTCCTGGTGGCCGAGCCCATCGCGGCGGCCATCGGCGTGGGGCTGCCGGTGGACCAGCCCTCGGGCAACATGATCATCGACATCGGCGGCGGCACCACGGAGATCGCGGTGATCGCGCTGAACGGCATCGTCTGCGACACCTCGATCCGCGTGGGCGGCGACGAGATGGACGAGGCCATCGTCAACTACATCAAGAAGAACCACAACCTGCTGATCGGCGACCAGACGGCCGAGCACATCAAGAAGTCCATCGGCTCCGCCTTCAAGCTCGAGAACGAGGAGGAGATGGAGATCAAGGGCCTCGACCAGGTCACCGGCATCCCCAAGATCCAGAAGATCTCGACGCTGGAGATCCGCGAATCCCTGCAGGAGCCCATCCTCTCCATCGTGGACGCGCTCAAGCACGCCCTGGAGCAAACGCCGCCGGAGCTGGCGGCGGACATCAAGGACCGGGGCATCGTCATGACCGGCGGCGGCGCCATGCTGCGCGGCATGGCCGACCTGCTGCGCGAGCACACCGACCTGCCCATCAACCTCATGGACGACCCGCTGTTCTGCGTGGTCCTGGGCACGGGCAAGATCCTCGACGACTTCGACAAGTACCGCCCCGTGGTCATGAAGAGCACCCGCGACTGATCCGGAAGGGAGGCCCATGGCCGGCAACCTGGCACTCCAGTCGAAGCGCGTGGAGCGTCTGACGCTGGCGGTGTGCCTGGTCGTGTCGGTCGGCCTGCTGTCCCTGCCCGAGCGCCAGCGCATCCAGGTGGCCGATCTGCTGGGCATGGTGCTGACCTCCCCCTACTACCGCACGGTGGACTTCGGCCGCGAGGTGCTGCGCACCGCCGGCGAGAACGACCGGCTCCGCGCCGAGGTGGCGACGCTGCGCCTGCAGCAGTCGGCCGCAATGCGCTTCCGGCGCGACCGGGACGGCCTGCGCCGCGCGCTGGGCCTGATGGACATCGCACCGACGGCCCTGGTGCCCTGCGAGGTGGAACGGCGACGGGTCTCCTCCTCGGCGACGCTGGTGCGCGTGCGCACCGCCGAGAACGTGGCCTGGCGGCGCTATCAGCCGGTCATCTCCGCGGACGGCCTGATCGGCCGCGTGCACACGCCCACCGGGACGCGAACGGCCTGGGTGGAGCTGCTCACCTCGACGGGCCTGGCGGTCACCTGCGAGCTCGACCGCACGGGACTGACCGGCATCCTGCAGTCGCGCGGCGGCGACTTCGACCTGACCTTCATCGGCCGCGACGAGGACGTCCGCGTGGGCGACGTGGTGGTGACCTCCGACATCGCCCTGGTCTCGGGCGAGGACGAGCTCGTCGGCGCCGGCCTGCCGCGCGGCCTGCCCGTCGGCACGGTGGTGGAGGTCTCCTCGCCGCCGGACCAGATCTTCAAGTCGGTGCGCGTGGAACCCCAGGCGTCGTTCTCCACCCTGGACGTGCTGTTCGTGGTCATGGGCCGCGGCGACTGGTTCATCACCCAGGTCACGCCCGCCGTCGCCGACAGCGCGTCCGTCGCGCCGGCGGAGGAGGCGGGGCCGTGAACCGTTTCGTCCGCACCACGCTGATCCTGGCGATCATGGCCCTGACGGGCGAGGTGATGCTGACCCCCCTGCTCACCTTCGCCGGCATCGCCCCTGACTTCGCCCTGATCGCCCTGGCCATCCTGGCCCTGGGCGAGGGCGCCTTCGCCGGGACCGTGGGCGGCTTCGCCCTGGGCCTGGTGATCGACACCGCCGCGCCGCGCCTGCTCGGGCTCGGCGCCCTCTGCAAGGCCCTGGCGGGCTACCTGGTCGGCCGCGCCCGCTCCCGGCTGGTGGTCGGTCTGCCCCTGGTGGAGGGCAGCGTGGTGGCCCTGATGGCCCTGGGCCACGACACGCTTCACCTCATCGGCAGCAGCTGGCTGGCCGGCGACGCCTTCTTCCGTCCCCTGATCACCGAGGTCCTCCCGTCCGCCCTGTACACGGGTCTGATCGCGCTGCCCATGATCCGCCTGGCCGACTGGCTCGGGCTGATGCGGCGCGAGGAATGACGGGGGCCGACCGTGCGTGATCGCCTCACATTCCAGGCCCGGACCCTCAGGGGGACCATCCTGCTGCTGTTCGGCGTGCTGGTGGTCAACCTCTTCGTCCTGCAGATCCTCCGGCACGAGTTCTACCAGGGGCAATCCCTCCAGAACCGGCAGGTGCAGATGCGGGTCAAGCCGCCGCGGGGCCGGCTGCTCGACCGCGAGGGCCGCGTGCTGGCCGACAACGTGTACCTGGCCGACATCACCCTGCCTCGCGCCAGCCTGGGCGAAGACGGGCCCGACAGCACCCTCGTCAAGCTGATGGACTGGTTCGACCTGGACGTCGAGACGACCCTGGAACGGCTCGCGGACCAGAAGGAGGCGGGCCGGCCGCGCCTGACCCTGATCTCCAACGCGGACATGCCCCGCATCGCCGCGGTGGAGGAGCGCCGACGCGAGCTGCCCGGCGCGCGCGTCGAGTCCCGCGCCCGGCGCCGCTACACCCAGGGGGAGCTCTTCGCCCACATCATCGGCTACGTGGGGGAGGTGCGGGCCGAGGAGGTGGGCCCCGAGGACGATCACCTCGCCTACCGTCCCGGCGACACCGTGGGACGCGAGGGGCTCGAGGCCGCCTGGGAAGAGGAACTGCGCGGACAGCCGGGACGCCGGCTCAAGGAGGTCGACGCCGCCGGACGCGTGGTGGGGCGCCGCGACGTGGTGCTGAGGCCGGTCCTGTCCGGCCGCGACATCGCCGTGAGCCTGTCGCTGACCCTTCAGGACAGTCTGGCCGCCGCGCTCGGCGACCGGCCCGGCGCGGCCGTGGCCCTGGACCTGCCGTCGGGGGAGGTGCTGGCCGCGGTCAGCAATCCGGCCTACGATCCCAATCTCTTCACCCGCGGACTCACGCGCCGGGAGTGGCAGGCCCTGCTGGACGATCCCCGTCATCCCTTCCTGAACCGCCTGGTCCAGGCCACCTATCCGCCCGGCTCGCCCTACAAGATCGTGACCTCGCTGGCGGGGCTCGAGGCCGGCGTGGTGGGCCGCTGGACCCGGTTCGATCCCTGTCTCGGCGCCTATCGCTTCGGCGACCGGAGCTTCCGCTGCTGGAAGCGCACGGGCCACGGCGAACTCGACCACGGCGGCGGTCTGGTCCATTCCTGCGACGTCTTCTACTACCAGCTCGGCCTGCGTCTGGAGCTGGAGCAGCTCGAAGAGGCGGCCCACGTGCTGGGACTGGGCTCCGTCACGGGCTCGCCGTTCTCGGGGGAGGTGGCCGGCAACATCCCCGCGACGGACTGGTACGACGAGCACTACGGCCCCGGCCGCTGGACCCGCGGCGTGATGCTCAACAACGCCATCGGCCAGGGCGAGATCCTCGTCACCCCCCTGCAGGTGGCCGTGATGACGGCGCGGGTGGCCTGCAACGACCGCGACCTGTCGCCGCGCCTGCGTCCGCGGGCGCCGGAGGCCACGCCCCCGGGGATGCGTCCCCTGCCCTTCGACGCCGAGCACATGACGTGGCTGCGACGGACCATGACCGACGTGGTGGACATGGGCACGGGCACGCGAGCCCGCCTGGAGGCCATCGACGTGGCGGGCAAGACGGGCACCGCCGAGAACCCCCACGGCGAGGACCACGCCTGGTTCGTCTGCTTCGCGCCGGCCGAGGACCCGGTGGTGGCCTTCGTGGTGATCCTTGAACATGCCGGCCACGGCGGCGCCGAGGCGGCGCCGGTGGCGGCCCGCTGGCTGACCTCGTACTTCGACTGGCGGGGCCACGACGTCGGAGGAGGTGCCTGATGCGTCGCGACTGGCTGCCCAGCGCGCCCTCGGGCGCGGTCCTGCTCTTCGCCTTCGCGGGTCTGTGCCTGTTCAGCCTGGCCACCCTGTGGAGCGTGACCGAGGGCATCCGCGGCCCCTACGAGATGACCGACGCGGGAGTCGCCAAGGCCGTGTTCTGGCGGCAGGTGGTCTGGGTCGCCGTGGGCTGGGCGTGCCTGCTGGTGGCCATGCGCACCTCGCTGCAGTTCTTCGAGGAGGCGGCGCCGCTGCTCTATCTCCTGGCGGTGGCTCTGCTGGCGTTGGTGCTGGTCGCGGGACCGGAGGTGGCCGGGGCCCGGCGCTGGTTCGCCCTCGGTCCCTTGCGCATGCAACCCTCCGAGCCGGCCAAGATCGCGTTGATCCTGGTGCTGGCCCGCCTGTTCAGCACCTTCGCGTCGCGCGACCGCCAGCTGCTGCCGGTGATCGGGTCGCTGCTGCTGGCGGCGGTGCCCCTGGCGCTGGTGCTGCGCGAGCCGGATCTGGGCACCAGCCTGGTGTACGTGGCCCTGTGGCTGGGGGCCGTGTTCTGGTTCGGTCTGTCCTGGGTGTTCATCCTGAGCGTGGGCTCGCCGCTGCTGAGCGCCATCTTCAACTTCTACTCCGAGTCGGTGGTCCACCAGGCCTGGCCCTGGGGCGCCTACCTGCTGGTGCTGATGGCCGGGCTGACCCTGGCGCGCTTCAGGCTGCTGGAGAGCTTCCTGCTGGTGCTGACCAACATCGCCGCGGGCATCGGCGTGTCGTTCTTCTGGGACGGGCTGAAGCCCTACCAGCAGGAGCGCATCCTGACCTTCTTCGACCCGACCCGAGACCAGTTCGGCACCGGCTACCAGGCCATCCAGTCCAAGGTGGCCATCGGCTCGGGCGGCTTCTTCGGCACCGAGTACCTGCAGGGCACGCAGAAGGGGCTGGCCTTCCTGCCCGAACGCCACACGGACTTCATCTTCTCGGTCGTCGGGGAGGAGCTCGGGTTCATCGGCGCGATGCTGCTGATCGGGCTCTACCTGGTCATCGTGCTCAAGGGACTGGACATCGCCTGCCGCGCGCGGAAATCCTTCTCCTCGCTGGTGGCCCTGGGCGTGACGGTCTATTTTGCCTTCCATGTGCTGGTGAACATCGCCATCACCACGGGGCTGCTGCCCGTGACCGGACTGCCGCTGCCGGTCATGAGCTACGGCGGCTCGAACCTGGCGGTCTCGGCCTTCATGCTGGGGCTGCTGGTCAACATCGGCTCGCGCACCTTCGAGACCTAGGGAGAGGACGGCATGCATCCCCACGTATTCGGCATGGTCAAGAGCTTCGGCGCCCTGCTGGCGCTGAGCTTCGTGCTCGGTTTCTGGCTGAGCGTCCGGCGCGGGCGACGCTACGGTTTCGCCGGCGACCTGGTGCTGGACTTCAGCCTGACGGTCATGATCTCGTCGGTCATCGGCGTGCGTCTGTTCTACTTCTTCACCCACCCCGACCACTTCGAGCCCTGGTACGAGGTCTTCCTGCTCTGGAAGGGCGGGCTGACCCTGTACGGCGGCATCATCGCGGCCATCGTGGCGGTCGCGTGGTTCTGCCGGCGGCGCAAGGTGCCTTTCCTGAAGATGGCCGACGTGCTGGCGCCCCAGGTGGCCCTGGGCATCGGCATCACGCGGCTGGGCTGCTTCCTCAACGGCTGCTGCTATGGACGGCCCACCGACGGGCCCTTCGGCATCGTCTTCCCCGAGACCTGCGCCGCGGGCTGGGAGACGGGCTGCGCCTCGCTGCACCCGGCCCAGCTCTACAGCAGCCTCGGCGGCTTCCTGGCCTGGATCCTGGTGCTGCTCTGGGAGCGCCGTCCCAGCGGGGCCGGCGCGACCTTCGCCCGCTTCCTGATGCTCTACGGCCTGAGCCGCTTCGTGGTGGACTTCTGGCGCGCCTACGAGCCGGGCGCGGTCGGTCCCCTCGGTCTGACGTTGAGCCAGTGGATCAGCGTGGGGCTGATGCTCGGCGGCCTGTTGCTGCTGCGTACGCGTCGGGCAGGACCGGCCGCGACGTGATCTCCGCCGAGGACATCCTCGAACTGGCGCCGGACGGCGGCGGCTGGCTGCGGGGCGGTCGGCCCTGGACCCCGCCGCGTCCCTTCTACGCCGTGCTGGGCGATCCCGTCGACCATTCCCTCTCGCCCGTCTTCCAGGGCGCGGCCCTGCGCGCGGAGGGGATGCCCTTCGACTACCGGGCCGTGCGGATCGATCACGGCGGCCTGGGGCGCCTGCTCGACGGTCGCGCGGATCTGGGCCTGGCGGGATTCAACGTCACCGCGCCCCACAAGCGCGCCGTGGCCGGGCTGTGCGTCGACCTGAGCGACGAGGCCCGCCGCGTGGACGCCGTGAACACCGTGCGGGTGGACGACGCCGGCTGGCACGGCCACGCCACCGATCCCGGCGGCGTGGCGGAGGTGTTGAGGGATGGGCTGGAGGGCCGACGCACCGGAGCCGGCGTGGTGCTCGGCGCCGGCGGCGTGGCGACGTCCGCCCTGGTGGCCCTGGCCGCGATGGGCGCGGCGCGGCGCGTGGTGCTGGCCCGATCGGGCCCCGGACTCGACGCCCTGTCCGCCTGGCGGGACGCTCAGGGCGCGGCGGCGGACGACGTGGAACTGCATGTCTGGTCGCCCGACAGGCCCTGGCCGATCGCTTTCGACGGCGTCGCCTGCGTCTCCGCGTTGCCCCGCGGGGTTCGCGGTCCGGCCCTGGCCGCGCCCGGCCCGGACATCTGGCTGGACATGAACTACGGCGCCGGCGTCGAGGCGCCCCCGGGCCTGCCGTCCGACCGCTTCCGGGACGGCCGCCCGGTGCTGCTGGCCCAGGGCGCGCTCTCCTTCGCCTGGTGGTTCGACCGCCCGGCCCCCCGCGCGATCATGGCGAACGCGCTCGCCTCCCTCTGATCACCCCACCTCCCGGATCGGCGCTCACCGTGATCGAACAGCTTCGTGCGGCCGGCCTGGCCCTGCTCGAGGTCCTGCTGCCCGGGACCTGCGCAGCCTGTGGTGGACGGGTCGAGGCGCCCGGCCCGGTGCGACGCGTGTCCGGACTGCGCTGGTGCGACGGTCCCGCGCTCTGCGACCCCTGCGAATCGAGGCTGCTGCGGCCGGAGCTGCGGGTCGGACACGTGACGGACGGCGACCTGACGCTGGCGGTCAGGGCGGGACGGCCCACGTGCGCGGAGCTCGTCGCTCTGGTGGGCGCCTGGAAGTACCGCGGCCGGCGCGGGCTGGCGCGGCCCCTGGCGCGTCTCGCCACGACGGCCTGGGCGTCGGATGCGCTCCCGGGCCGCCTGACGCCGATCCCCCTGCACCGCGCCCGGCGGAGGGAGCGGGGCTTCAACCAGGCCGCGGTGCTGGCGCGGCTGCTCGGCGCGAGCCTGGACGTCCCGACCGCGGAGGACGTGCTCGTCCGGACGAGGTCCACCGCCCAGCAGGCCAAGCTCGACGCCCGCGAGGACGCGCGGCGACGCAACGTGGCCGGGGCCTTCGTCGCGCGGCCGCCGCGTGCGGGGGAGGAGCGCGGGCTGACGATGGTGGACGATCTGGTGACCAGCGGCGCCACCTGCCTCGCCGCCGCCGCCGCGCTGGCCCGCGCGGGTTGGCGAGTGAGGGATGTCGCGGCGGTGGGTCTGGCGACCGGAGCCGGGGCGCTTGACACCGTCCGGACCCATGCCTAACATCCCAGCGCTCGGACACGGACAGACGGCTCGAACGAGGGATGCAAGCATGAGGAAGCTGGGACTGGAGCAGGTGGAGCTGGGCGGGCGTCGCGTACTGATGCGGGTCGACTTCAACGTGCCCCTGGACAAGGACGGCGCCATCTCGGACGACACCCGGATCCGAGCGGCGCTGCCGTCGATCCGCCACATCCTGGACGCCGGCGGCAGCCTCGTGCTGGCCAGTCATCTCGGACGCCCCAAGGGCAGGGTCGTGCCCGAGATGTCCCTGCGCCCGGTGGCCGATCGCCTGGCCGAACTCGTCGACGCTCCGGTCCGCTTCGCCGACGACACCGTCGGCCCCTCGGCCACCGAGGCCGCGCCCCGGCTCGGCGCCGGCGAGGTGCTCCTGCTGGAGAACCTGCGTTTCGCCTCCGCCGAGACCGACAACGAGCCCGACTTCTCGCGCCGCCTCGCGGAGCTGGGCGAGATCTACGTGAACGACGCCTTCGGCACCGCGCACCGCGCCCACGCCTCGACGGTCGGCGCGGCCGGCCACTTCCGCCAGGCCTGCGCCGGGTTCCTCATGGAGAAGGAGCTCGCGAACCTGGGCCGGCTGGTCGACGATCCCCCGCGTCCCTTCACCGCCGTGCTCGGCGGCGCCAAGGTCAAGGGCAAGGTCGAGGTCATCCTCAACCTCCTCGATTCGGTGGACAACCTGCTGCTCGGCGGCGGCATGATCTTCACCTTCTTCAAGGTGCACGGCCTGTCCATCGGCGACAGTCTCGTGGACGACAGCCTGCTCGACGTGGCCGAGCGGATCCTGGCCAAGGCCGAGTCCTCGCGCGCGAAGCTGCTGCTGCCCGAGGACGTGGTGATCGCCGACGACTTCAGCGGCGAGGCCGAGCGCCGGGAGGTGCTGGTCACCGACATTCCCGACGGCTGGCAGGGCCTCGACGTCGGACCCCGGACCGTCGCCGCCTACTCCGACATCATCGCCGGCTCCCGCGCCGTGTTCTGGAACGGCCCCCTGGGCGTCTTCGAGATCCCGGTCTTCGCCACGGGCACCCGCGCGGTCGGGGAGGCCGTCGCGGCGGCCACCGACGCCGGCGCCCATTCGGTGGTCGGCGGCGGCGACTCGGTCGCGGCGATCAACCAGCTGGGGCTGTCCGAGCGCATCAGCCATATTTCCACGGGCGGCGGCGCTTCGCTGGAATTCATGGCGGGGCGCGAACTTCCGGGCGTGGCGGCCCTCGGCGACGCCTGACCCGGCTTGTCCAGGCAGGTTGACATTCGGGGGGGCGGATGTTAGTTTAGTCGTCGCCGCCGGGCTATCGGTGGCGTTTACTTTGCTTGGCACGACCCGGGAGAATCCCAGATGCTGTACACGATATTCATGATCATCCACGTGATCGTCAGCCTGCTGCTGGTGGTCGTCGTGCTCATGCAGTCGGGCAAGGGCGGCGGCCTGGCCGGCGCCTTCGGCGGCGGCGGCGGACTTCCGCAGCAGATGTTCGGCTCGCGCACCATGACCACCGCGCTGACCAAGGTGACCGTGTACCTGGCGGTGGGCTTCTTCCTCACCTCGGCGATCCTGTTCATCCTGACCGCCGACCGTGCGACGAACAGCTCGGCCATCAGCGATGCGCTCGAAGAGGGCACCCTGACGAGCGACATCACGATGCCGCTGGACACGGACGCCCCGGCCGCCACCGACGCGCCGGTCGAAGCGGCGCCGGCCGATGCCGAACCCGTCGTCGACGACGGCGCGGCCGCCGACGGCGGCGGCGAGTAGTCGCGCACCCTTACGTGCTCGGGTGGTGGAATAGGTAGACACGCTATCTTGAGGGGGTAGTGGCCACAAGCCGTGCGGGTTCAAATCCCGCCCCGAGCACCATCATCGAAAGAAGAGATCGGCCACCGCCGATCTCTTTTTTTCGTTGACACTCTTTTTGACGCTCTCAATAATGCTTTCGACTGGTTCGCGAATTGTTCACTTCCGATGCGCACGGCCTATCTCCCCGACGACGCAAGACATCTTGGACGGTCGGTGGGGTCGGCAAGGCGCGAGGGACATGGACACATGGACGGAGCCAGTGTCGGACAATTCGTGGTCGTCCAATGGTGCGTCGGGCGGCCGGAGTTACATGTCAGCAAGCGAGGTCCAAGATGGAGGAGAGTCTGAAGCTGGCAGCTGCGACCAAGAAGAAGGCCACGAAGAAGAAGAAGAAGGTGGCTAAGAAGAAGGTCGCCAAGAAGAAGGTCGCCAAGAAGAAGGTCGCGAAGAAGAAGGTGGCCAAGAAGAAGGTCGCCAAGAAGAAGGTGACCAAGAAGAAGGTCGCGAAGAAGAAGGCCAAGAAGAAGGTCGCCAAGAAGAAGGTGGCCAAGAAGAAGGTCGCGAAGAAGAAGGCCAAGAAGAAGGTCGTCAAGAAGAAGAAGTAGCCGCGACCGCGACTGCATAGAAAAACCGCCGCTCCTCTCGTGGGGGCGGCGGTTTCTTGTTCCGGGCGGCTGCGCTGGTTTTCCGGAGCGGCTACGCCTAGTAGATGGGCTTCACGTCGAAGTGGAACGTCAGCCCGAGCTGGCCCGTGAGGGTGGTGACCTGCTCCGAGTAGACCAC